>NZ_JALKBX010000006.1 GCF_023227745.1 Natroniella acetigena | reverse complement strand
AATCTGGAAATCACTAATGGGGGTGATACTGCTAACAAACGGATTGAAAACAATATAGATAAATCTCATAGCAATGACGCTATATGTATTACTAGTCTATTGCCTATCGATAATGTTGATATAAAAGAATATATCATTAGACCATTGAGTAAAAAGTCTAAAGCTAAAATAAAAGAGTTAAAAAGGTTTAAACAAAGGTACATTAAAAGAGATGGAACAGAATATGTAGGTTATATTACTTCATTAAGAATAAAGAATAATAAATATAATTCAAAAGTGTGTAATTTTAAAACTTTTGCAGGCAAAACTTATAGAGGATATGGTTTTAGAAATTTAAAATTATTAGATAGACCAAAAGGGTTGATGTTTGCTTAAATTAATATTTTGGATAAAAAATAAAAGGTAGGGAGGTGAAACCTGGTTATAATTAATTTTATATAGTTTTGAACAGTTTTTTATAACCAGGAGAGTTATGAAACAGGAAAATTTAATTGGTGAATGTTTATCTGAGATGTTGGGAACAGCTATTTTACTTTTTTTTGGAGCAAGTGTAGTAGCTAATGTAGTCTTGATGCAAGCTGATATTAGCTGGTGGGCTTTATCTTTATTATGGGGTTTAGGTGTAACAATGGCAATTTATATTACTGGTGGTGTTTCTGGAGCTCATATTAACCCGGCAGTATCAGTTGCATTAGCTGTTGTTGGTGATTTTCCTTGGAAAAAGGTGATTCCTTACTCTATTGCTCAGACAAGTGGTGCTTTTTTAGGAGCAGCGGGAGCTTATTTTATTTATGCTGAACAGTTTGTAGAAAAGACAGCAGGAAATATGACGATTTTTCATACAATTGCTCAACCGAATATTTCTAATCCACGAGCAATGATGATTGAGTTGATCTTAACTGCAATATTATTAATGGGAGTAATTGCTATGACTGAACCTTTGAATAGTACAGCACCTAAGGGTCTGGGACCTGCTATTGGGATTGGATTATTAGTAGCAGCAATTGGTGGTATTGCTGGAACATTGACTGGTTTTGCTATTAATCCAGCTAGAGATTTTGGTCCTAAATTATTTACGGCACTGGCAGGTTGGGGTTCGACTCCCTTCACCGAACATAATTTCTACTTTTGGGTACCAATTGTTGGCCCGTTATTAGGAGGTCCACTAGGTGCTATTATTTATAAAAAGTGTGTAAGAGTCTATTTACCTGAAGTAAAACAAAATGAAAAAGTTAATTCTTCTGAAACTGTAAAAATTACTGAATCTGTATAAAATAGTAGAATAGAGAGGAGAAAATTAAAGATGGAAGAGTATATTTTAGCTATAGATCAGGGAACCACCAGTTCTAGAGCAATAATTTTTGATCATGGTGGACAAACCGTTAATACAGCGCAAAAGGAATTCAAACAGATTTATCCTCAGCCAGGTTGGGTTGAACATGATGCTAATGAGATTTGGGGTACGACTATTGGAGTAGTAGCTGATGCTTTAGGAGAAGCTGATATTAGAGCTGAGCAGATAGCAGGGATTGGGATTACTAATCAGCGGGAGACAACGGTTGTGTGGGATGTAGAGACTGGAAAGCCGATTCATAACGCTATTGTATGGCAGGATAGAAGGACTGCTAATATCTGTGATCAATTAAAGAAAGAAGGGTTGGAGGAGCAGATCAGGGCCAAAACTGGCTTGGTAGTAGATGCTTACTTTTCAGGGACTAAGATCAAATGGATCTTGGATAATGTTGAAGGGGCTAGAGAGAAAGCAAAAGCAGGTAAGTTAAGATTTGGGACGGTTGATAGTTGGTTAATTTGGAGATTAACTGGAGGCGAAGTTCATGTAACTGACTATACCAATGCTTGTAGAACATTAATTTATAATATTCATCAACTTGAGTGGGATGATGAGTTATTAGACATTTTAGAAATTCCTAAATCAATGTTGCCTGAGGTTAAATCTAGTAGCGAGATTTACGGTAATACCATTGACTCTCACTTTTTTGGGGAAGAAATACCAATTGCAGGAATAGCTGGAGATCAACAGGCTGCTACTTTTGGGCAAGGTTGTTTTGAAAAGGGAATGGCTAAGAATACTTATGGAACTGGTTGTTTTTTATTACTAAATACAGGTGCAGAAGCAGTAAGCTCTGAAAATGGTTTATTAACAACGATTGCTTGGGGACTTAATGGAGAGGTCAATTATGCTTTGGAAGGCAGTGTCTTTATTGCTGGAGCAGCTGTGCAGTGGTTAAGAGATGAGTTAAACTTGATTAATGAGGCAGCTGATTCTGAATACTTTGCTACTAAAGTTGACGGGACTAATGGTGTTTATGTAGTACCTGCCTTTACTGGCTTGGGAGCTCCTTATTGGGATATGTATGCTCGAGGAGCAATTGTAGGTTTGACCAGAGGGACAAATAGAAATCATATGATTAGGGCTACTTTAGAATCTTTAGCTTACCAGACTAAGGATGTTTTAGAAGCGATGAAGGCAGATTCTGGTTTGGAGTTGAAGGATTTAAAGGTTGATGGTGGTGCCTGTGCTAATGACTTTTTGATGCAATTTCAAGCAGATGTCTTAGGTTCTACTGTTGAACGACCTGAGATTACGGAGACGACTGCATTGGGTGCTGCTTATTTAGCAGGATTAGCAGTTGGATATTGGGAAGATAAAGATGAAATTTTGGGTAAGAGAAAGGTTGATTGTCAGTTTGAGCCTGAGATGGAAGTAGAAGAACAAGAAGAATTATATGCGGGTTGGAAGAAAGCAGTTGAACGTGCTAAGGCTTGGGAGGATGCGGAATAGCTTCACAATGGACAATTGACGAAATGTACAATTTGCAATTAAAGAGAGAACTCCTAAAAGATTAAGATTGTTAAAAAAGATTTATGGTTAGAGTGATTTTGAGTTTAGGTTTTAAGGTTTTAGCTGTACATTGTAAACTGTAAATTGTACATTGATATAAACTTAAGCTATATAATTGCATAATCTTCAAAGTGGTGAGAATAAAATGAGATACCACATTCTAAGAACAAGGGGGGAGTATACCTACTTTGGTTCTTAGGGTGTGGTATCTTTTCTTTTAAAAGAGTGAAGCTATGTTATAATTATGTGTCAGTGTCAGTAAAAAATCAAGTTCAAAACCTTTATGTTTTAAAGGAGTTAGCGGGTTTGAATTTCACAGACACAGACTACTGACACTATATATCAATAAAGAAAAGGGAGGAATTAATTTTGAAGCAGAAAACGGAAGTGTTAATCATTGGGGGAGGAGTAGTGGGAACTGCTATTGCTCGTGAATTATCAAAATATAGATTAGATGTAATTTTAGTAGAGAAAGAAGCAGATGTCTGTACGGGTACAAGTAAGGCTAATACCGCTTTATTACATGCTGGGTTTAATGCAGATGTTAATACACTTAAGGGTAAGTTAAATGTTCGAGGGAATGAACTTTATCATCAACTTGAAAAAGAGTTGGATGTTCCAATTAAATGGATAGGGGCACTAGTTGTTGCTAAGAAGGAATCAGATATGGATAAACTAGAAGAGTTGTTAGAGAATGGTCAACAGAATGGAGTTCCTGACTTAGAGATTATAGAGAGAAAAGAGTTATTTGAGTTAGAACCAAATTTAAATCCTGACTCAATAGCCGCTTTATATGCTCCAACTGCTGGAATCGTCAATCCCTTTGAATTGACTGTAGCTTTTGCTGAAAATGCAGTTGAGAATGGGGTGGAGGTATTATTAGAATCAGAAGTATTGGATATTGAAGAGCAAGATGATTATAAATTAGTAAGGACGGCTCAAGGTGATATTGAGGCAGAGTTAGTGATTAATGCTGCAGGATTATACTCTGATAAGCTAGCCAATATGGTAGGGAGCGATGATTTTGAGATCACTCCACGTAAGGGTGAGTATTATTTATATGACAAGAAGTTAGATATAGATGTTAATCATACTATCTTTCCTGTACCGACTGAAGTTAGTAAGGGGATAGTGATTACTCCTACTGATGAAGCGAATTTATTGATTGGCCCTAATGTTGAGGAAGTAGAAGATAAGAGCGATCTTGCTAATACTAGAGAAGGATTAGATAAAGTAATGAGAGGAGCTCAAGAGACAATTTCTGACTTGGGAATGAATGGAGTTATTAAGGAGTTCTCAGGTTTGCGGGCAGCAATTAAAGAGACAGAAGATTTTTTGATTGAAGCTAGCGAAAAGGTAAGAGGATTTATTAATGTAGTAGGGATTCAATCACCAGGTTTAGCGTCTGCTCCTGCAATTGCAGAGATGGTAGTAGAGATCGTAAAAGATGAGTATGGTCAACTAGAGCTAGATACAGATTTTAACTCTGATCATCAAGGGATACCTAGATTCAGGCATATGTCCCATCAAGAACGGGCAAAGTTGGTAGAGCAGAATGAAGATTATGGTGAGATTATCTGTCGCTGTGAAAGTGTAACCAAAGGTGAAATAATTGATGCAATTAGAGGGCCAATAGGTGCTAGAACGGTCAATGCAGTAAAGAGAAGGGTTAGACCAGGTGCTGGAAGGTGTCAAGGTGGATTTTGTGAGCCGAAGGTTGTAGATATATTGGCTGAAGAGTTAGGGATTGAACAGACGGAAGTGAAGTTGGAAGGGAAGGATTCACAGCTATTAATAGAACCGGCAAAAGAGTCTTTACAAAAAGGGGTGATAGATAGTGAATAAGCAGAGTTATGATTTAGTTGTAATCGGTGGTGGACCAGCAGGCTTGGCAGCAGCTCAGGAAGCGTATGACCAAGGGGTTAAAGATATATTAATTATTGAGCGTGATTTTGAATTGGGTGGGATTTTACAACAGTGTATCCATAATGGATTTGGGTTGCACCATTTTGGTGAGGAGTTGACTGGTCCAGAATATGCTCAGCGTTTTATGGAGAGTGTAGCTGACAGAGGGATTGAGATTAAGTTAAATACAATGGTCTTAGAAGTAACTCCCGAGAAGATGGTTTATGCTATTAATTCAACAGAGGGTATGTTAGAGATTGATGCTCAAGCTGTAATCTTAGCTATGGGGTGTCGAGAAAGGACAAGGGAGGCAATTGGAATTCCAGGAAGTAGACCAGCGGGAGTCTTCAGTGCAGGTACTGCTCAAAGGTATATTAACATGGAAGGATATTTACCTGGAAAGAAGGCTGTAATTGTAGGTTCGGGTGATATTGGGTTGATTATGGCTCGGAGAATGCATTTAGAAGGTGCTAGTGTAGAAGCTGTTTTAGAGATAATGCCATTTTCAGGCGGGTTGACTCGTAATATTATTCAGTGCTTAGATGATTTTGATATTCCTTTAAGATTGAGCCAGACTGTAACTAAGATTCATGGGAAAGAGCGGGTAGAAGGGGTTACAGTTTCTAAAGTTGATGATAATTTAAGACCTATTCCTGGAACAGAGTACTTTGTAGAGTGTGATACTTTACTATTATCAGTTGGATTAATTCCAGAAAATGAATTATCTATGGAAGCAGGAGTAGAGTTGGATTCAGCAACAGGTGGGCCAATAGTTAATGAGGGTAGAGAAACAAGTATAGAAGGGATTTATGCTTGTGGTAATGTTCTTCATGTCCATGATTTAGTGGATTATGTAACTGAAGAAAGTAAGTTAGCCGGCAAGACAGCAGCTTATTTCTTACAAGATAAGATTGATAAGAGGAAGGAAAGGGTAGAGGTAATAGCAGGTAATGATGTAAGTTATGTTGTTCCTCAGCAGATTACAGATAAAGTTGCAGATAGAAAGAGGGTTGATCTTTATTTAAGGGGCAGAAGACCACTAGAGAATGTTAGAATAATCATTAAGGATGGAGAGCAAGAACTGTTCAATAAAAAAGAACGAGTTATTAAACCAGCAGAGATGATTACTGTACCACTATCAGAGAAGATGATAGATGACTTAAATAGTGAGCAGATTGAGATTAAGATTGTAAAGGAGGGGGCATAATGAAGCAGGAGCTAATTACTTGTATTAGTTGTCCTATAGGATGTGATGTTGAATTTGAAGTTGTTGCAGGTGAGATTAATAATATTGAAGGGAACCGTTGTCCAAAAGGGAAAGATTATGTTATTACTGAATACTTTAATCCAACTCGAATATTACCGACGACTGTTAGGGTTAAAAGGGGAGTCTTACCTTTAGTTCCAGTTAAAACTGAAGAGCCAATTCCCAAGAAATTATTAGAAAAGGCAATGAAGGAGCTAGCTAAGGTTGAACTAGAAGCTCCTGTTAAATTAGGTGATGTAGTGATTAAAAATATTCTTGATACAGATGTAAATGTGGTAGCCACACGAGATTTGGCTAAAAGATAAAAATAGTGATAAATTACCTCCAAGATTTTATTTAATATGAATATTATAGTAGTTCGCAAAATATTTATATTATAAGCTTTATTGAAAATGATCTAATTTAAATTTCAGGAAAATAAATCTTTTTTTGGAGGGGGGCAACAGAGAAATGGTTGGAATAGTAGTGGTGTCACATAGCTATAAGATTGCCCAAGGAATTGAGGAATTAACTCAAGAGTTGATTCCTCGGCAGATACCTTTAGTAGCTATTGGGGGGATTGAAGATGGAAGAATAGGAACAGAAATAGATGAGATTATAGAAGCAGTGAAAAAGGTCTATTCTCAAGAGGGTGTTATAATTATTGGTGATGTTGGTAGTGCATTAGTTAATTCTCAAATGGCTTTAGAGTTGCTAAGTCTGGAGGGGTATGATGCTGTGGTTGTTAGTAAAGCAGCATTAGTTGAGGGGACTATGGTAGCAGTAATTGAAAGTAATTTAGGAAAAAGTTTAGAGGGGATTAATCAAAAAATAGAAGAGCAACAGGTAGTTGAATTAATTTGAGAACCTTTTAAAAGGTTCTCAAATTAATTTTTAGGGTTATTTAATTAAAATTTAGAAAATTAATATTTATAAGCTACACTAGAATATGAGATGATATTAACATAATTGGTTGTATAATGTCTTGCAAAAACCGTATCCATAAAAACCATATCTATTGTCAATTTTGTGTTAGGACATTTGTCCTCCCAACCTTTAATATACAATATATAGTGGGCGGTCAAATGTAATGACACTAAATAAGGACACTTTGTACTGTTTTAACCGGACAAATGTCCTTATTAGGTATTGATGCAGAAATTGAAAAGGTAGAAGATATGGCCGAAATAGCTAAAGCTGGGATTATGAGTACTCCTGCTTTAGCAATTAATAACGAAGTTAAAGTTAAAGGTAGAGTACTAAGTAAAGATGAAATTAAAAAATTACTTAAATAATAACTAAGAAGGGGGATATATTATATTATGTATCCCCTCTTTTTATATTTTAGTTTACAGTTTACGGTGTACAGTTTACAGTTAAGATCAAAATCTTAAAAGCTTAAAACTTCTAAAAATAATTAGGGTTATGGGTTTAAAGTGGTTTTGCTCTTAAGGTTTTAAGGTCTTTAACTGTCAACTGTAAATTGTAAACTGTACACTGATATAAAGTGGCAAAGTGCCACTTTATATCAATGATAAATTAGTTGGAAAATTATGTATTGAATTAACGCACGTAATTTGAGTTTTAGTTTTAATAAATCAAACATCATTAAATTGGAATTTACTCTTAAATATATAAACATACTCTGGCATAATGATGGTTAAAGCTAATTTTTAAGTTGAGGTGATAAAGATGTCAAATGAAGTATATGAAATTGCGATTGTTGGGGCTGGTCCAGCTGGGATGTCAGCAGCAATTAATGCTAAAGCTCGTGATAAAGATGTTGTTATCTTTGAGAGTAGTCAAGTGGCTAAAAAGATTGGATGGGCTCCTCATGTGGATAATTATCTTGGTTTTAGTAAAGTCAGCGGAGAAGAGTTGGCGGAGCAGTTTATTGATCATATTAAAGAATTAGAGATTCCAGTTATTAAAGAGAAGGTTGTACAGATCTTTCCTATGGGTGATCAATTAATGCTAACAACTAACGGAGAGAGTTATCAAGTTAAAAAGTTGATTTTGGCTATTGGGGTTGTACAAGAAGCTAAGATTTTAGGGGAGGCTGATTATGTAGGGCAAGGAATCAGTTATTGTGCAACTTGTGATGGAAGGTTATATAAAGACAAAGAGGTATTAGTGATTAGTGATAGTGCTCATCATGAAGATGAAGCAAACTTTTTAGCTGATATCTGTGAAACTGTTTATTATATTCCTCAGTATGAGGAGATTAAAGATTTAGATGATCGAATTAAGGTAGTCAGGGAGAAAGTTAAGGAGATAACTGGGAAAGATCTTGCTGATAAGGTTAAAACTGATCAGCAAGAATATGAAGTTGATGGGATCTTTATTTTAAGGGAGACTGTTCCTCCTTCAGAAATAGTAGCTGGATTAGAGTTAGATGGAAAGTACATCAAGGTTGATCGAGAATTTAAGACCAGTGTTCAAGGAATTTATGCAGCAGGAGATTGTATAGGACGACCATTACAGATATCTAAAGCGACTGGGGAAGGTCAAGTAGCTGCTTTGAAGGCAATTGAGGAGCTTGCTCAGGAGTGAAATATAATATTGTGGTACTGAAAGTGCCACAATATTGAGTTGACAGTGTACAGTGGATAGAAAAAATCTAAGAGCTGATTTTTTCATCACGAAGGGTTCAAAGAACCCGAAGGATATGATCAAAACCTTGAAAGCTTTAGAATTAGGGGGTTAGAGTGGTTTTAAATTTAGATTTTTAATTGTCAACCGTCAACTGTTCACTGTACACTGATATAAAGTGGCAAAGTGCCACTTTATATCAAAAAAACTCCAATTATTTGCTGAATAAAATCTATTTCATTTGAAGATAATGATAGCAAAAGGGCATAAAAGTTGGTGATATTATGTTCTGCAAATTAGCCGTAGTCGGTTTGGGAGATGTAAGGAAACAAGACAGAGGAGTTACTATTTATCTATTGGATAAGTTGAAGGAGACTTTTTCTCAAAAACTAGATATTTTATTCATTAATGCTGGTAAGACTGGTGAAGATCTGTTTGATGTTTTACAAATTATTAAAGCAGAAAGAATTTTGGTTTTAGATACGATGAGAGAAATAGTTAGACCAGGAGAATTAGATTATTTAAAAATAAGACCTAAAGATCCTATTGATTTAAAGGAATTGTTAATGGTGACTATTGGAATTGATAATGACGGATGGGGAAATGGGTTATCTGAAACTGTTAATGTTAAGTTTTATGATATACTAGATAAGATTTCAAATGTGATTTTCAAATTACTAGGATAGGTTTAGACCAAGTTTGAGTTGGGATATTAAAATTCAACTCAAGCTTGGTTTATATTAATTTAACTCTTGACAATACTGGAAAAATCGGTTATAATAAAAATGAAATTGAAAATCATTATCACCCAAATAGTTTGAGTGATATATCTTTTAAAAAATTATCTGAACTACATTATTAAAAAGTAGAGTGAAAGTTTACTTAATCTTAAAAAATTAATTAAAGAAAGATAACTTTTTTATTGATAATGAACTTCATTATCAATAAAAAAGGGGAGGTGTGAAATGAAGAAGGCTATTGTTGTTTATGGTTCGACTACAGGAAATTAGCAGTTAAGGTAGAGGAAGTTTTAAGTGATAGCTACGATATTGCTGCTAAAGATGTTGGTGATATAGCTGGGGAGTTACAAGATGAATTCTTAGATTTTTATGATAATCTATCTGGAGTTGATCTTGTTGGTAAACAGGCTGCTGTTTTTGGTCCAGGTGATAGTTCTTTTGGAGAAGATATATTCTGTAAGGCTGTGGATATATTAGAAGTTAAGTTAGAAGAGTTAGGAGCAGAAGTTATTATAGAAGGTTTTAAATGGGATGGAGAGGCGAAAGATAAAATTGAAGATTGGGCCAATAACTTATCAAATTAACTTTCTGCAAATGGAGGAGAAGAGTATGGATAATTTAAATGGAAATTCATCCCCTCCCTAATTCAAGGGAGAGGCTTTCTTTCCAGTAGTTGTAATTTAGAGTGTACTTGCAGCAAAGAATGGAAGATATATGGAGATAAATTAATTAAATTTAGATTAGCTTTGTGATTATATTAATTTGTATGAGATATAGACTTTAAATAAGATTTATAACTGAGAAAGGAGGAGCTATTATGTCAGTCTTAATTATTGGAGGAGATAATTTAGGAAAAATTCCAGCTAAATTGACTAAGTTAGGTGCTGAATTAATTAGGCATACAACAGGTCGAAAATGTAAAAACTGTGTTATCCCTAGTGATACGGATATGATTCTTGTGCTAACTGACTACGTTAATCATAATTTATGTGAAATGGCTAAGTGTAACGCAAAAAAGTGCCAAATTCCAATACTATTTAGTCGTCGTTCTTGGTCTTGTATCTATAAAAAATTAGAGTTTACTAATCTGATTCAAAAATTTGTAAAAGTATAACATATTAAAGTGTCAGTGGTTGTGTCTGTGTCAGTAGTTAGTAGGCTGTCAAGATTAACCCCCTATAATACCAAAAATCACCTTGGATTAATGCGGATAAATATTTAGTGAAATCCAGTTAAGTTCATTTTAACTTGCAATTTATATATGAGAGATTTAATTGAAATTTAATTGACATTAATTATAAGAAAGGTTATTATTTATTTAGGCTTGAAATTGAAAATCATTTTTATTTTCAATTAATTATTAAGAGGAGGAATTTTATTATGAAGAAATCATTAATCAAAGCAGTATCAATTTTTGTAATGGTGGGTGTTCTAGGTGTAGCAGGCTGGCAGTTAGTACAACCAGAAGTTACTAATGCAACAAGTTGGAGTTATGAGAATGCCGATTATCGAGGTACATTTTCAGATAGGGGAATTGATCAGGTCAGTGTTCAGTTTACGCTAGAGGATAATATTATAACTGACATGAGTTATAGACATTTAGCACATAGTGATATAGATTATCGTCAATTGGATGAAGAACATGCTTTATACCCTATTGTAGAGCAACATGATCAAGTTATAGACTATTTAGTAGGCAACGATGTTAGGACAAGTCTTGATGCACTTTATGAGCCAGGAACAGTTGTAGAAGACATTGATTCTTTCTCAGGAGCTACTTTAAGAGGTGGTAAGATAATTTCAGCTGTTAGAGATGCTCTCAATAGAGGGCCTTATAGATATTAATAGATTAAATGTTATATAATCTATTAAGGTTTGTAATAGCTTAAGGGATTATATATTTTTAAGTAAGATTAAATTTAGTAAAAATATTAATATAACCATTACTAAGGGAGTTGAAAATCATGTTTGAAAAAAGAAGGATTATTGTGTTATTATCATGTATAATGTTATTATTTTCTTCTACTACAGCTTTTGCTCATTCTGCTTGGATTGAACTTCCCTTAACAGCTGAATTGGAAGAAGAAATAAAATTTGATACTTTTTGGGCTGATCCCGATGATGAGATTGAGGAACGGGATTTGACGGAGTTAAGCCTTAGATTAAGAAAACCTAATGAAGAAATTGATGATGTAGATTTAATCAATCGACAGACATTTTTTGAATCAAATGTAGAGTTTGAGCAAGAAGGGGAGTATACATTCTTTGCTGTTAGACCTCCTGCTAGATATCGCTTGTCTCAGTATCGTGATTTTGCTAAGAGCATTACTTGGGTAGGGGAAGATAATGGTGTTCATCAACCTGTCGGACTTACTGTAGAGATAGTTCCTCTCTTTTCTGCAGAGCAGATGCAAAGTAGAGATGAAATAGAGGTTGAGGTGCGTTATAATGGTCAACCATTACCGAATGCTAAAATCAAGTTGGTTCAATCTATTGAGCCCGAAGGAAGGAACTATCCTGATCTTCATAATGAGTCAGAGTATGAAACAGTAATTGCAGATAACAATGGTCGAGCTGATTTAACTGTAGATCGTAATTATAATTATATTCTTAAAGCTAGGTATGAGGCTTCAGCCAGTGATGTTGAAGATGAGTTAGATGAAGATCTCAGCTTTTTCATTAGAAGAGTTATCTTTAGATCTACTCTATTTTTACCTGCAATCTAAAGTGAGGTGAGTTATATGTTTAAATTAGAAAAAAGATTTTTATTTCCCAATTTGATAACCAGTTCAAATCTTTTTTTTGGATTCTTGAGTATTTTAATGTCATTAGAAAAAAACTTTACAGTGGCTGCTTGGCTGATACTCTTTGCGATAATATTTGATGGTTTAGATGGAAAGGTTGCTAGGAAATTAGAAGGCTATAGTCAGTTTGGGAAAGAATTTGATTCATTTTGTGATGCAGTCTCTTTTGGAGTGGCACCTAGTATTTTAATCTATGCAACAATGACTGCTGAAAGTTATTTTAAGGCAGTAATTATTCCAGTAGCATTTTTATTTATGTTAGCTGGTATTATCAGACTTGTTAGATTTAATATTGAGACCGAACTTTCTGCAAATAAGGGGAATTTTATCGGGGTGCCGATACCGGCTGCAGCTGGCTTATTAGCTTCCTATTATATCTTTACAAATGCAGTCTGGGGCCAATTTTTAGGGTTGAAGTTATTTTTAGGGATGACTATTCTTGTCTCTGTTTTAATGGTAAGCAATTTATCACATCAAAATATCTCAAATTTATTGTTTGTGATAGGTTATAAATATGCTATTGTTCTTTTAGTAGTGACAATGATATTTGCTGAGTATTTAGTTTTTCCGTTATTTGTTATCTATATTTTAATTAATCGCCTACAGGATCTTAAAGCTAGTGTTGGAGATTATGTAAGTTCTATTAATCAAGGGAAGTAGAGCTGTGAACCCTATTAAGATTGAGAAAGAAGAATTTATTTTATCTGCAATATAAAGTGAGGTGATAATATGGGAGGCTGTTATCAAATTTAATATTGGTAGGAATTGTAGCAGTTATAATTTATCTATTACTTGAGAAAGTAGGTATTTTAGGAGATGATGATTCTTATTGCCATTAGGGAAGAACTTTTTAAAGGTCTTCTCTAATTTTTTATCGTTTAGGAACTTATGTTTTTTTGAAGATTATGGATATTTTTTAGTTTTAAGATTTTTAAATGGGTTACTTAGACTTAACCTTAACTACGAGCCTTTTAGACTGTACATGATTATTATCTTCATCGTACTGAAATTTTCACAACATTAATTAAAGAGCCCATTTAATTAACTATATTTAAAAAATGGGAAACCTCTATTTTATTTAATAAGTTGACATTAGTTGATTAATAAGTTATAATTAATAATAAGATAATTATTAATTAGTAGGTGAAAATATGGGAAATAAAACACAAGAGCTAAAGAATATTTTGGATACAAATAATTATAAATTAACTTCTCAACGGGATTTAATCTTGCAGATTTTAGCGGATAATGAGGGTGAACATTTAAGTGCTGAAGAGATTTATAATATTGTTAAGCAACGAGATTCAGGAATTGGCTTAGCAACAGTTTATCGAACCTTAGAGTTATTTGGTGAATTAGGTATTGTCCAGCAGTTAAATTTTGATGATAATTGCCGGCGTTATGAGTTGGAAGAAAATAATAATGAACACCATCATCATTTAATCTGTATTGATTGTGGAGCAGTAATTGAATTCAATGATCAGATTTTAGAAGAATTTGAAACTGACTTGGAGAAAAAGTATGATTTTTTAGTGACTGAGCATAGTATTAAGTTTTATGGCTATTGTGAAAATTGTTAATTAGCAGTGGTCTTTTTTCAAAAGTTTGATTGAGAATGGGTATCATTTTTTTGTTTCTGTTTTAGGTTTATCAGTAGTTTTTGACGCTCCACGGGGCAAGCCCAACGTGGATTCCTCATTCCTAGAAACGAGCCTATGTCAACCTAATATCAATTATTAGATTTGGTAGGTCTTACAGTTTCTCCAGAGGCTTAGAATCCCGTACGCCCTACGGTACTGACGATTAAGGAATTCTGATACCTTGAATATTTTATGTAGCAAAGGAGCTTGGTTATCGCTTAATTCTTGCTACAACCCTATATATTCAGTTGTTAGATTTACCTTAACTTATTATTAGTATATCATATTTCAAAAATAATATCGAATTATTTTTGAAATAGCACTTACATCCTGAGGGCAAGCCCGTCAGGTTTTACGTGCAAAAGATTTATAACTAAAGCATAGTAAGGTTTTATTACTTCAAGGTTTATAGTTAATAGGTACTAAGTAAATTTACATAATATCATGGTAATTTTTGAAATTATTATCATTGACACCTTTGGGATGATATGGCATTATATTAGGTAGTGATAATCATTTTCGTTCTATTTTTTTACTTTTAATTGAGAATGAATTTCGTTGTGAACTATTAATAGATTATAATTGAAAATTCATCTGAATTTACTTGAAAAAGAGGATTTGATCTCGTGAAAAAAGGTTATACTATTTTGTTTAGTTTTACTGTTACTATAAACTGTTGTTTAAAATATTATCATGTTACTAGGGTAACTAATGAAGCTTCAAAGCTTGAATTAATCGATATAAATCTAGAACAGATTACAGATGGAAGCTATGTTGGTAGATATTTAATGAGGATGGTAACTGCTGAGGTAGAAGTAACAATAGAAGATTATGAAATTTAATCGATTGAATTGTTAGAACATGAACATACTGCTGGTCATGCTGGTTCGGCAGTAGCTGATAGTGTCTTATTTGAACAGAGTCTTGAGGTAGATGTTGTAACTGGACAATCAGTAGTAAAACAATACTGAAAGCAATAGAAGATGCTTTAAATAATAAATAAAGAGAAATTTAGAGAGAACATGAGGTTACTATGAGTCTTCCAGCTAAAAGAAATTATTAGTAATGAGAATATTTAATTGTATGATGTCTTGTAAAGGTTGATGGTTTTAGTGTTTTGATTGTGTGATTTTGAACTCCCTACGGGTCTTAAAAAAACAAGACCCTTCGTGAAAACCATAAAAACCATATCCATTGTAAATTGTACACTAAGACGGGGGTGTAGAAAAATTTACTCATCCGCGAAGTATTGTAACAACAGGCTTTTAATTTAGCTGAGAGCGTTGACTATTAAAACGGAGGTGTTATGATGTTTTTATATGATTTAAAGAAGGAGCAGGCTTGTAGAATAGAACAATTACCAACAATTCCTCTTTTGAATTCTTTGGGATTAAGAGAAGGAATGAATGTATCTATTAAATCTCATCAGCCTTTGGGTGGGCCAATTGTTATCCAAATAGGCAGAAGAAGTGTTGCTGTAGCAAAAGATATTGCAGAGGAAATTTCAGTAGAAAAGATAGAAAAAAATATTTCATAAGAGGCTATATAGAATAGGGGGCAAACTAGGTGGACTGTCATGGTGTAGAAGAAGAGAAAATAGAAGTAGGAAGAGATGAATTAAAAATTTTATTGATGGGAAATCCGAATGTTGGAAAGAGTGTTTTCTTTTCAAAGTTGACAGGCAGAGAAGTTATGTCATCAAATTATAGTGGTACTACAGTAAGCTATACTCATGGTAAAATGCAATATAGTGATAAGCAAGCAACATTAATTGATGTGCCAGGTACTTATTCCCTAAAGGCAACATCTCCAGCTGAAGAGGTTGCAGTAGATTTTTTACAAGATGGTGAAGTAGATGTAGTTGTCTGTGTTTTAGATGCTACTAACTTAGAAAGAAATTTAAACTTTGCTTTACAGGTGAAGGAATTTGGATTACCTGTAGTTTTTGCTTTGAATTTGATAGATGTTGCCCAAAATCAAGGGGTATCGATTGATGTAGATAGGTTAGAAGAAGAATTAGAAAGACCAGTAATACCTACTGTAGCTATTCGTAATGTAGGGATGAAGGAGTTATTAGAAGAGGTTTGGAAAGCAAGTGCAGATCAAACTCAATTTAATGAGCAAGTATCGGTAACAGAAGATGAAAGGTGGCAAGCTGTAGGGAGAATAGTGGAAGAGGTTCAGGAGGTAGAACATAGACATCCTACTTTTCTAGAAAAATTAGGAGATTTAGCAGTCAAACCTGTTACTGGTATTCCTATAGCTTGTTTAGTTTTACTCATAGCTTTAGTGATTGTTGTCGGGGGAGGTAAAGGTTTAAGAGCTGTTTTCTTTTTACCATTTGTAGACAATATTGTTGTTCCCTTTTTTAGAAGTATTGTTTCTATTTTTATAACAGAAGGGTTGTTATTCAATGTTTTAGTAGGGGAGTATGGTGCACTTGTAAAGGGGATTGAATGGCCTTTTGCTTTGGTATTACCTTATGTATTCTTATTTTATATTGTTTTGTCCTTTTTGGAGGATAGTGGTTATCTTCCGAGGGTTGCGGTACTGCTGGACTCTACTTTACGTAAACTCGGTATTCAAGGTGGTAATATTGTCCCTCTAATTATGGGATATGGATGTGCTATTCCAGCAATATTAGGGACAAGGGCCAATACTAGCCCGAAAGAAAGATTAGTTACATCTTCTTTAGTAGTGTTAGCTGTTCCCTGTTCTGCACAGGCGGGAGCCTTTGTTGCTTTGTTGGGAGATCATTCTATTTTAGCTTTAGTATTAGTCTATCTAATTTCCCTTGCTGGTTTATTATTAGCTGGAGTAATATTAAATAAGGTAATTCCTGGAAAGTCTGATCCTATGTTGTTAGAGATACCACATTTATTGTTACCAGATAGAGAAGCACTGTTCAAGAAGATATGGCTGCGGACTAAATCATTTATGATAGAAGCAGAGATGCCTATATTATTAGGAGTAGGTTTTGCTGCTTTATTGGTTGAAGCTGGATTGCTAGAATCGATTAATAGTTATCTAGCACCATTAACAACAGGATGGTTAGGTCTTCCTACTGAAGCTACAATGGGACTTATGTTAGGAATTATTCGTCGGGAATTGGCTGTTTTACCTCTGTTAGAGTTAGATTTATCCACTTTGCAAATAGTTGTTGGTTCTGTAGTAGCTTTATTTTATATTCCTTGTATTTCTGCATTAGGGGTTTTAATTAAAGAATTTGGAGTTAAGATAGCTATAACTATAGGTTTCGTAACTACATTTATTGCTATTTTTGCTGGCGGTTTAATTAATCAAGTTGTTAGTTTTATTGGAATATTACTTTAATTATTAATAGAGGTAGGGTGAGAAAGTTGGGGATTATACCTGTATTAACAAAGAAGATTGAGAAATGGGCATCTTATTTTCCTGTTTCTCATTATTTATTAGGAATATATTATAATAAAAAAGTGAAAAGAGAAATTGAATTAAGTGATATTTGTAATGAGGATAGAGTTCTTTGTATTGGTGGAGGTTCTGTTCCTTGTACTGCACTAGAAATTATGAAGAGAACAGGAGCTTCTGTAGATATCGTTGATTTAGATCCAGTAGCAGTAAGGAATTCTAAAAGGTTAATAGAGAAGTTGGATTTAGATGACAAGATAAATGTGATCCAAGCAAGAGGAGAAGAGGTTGATCCTAGAGGGTTTACAGTTATTCATGTGGCATTACAGGCTTATCCTCATGACCAGATTTTGAAAAATATTTTATTTAAACTTTCTGAAGGAGCTAGGATTTTATTAAGAAGTCCTAAAGAGTCACTCAACAAGGTGTATAGTACTTTAAATCAAGTTTATCCTACAGGAGAATATCAATGTGTAGAAAAAGAGTATGGAAAGGGAGCAGCAGTATTGTTATTTATTGACCCTGAAGGGGGTAATGAGGATGAAGAGAGTTTCACTATTTATAGTGGGAATACTGCTGGTATTTCTAATTCTATGGCAGGCTGATTTTTATGAGGTTTTAGAGGGTTTAAAGGACTTTTCGATCCCCCTTTTAATAACTACATGCCTATTACAACTGATAACAAT
This sequence comes from Natroniella acetigena, assembly GCF_023227745.1. Lineage (GTDB taxonomy): Bacteria > Bacillota > Halanaerobiia > Halobacteroidales > Halobacteroidaceae > Natroniella > Natroniella acetigena. The sequence continues at coordinate 54,843 of NZ_JALKBX010000006.1, read as the reverse complement.
TCTAACAATTAATTTTCAGTGGTATAAATTAGCTATTCAGATGGGAGAACGGATACCTTTAAGGAAGATATTACATATTAATTTAATAGGAACTTTTGTAGAGAGTATTACTCCTTCCAATAAAGCAGGAGGGGAGCTAACTAAGGTATTATTGTTGAGAGCAAAGTTGAGTTTTTCTACTAGCAAGGCAACAGCATTAGTAACATTACAGAAGACGATTAGTAGTACTGTCTTTATTTTTTTAAATTTAATAGCTATTATGTGGTTTCTGCTTACTATTAAAAGAGAGGGGCTTCATTTACAGGTTTTATTAATTATTTTTTTTTGTGGAGTATTGATTTTAATTTTAGCAGGGTTATTTATTCTTTATCCAGCCAAGTTTTATAATCTGATAGCAAAAATACCGATTAGTGAGAGGATAAAAGGAAAGATTGAAGACACAATTTTTATGCTCAGAAATAATTTAAAAGAAATAATAGAAAATAAAAAAATTCTTTGGGAACAGATATTGTTGTCATTATTAATATGGATTTTATTTCCAATAAAAGCTTATTTGATTATAAAGGGATTATCAATAGATATAAGTTTTGTTGCTGCGGGAGTAGTAACCTATTTAACCTATATGGTGGGAATGCTTCCTCTTTTGCCAGGAGGAGTAGGTACTGTTGAAGGCAGTATAGTCTTTTTTTTACTGCCTATGGGAGTTGCTGCCTCTGATGGTATGGCTGTGGCATTAATATTGAGATTTGTTACTTTTTGGTTTGTATTCTTGCTGAGTGCGTGTTATATGGGCTATCAAGAGCTAATAAAAGTTGTTAGAAGTAAGCGTATAGCTAAATAAAAGTAAAGAGAAAGTAATTAAATGTCCATTTTTTATTAAGTGAGGGCTTTGCTCGTTTAGGAGCATTAATCTTAATTTAAGTACTCAATTTTTGTGCTTAAACCAGTTTGATTTTAATAAAAATAGTATATATAATTAGATTGAATTAGTAAAATCATTATTCTGTTTTAGAATCAGAATAATGATTTTTTATTATAGAAAGGGTGGGTGTTATGATTAGATTGCCAAGGAAATTGATAATAATTTTAATCTTAGTGGGTTTAATCTTCTCTATTACTATAGATAATATTGCTTTTGCTAGAGAAATTGAAGAGCAAGAGATAGAGGAGTATTATCGAGGGAAAGTTTTATTTGTTCAAGAGCTTGAATCAGAAAGCTATTCGAGGATGGTTGAACAAAGGGCTGAGGTGTTATTAACAACTGGCCCTCATCAAGGGGAGAGAATAACTGTTACGAATACTTATGAAGAAGGGAATACATACTTAAGCCTTTATTTAGAAGAAGAACAAGATGTTATTTTGGTTTCTAGGGATAGAGAGGGCCAACTTGATCAGATTTATTTGCATGATGTTGCTCGGGATCGCGGTTTGTTTTATTTAATTATTATCTTTATGTTATTATTGCTGATAGTTGGAGGAAAATCTGGATTAAAGACGATTATAACTTTAGTCTTTGCGGGATTGATTATTGGTAGGTTTATGCTTCCTTTATTATTGGAAGGCTATGATCCTATTTTTATAACTACAGTTTCAGCAGTTATAATTATAATACCTACTTTGTTAATTATTGGAGGAATTAATGAAAAGTCTTTAGCAGCAATTATAGGTACAGCTACTGGAGTAGGAATAGCTGGTCTTTTGACTTTATGGGTAGGAGAACTATCACATTTGACCGGTTTTAATAGTGAAGAAGCTATGATGTTATTTAATTTAGATCAGGATATAAATATTAGAGGCTTGCTTTTCGCAGGGATAATTATAGGCTCTTTAGGGGCAGTTACAGACGTTAGTATGTCTGTAGCATCAGCTATTTCTGAAATTAGTAATAATAATCGGAGACTGAGGGTTTCTGATTTGATGTTGGCTGGTCTAAATGTAGGGCGTGATATTATGGGAACAATGGCCAATACATTGTTGTTAGCTTATGTAGGTAGTGCAATACCGTTGCTATTGTTATTATTGGGTGTAGAAATGCATTGGATGAGGATTATTAATATGGATATCATTGCGACGGAGTTTGTAAGGGGGATTACAGGTAGTATTGGCTTAATTATTTCGATCCCTGTAACGGCTTTTGTAGCAGCCGTTTTAATGGGGGAAAATAAGTAAGATAGCAACACCAGTGGAAAATTTTAACTAAATTTTCTTGTAGCAAGGGTTTTGAGGTGTTAGTATTGAAATAATTGATATTAAAGAGCAATTTTAAAAAATTAGAGGAGGAGTTATAGTTATATGGTTAATCTATTTAATGCGGTAAAACGAGGCTGTAAAAAGGCTTTTGTTACTTATATTGATTTAATAAAAATAATTGTTCCAGTATATATATTAGTAACTTTTCTTAAAAACATTGGTATAATTGAGTATTTAGCTGGTTTTTTTAGTCCAATGATGCAGTTGTTTGGATTGCCAGGAGAAGCTGTAGTTGTGTTAATGACTGGATATTTTTTAAATCTTTATGCAGCTATAGGGGCAATTTCAAGTTTGCAATTGGGGATTAGAGAGATTACAATTTTGGGTGCTATGTTAGGATTGGCCCATAGTCTAATTATAGAAGGAGCGGTAATGAAGAAGATGAGGGTTAATGTTCTAAAGTTAGTTATCTTAAGAGTAGGAACTTCTCTAGTAGTAGGAGTGATTTTGAATTTAATATTATAAACAAGTTATAGGGGGATTAGTATGGATTGGTCAAAGATGTTGCTGGAGATGTTATCAGGTAATCTTGAGCTGTTAGTGGATATTGCGAAGATTATCTTTCCATTATTAATTGGAATTGAACTAGCAGATGAAGTAGGGATTTTAGATAAAGTCTCACAATTATTTAATCCCTTTTTAAAATATTTTAATTTACCTTCCGAAGCAGGTTTACCTTTAATTGTTTCTCAAATTTTTGGTATTACTTATGGAGCTGGAGTGATAATTAGAATTGTAGATGAAGATAAACTTACAGCAGAAGAGTTGATGAGTGTGGGAGTGTTTTTAGCAATCTGTCATGCAGTTATAGAGGATACATTATTATTTATTGCGATTGGTGGCAGGGGAGTAATTATGTTAGGGGTAAGGATTGTTTTAGCAATTGGTTTAACATACATATATAGTAATTATTTGGTTAATGATCAGCGGGAAGAGGATACTACAATTCAGTCAAATCGTTGTACAGAAAGGTGGGAGGAGTTATGATTAATAGTTCTACTAAATTAGTAGGTTTGCTAGGAGATCCAGTTGAACATTCAAAATCACCATTAATGCATAATGCTGTTTTTGATCAACTAGGTCTGAATTATCGTTATTTAGCTTTTCAAGTTAAGGCTAAAGAAGTTAAGGAAGCATTGCAAGGGATTAGAGCTTTAGGAATTAAAGGAGTTAATGTGACTATCCCCCATAAAGAAGCAGTTATAAAGTCGCTAGATGAGCTGTCTAAAGAAGCTAAATTAATTGGAGCAGTTAATACGATTGAAAATAAACAGGGAGAATTGATTGGACATAATACAGATGGACAAGGGTTTATTAGGGCATTAGGAGAAGGAGTAGGGTTTAGTGCTCAAGGAAAAAAAGCTTTAATAATTGGAGCCGGTGGTGCTGCTAAAGCTGTTGCTTTTCAGTTAGGTTTAGAAGGGGTTAGTCAGTTATATATAGCTAACCGCACTTTTGAAACAGCAGTTGAGTTAGTAAAGAATCTTGAAGAAAAACTGAGCTTATCAAAGGTAGAAGCATTAACATTACAAGATAAAAATTTAGTAGATAATTTGCCCGAGCTTGATTTAATTGTTGATACTACTCCGATAGGAATGTACCCTCAGATTGATGCAACGCCAGTTATAGGAGATAAATTATTGAAAAGAACTTCATTGGTAACTGATTTGGTATATAATCCAGTTGAAACGGTACTATTAAAAAGAGCTAAAAGCTTGGGAATAAAGACTGTCAGTGGCTTGGGTATGTTGATTTATCAAGGTGCTATAGCATTTGAAATTTGGACTGGACAAGAAGCTGAGATTGGGACAATGAGAGATGTTATTTTATCCCAACTCAAAGCAAGAGACTAACTTATTTTATTTAAAGGAGCTAGCTGAAAAATTACAAGGTTTGGTGCAAAATATTGAAGAAATTAATCAGAATATAATTAAATTAGTTTGTCTAAACTAGCACTAGGTGTTTAAAAAATGAAAATTTTAAGCTTGATACCTGGTCGGATTAGATTAAGAATAGCTGAATTGTATAAGGATGTTCAGTCAGCAGAGATTATGGAAATATATCTAAAAGGGCTGACTGGAACAAAAAAGGTAAGGGCCAATCCCGTAATTGGTACCTTAGTGGTTGAGTATGAGCAAGAAAAGTTAACTACAGAAGAGGTAGTAAGAGCGATTAATGATTTTGAGCCTGATGATTATTTGAGTTATCTGTATGAGTATTATACAGACTATTATCAGGCAAAGAGGGACTTTGTTGCTGCTCGAGATAAGACTCTTTTATTTGCTGGTATTTTTTTGCTCTACAAAATAAAAGGTTTGTTGTGGGGAAAGTCTATTTTAAATAAGGATTTAACCTTTTTAATAGTTGCTACAATTGTTAGTTTAGTTAGTAGTTATCCAACATTAAATAATATTTATCAAAGAATGAATCAGTCAATTACAGAATTAGCAGATGATTTACTTATTTGGTCAGGAATTTTATTGACATTACTAAGGGAGAGTACAGGGCTGATTTTCTTATTCTTAAAATCGATTACTGATCTGATTGGAGAGCATTCTAATTTACAGTTGCAACAGGTCTTATTAGCAAATGATCGAAATCGGTTGGAATTAGTCTGGTATAACCATAATCAGCAAGAATACTTATTACCACTAAAAGAAGTAGAACGAGGGGATCTTATTTCATTTTATGAAGAAGAGATGATCTTAGTTGCAGGTACGATCAAGGAAGGAACTGCTATTGTAAGTCTTAGTTATCGCTCTGGGCAACCAGAAGTAAAACAGTTAACGGAAGGGGTCAAAGTTGTCCCTGGGATGCTTCTTTTGGCTGGAAAAATAAAAGTCAAAGTTGCTCAAGTTTCAATCAAGCAAAAAACTGAGTTGGAAGAAGTAAAAATGAAGTTGCGAGAAGAGGTTGATAATTATCAACAGCATTCCCTTTATACTGCTTCCAGTTTAGCAATCTGTAGCTATTTGACTACAGGAACTTTGGTTGGCCCGTTAAGTATATTTTTGGTAATGTCTCCTAGTGCAACTGAGATTGCATTAAATGCTGGACTAGCTAAGTATGCCAAGTTATTATTAAGAAATAAGATTTTATTAAAAGATGTTAATAAGATTGAAAAGATTATAGAAGTTGATCAGGTTCTATTCGATAAAACAGGGATATTAACTTCAGGAAAACTAGAAGTAGTAGAGATGGAATTAACTGATAATACTTACTGTTATAAAGATTTGAAATTGACCTGTCAGCAAAGATTTGATTTAGCCGAACAAGATCAGATCACTTCTATAACAGATGTTGAAGATTCTGAATTATTATCAGTCAAAGAGTTGCAATTTGAGGAGCAGTATTTAACAGTTTATATTGGTACTGTTGATAAAGTGATAGGAAAAGTGAAATTAAGAGAGCAGCTATGCTTTGCAAGTAAAGAAGTTATTTTTAAGTTGAAGAGAAGAGGAATAGAAGTAGAACTATTAAGTGGGGATAGAAGATCAAATGTAGAGCATATTGCCCAAAAGTTAGAGATAAAAGAATACCATGGAGAGTTGACAGATCAAGATAAAATGAACCAAATTGCTAACAAGAATGAAAATGTTATTATGATGGGGGATGGGATCAATGATTTAGCTGCGATCAAGACAGCTGATTTGGGTCTGACATTCAAACAATCTGAATGCAAGGAAGTAGTAGCTTCAGCAGATTGTATTTTACTAGATAAAGATTTGAACTTACTTCCTAGATTATTAGCTTTATCAGAAGAAAGCTATCAACAGATAAGACTCAATATAGTTGTGGGCCAAGGGTTTAGTTTATTGTTGAGTTCAATTGCTCTTTTTGGATCTATCAATCCATTTTTAGCTAAGAGTTTAAGTACCTTGAATTCAATTTTAGCTATTTTGAATAGTGCTAGAATTTTGCAGCTCGAGTCCAATCTTATTGTAGATGATAAAATTGAAGGAGTTGACCTTGATGAAGAAAATATTCAGCTTCTTAACAGGTAAGGGAATTTTATTTTCAGTAGGTCTAAGTTTAGCAGGATACTTATTAGGGCCATTATTAAAGGAAATGATGAATAATGATCCAACTACCGAAGACAATTTTATTGAGTTGACTGCTCGGGAAAGAGATTTATTTCTAAAGGATAAAGATAATTTAGACTAAAAGTACTCCTGCCTAGGCAGGAGTACTTTTAGTTAGTCAGCTAAGTTTTACTTGGAAAATAGTTGCAGGTTGAGGTAGCTCTTGCTGAGGAGTATAGTTAACTAAATTGATTAAACTAGAGGTTAAGAAGATAATAATCCAATCAGTCAATTGTAAGGGTACAGTACCAAATAGCTGCATTAATGGTGAAAAATAAATACTGCTCAACAGGAGTAAGCAAGAAGTTATAACTGCGGGAACTATATATTTATTGGCTCTAATAGGCTTATCTCTACATTGAAAGACATGAACCATTTGATTGATTACTAAATTAGCATAAGCAAGAGTACTAGCTTTGGTCAGATTACCGGTAGCAAAGTAGTTGGTGAGATATAAACCGGCTGTACTAGCTCCCAATAAAGAACCTTTAATTAATATTTCTGATAGGAGATTCTGATCAAGGATACTCTGCTGTCCATCCCGCGGTGGTTGTTTCATATTGTTTTTGTCTGCTGGTTCAATTCCCAGTGATAAAGCAGGGAAGCCTTCTGTAATAAAGTTAATTAGCAACAGTTGGCTAGCGATTAATGGTGGTGGTAAGCCTAAGATTGTAGCAGTAAAGATAGCAATTGCTTCACCAATATTCCCAGCTAAAACGTATTTTAAGAATCTTTTAATATTGCTGCTGATACTTCTGCCCTCTTTAATGGCATCTACAATTGTAGCAAAATTATCATCAGTTAAGACAATTGCTGATGATTCTTGAGCTATGTCAGTTCCAGTTTGGCCCATAGCAATACCGATATCTGCTTTTTTAATTGCAGGAGCATCATTTACCCCATCACCTGTCATAGTAACTACATGTCCTTTAGCCTTCAAAATTTTAACAATTCGTAATTTTTGTTGAGGTGATGTACGGGCAAAGATTGAAATATTATCAATTTTGTTAGTTAATTCTTGATTAGAAAGGTTATCTAATTGTTGACCAGTCAATAGCTGCTGTTTTTCTGTTGAATTTAATAGATTAAGTTTTTTACCGATAGCTTTTGCGGTTCGTTTATGGTCTCCAGTAATCATTACTACTTTAATTCCTGCTTGATGGCACTGCTTAATTGCACTTTTAACTTTAGGACGGGGAGGGTCAATCATACCTGTTAATCCTACAAAAATCAGGTCTTCTTCAATTGTATGATCGTTAGTTGGCTTATGATTTAATTTTTTGTAAGCAAAGCCCATTACCCTCAGTGCTTTGGTTCCCATCTCTTTTATTTGCCTATTTATCTTTTTAATATCTTTTTTGGTTAATTTTCTAATCTGATCGCCATCAAGAATTTTAGAACATTTAGCAAGGATGACATCTGGTGCTCCTTTAACATTGACTGAATAGTTATTAGAATTGTCTTGACAGATAACTGTCATCTTTTTTGTTTCGGAGTCAAAAGCGATCTCTTCTTCACGCGTATAACAATCAAAATCTGCAAGTTCTAAATTCGCTTTGTGGGCCACTACTCGTAGAGCACCTTCACTAGGATCGCCAATGATCTTTAAAGAACCATCATTTTTGTCATATGATGTATTATTACATAATGAACCTATTGTTAATAATTGTTTTAAATCTTGCTGTTGTTGAGGGTTGATAGGTTGTTGGTTACAGTAAAATTCTCCTATAGTAGAGTAGCCTCTACCTGAAATTTTATATTTATTATTAATAGTTTGAATTTCTGTTACAGTCATCTGCCCTGTAGTTAAAGTTCCTGTCTTATCTGTACAAATGATGTCGGTACAGCTTAGATTTTCAGTGGCAGATAACTGCTTTACAATAGCCCCTTTTTCTGCTATCTTTTTAACTCCAAAAGCCAAGGAAATGGTCAAGATTGTGGCTAATCCCTCTGGGATAGCTCCAATAGCCAAGCCTAATCCTGTCTTAATCATCTGCATTAAAGGTTGACCAGTTAAGAGACCGGTAACTATAATCCCACTACAAATTGCTAAACAAGACCAGGTAATATTTTTAGCTAATCGTTCCAAATCTCTTTCTAAAGGAGTAGAGCGTTGCTTAGTTGTATTAATTTTTTGAGAGATATAGCCTATTTGTGTATTATTACCTGTAGCTACTACAATTGCTTTTGCTCTTCCTTTAACAATACTTGTTCCCATAAAGATCATATTTTTTCTATCTGCTAATGGTCTGGTCGATGTATAGTCAATTTTATGGGTTTTAGAGATAGCTTCCGATTCACCGGTCAAGGTTGATTCATTTATCTTTACCTTAGAGCTGTCAATCAATCGAGCGTCAGCAGGAACAATATCTCCTGCTTCTAAAGAAATAATATCACCTGGGACCAGTCTTTTAGAATCGATACTTGTTGTTTTATTATTTCTGGTTACTTTAGTTTTGGTTTTTGAATATTTCTTTAGAGAAGCTAATGATTTTTTTGCCTTAAATTCTTGCCATGAACCAACTAGTGCTTCTAAGATTGTAATAGATAGAATGACTAAGCCATCACTAATTTGGCCCAATAAAAAAGATGTAAGGCTGGCTCCTAATAATAGTTTGATGATAAAATCTTTAAATTGCTTTAAGAATAATCGCCAGAAACTCTTTCTTTTCTTTTGCTTGAATTGGTTTGGCCCTATTTTTGCAATTAATTGCTGAGCCTGTTTTTGTTTTAAACCTTGCTCGAAATCACTATTTAAAGTTTTGATGATTTGCTGTAGAGGTAACTTATACCAATCTTTCTGCTGGAATGATTGCTTAGAAATTTTAGGTTTCTCAACTGAATTCTGTTCTAAGGTAGGAGCGACAAGATTGATTCCTCTTTTTTCTTTTAAATTTTTATATTTTGTCAATAGATAACTTACCTTTTTAATAATTGCTTTAGCTGAGATCTGATGAGGTTGATAGTAGATTAAGATAGATTTACTATAGATGTTAGTTGTTATTTGATTGATGCCGCTAAATCTGAGCAATAATTGCTTGATTTTTTGGGCTAGAGGATTATTTTGTTTGATCTCTTTGATCTTAAAGCGAATTCGACCTGGCAGATAGGAAGCGATATTTGGTTGGTAAGCAATTGAACTTTCTTCATTAATAATATAGTCACTCCTTTCCCTACTTTCTTATCAAGTAGTATTACCTAGATTGATATTTGAATATACAGAAATAGAGTTAAGAACCAGGAAAATTATAAGTAATATTTTCCTGATAGTCAGGATTGAATATTTTATTTTTTTTAGTTTATACTATTAATAAGTTTAAGTAAATTACAATATAGCGTAACTTCAATTGATAATTGATAGTTTAAAATTGATAGTTAAAATTCAAAACCAAACCCTTTATAAGCAAGGGGTAATGTGCTTTTTATGTTTTATGGTTTTAACTATCCACTATCAATTATCAACTATAAACTATATAAGAGTTGTGAGGGGGGTTATAATGAAAGAAAAGATAACCAATGAATTGAATCAAACCATTGGAGTGATTAAAGAGAACTTGTTAAATAGCTTTAGATATATCAAAGAGAATCCGCAGGAACGAGAAGAAATCATCAATATTTGGAAAGGATATGTTAAAAAAATATGGAGTGAAACTAGTAAAATGAGTGAAAAGTATAAGGAAAAAGGAATTATCAAAGCTATAACTAAAGTATTCATGTTTGGACGCTAAAAGATTGGAGGGGATTACATGATTCCTTTAGGGATAGTATATGGAGTTGCTACTTTTTGTGGGTTAAAGAAACTAAAAAGACCGATTAGAAAAGCAGCGGTATCGACCACTAGTCAAGTATTTAGTGCTGTAGATGTGACTAAAGAAGCAGCATATAGTTTCAAAGAAGAAGTTGAGGATATTATAGCTGAAGCTCAGTATGAAAATATGAAACGAAAGCAGAACACCTTTGAGGAAGATTTTAATTTGGAAGAGGAACTCATGGGAGAGGAATTTAGCACTGAATTAATAGAAGCGAGTGATCAAAATATCTTAGAGGGAAAAGAGCTAGAGTAGAGCAGCTAAGTTAAGAGAGGGAGGAAAAAAATGAAGTTTTTAAAGCCATTTGGAACTCAAAATTTTGTACTAGGTATCGGAATAGCTGCCGCAACTTATTTATTAGGGCCAACCTTGAAGAGAAATGCTAGAAATGTAGCAGTTAAAGGGATGCAGGGGGCATTATCAGCTGGAGGTATGGCGTCGCAGGTGATGGATGATGGGAAAGAAAAGATGTCTGGTTTAGTTGAAAATATGTCAGGTCAGCGAGCAAATCAAGAGATGGCTATGATTTATAATGAACTGCGGGAAGAAAGAGAGGAGCTCAAAGAATTGCTTACTACTGTAAAAGAACTGCAACAGGAAGTAGCTGATATAAAAAATGAAACAGAATAATTTGAAGTCAGTAACCCTGCATTCTATTTTGAATGCAGGGTTTAGTATTTGGAGCTAGTAAAAAAAGAATCTATCATGTATAATCTTCCAAAATATAGATAAAATATTAATAAATCAGTTGAAAGCTAGGTGGGAGAGGATGATGGAGCAATCTGAACTTATTAAGCATTACGAAGCTGAAAGTGAAATTATTGAACACTTGAATAGTTTAGAGTTAAAAAAAGAGTACTTTAATATCACCAAAGATGAATTAGCTATAGCATCAATGATAGAAATAGTTGATCTAATCATTAATCAAGCAATTGAAGCAAAGGTTAGTGATATTCACCTTGAAGTGGTAGGAGAGAAGTTGAGGGTTAGATATCGAATTGATGGTTTATTACAGGAGGTATTGACTCTGCCAAAGGGGATTCATCCTGCTTTAGTATCAAGGATCAAGATTATGGCTGATTTAGATATTGCTATCAAGAGGGTTCCTCAAGATGGGAGAAAAAAGTGGAGTTATAAAGAACGACAGATTGATTTGAGAATTGCTATTTTACCAACTGTAGTTGGAGAAAAGGTAGTTATTAGGATCTTAGATAAGAAGAACTTATTATTTGATTTAGAGGAGTTGGGTTTTGATTGCCAAGTGATTCCCGAGCTTAAAAGGATGATTAATCAATCGCACGGGATGCTCTTAGTTTCTGGGCCAACTGGTAGTGGTAAGACGACGACTTTATACTCAATTATCAATCAATTAAATTCAACTGCTAGCAATATTATTACAATTGAAGATCCAGTTGAATATCGGTTATTAGGAATCAATCAAGTTCAGATCAACCCTAAAGTTAGTCTCGGTTTTGCGACCGGATTACGGGCAATTTTACGCCAAGATCCTGATATAATTATGGTCGGCGAGATCAGAGATTATGAAACAGCTAAAATAGCGATCCAGTCATCATTAACCGGTCATTTAGTTTTGAGTACTATCCATACTAATGATGCTGTTAGTTCTGTGATTAGATTGATTGAGATGGGGGTCGAGGATTTCTTAGTTGCTTCTTCGGTGGTAGGGATTATAGCCCAACGATTGGTACGTAAAATTTGTGATAACTGTAAAGAAGAGTATCAATTGCAGGGAGCTGAAATTGATCAATTTTATTTTAAGGAGCAACTAGCAGTTGGTGAGACTTTTTATCGGGGAGTAGGCTGTTCAGAGTGTAATCATCTCGGGTATCAAGGGCGGACAGTTATTTCTGAAGTCTTAAATTTAGACCACAATTTAAGGGAATTGATTACTGAAGGAGCTTCTAGTACGCAACTAAAAAGATCTGTTCTGCAGCAAGGGATGAAGTCCTTATCTGAAAGTGGAATTCAGAAAGCTAAAGCGGGTATAACAACTTTAGCAGAAGTAAAGAGGGTAACTTCGCGAGTAGAAACAGAAGTCAAGGTGCTAAGTTAAATGGAGTTCTTTAATTATCAGGTCATGTCAGCAACTGGAACTAAAAAGAGGGGTAGTATAGAAGCTAAAAATGAAACGATTGCAGCCAAAAGATTGAAGCAAGAAGGATACTATATTATTGAGCTTGAGGCTGAGCAGAATAGAGAGCAAAGGAGTTTTTTTAAGTTATTAAGTAAGGTAACATATCAAGATTTAGCTGCTTTTATGCGTCAATTTGCTACAATGATAGATAGTGGCTTGCCACTGGCAAGCTCTTTATCGCTTTTAGCGGAGCAGTTTATTAATTCTAATTTACGTTCAATAATTAATCAGATCAAAGAGGATGTCGAACAAGGTAATATGTTATCGACTGCAGTGGCAAAACATTCTACTGTTTTTCCGGATGTAGCAATTAATATGATTGCAGCTGGAGAGGAAGGGGACTGTTTAGCTGCTGTAATAACTGATTTAGCTACTTACTTTGAAAAACAACTACAGATGAGGAAGAAATTACGAGCAATCTTAGCTTATCCACTCTTTATTTTGGCGGTTGCTTGTGGTTTGTTATTATTCATCTTTTATGTTGTATTACCCTTATTTACAGAAGTATTTGCTACTTATAATCTAAATCTACCATTGATAACCCGAAGTTTATTACAGATAACAGAAATTTTGACTGAATATTGGTTATTTATTTTACTGGGGTTGCTTACTTTGTTAATTACTATGGTTACTTATTTTAAAAGTAAGCAGGGAAGAGATTTATTAGATCAATTATTATTAAAAGTTCCTTTAATTAATAATTTAATCTTAAAAATTATGATAACTAGGATTACAAGAACCTTAGGGACTTTATTGTTGAATGGAGTTGGTCTGTTAGCAGCATTAGTAAGTATAGAAAAGATTGTGAATAATAAAGTGGTTGAGCAGAAGTTGAAGCGAGTTCAGCAGGCAGTCAAGGAAGGGGGCAGTCTTCGTAATGCTCTAGAAAGTATTGATTTACTGCCAGAGATGGTATTGCAGATGGTCAGCGTTGGAGAGGAGACTGGTCAGTTAGGAGAGGTACTGCTCAAGGTTGCAGATTATTATGAGCAGGAGTTAGAAACTGATCTAGAGTTAATCACTTCGTTAGCTGAGCCTGTATTGATCTTAATTCTGTCAATTATTGTTGCTGGGGTTATTATATCGATCTTATTACCTATTTTTAATTTGATTAACTATCTTTAAAGGAGCGAGACAGATAATGAAGTTTTTTGCTAATGATGAAGGGTTTACATTGATTGAATTGATGATCGTTATTGCAATCATTGGGATCTTTACCAGTCTAGCACTACCTAGGGTTGCTGGAGTTAAAGGACAAGCAGAAAAGCAGGTGGCTTTGAGCCAGATCACCAATATTGCGGAAGCGATAGAGATGCATTATTTGGTGGAGGGGGATTATCCAGATTCAGAAGGTGATTATGGTGATTTACATAATGACATTGAGGATTATATCAATTTATCTACACTGGATAATCTAAATGTTGAAGGGTTTACTTACTCTTTATTAGAAGATGCTGAAGATACTGAAGATAATATTGATGGTTTTAAAATAGAATTTGAGATTGATGACTTGGACTATCGTTATCGGACTGATAAGGGGCTTCAGATTGATGAAGATGGTAATGGAAGTTGGGAACAACTATAGTTTTAATTGAGGATGGTCAAGAAGATGAAGATTAATCAACAGCAGGGGTTTACCTTAGTTGAATTGTTAGTGGTTTGTGCAATTATTAGTGGTCTGTTGCTCTTAGTTGGTCCTACGTTCAATAATTATTTAGATTACCTAGAATTAGAAACTACCATCAATCAATTGGTCAGTGATTTAAAATGGGTCCGCCAACAGGCAGTTATTAATCAAGAAGAGTGGGGAGTCGTCTTTGATCTTGCAGAAAATAAGTATTTAGTAGTTGAAGGAAGGTTAGAGCCTCAGGTTGTAAGAAGGGTTGAGCTTGAGGAGCGAGTAAAGATTGAAGAAGTCACTTTACCTGAATATACTGAACTTGAAACTGAAGATTTTAATTCAGAGCGAGCTGTCTTCTTTAAAAAGTTAGGGAATCTTGCAGGACATAATGGAGGAATTAAACTTGAATTAGAGGATTATGGAACCAGGAGGATCGTCTATTCTTCTAATGCTGGTGAACTTAATTTAGAATAGAGGTGCAGTGATGTCTGAAGCTGAGGGGTTTACTGTAATTGAGTTGTTGATAGTAATTGCGGTCATTGGAATTTTGTTGGTGCCAGTAGCTAATACGGTAGCTAGTACTACAGAAAAGTTGACTACTGCTTCACTGATTACTGAGGCTACTGGTTTGGCCCAACTAAAATTGGAAAAAGAGCGAAGTCAAGAATTCGAGGAGTTGACAACTACTTCTCGGCAATCAATAGATGAGACTAGTGGTTATCAGTATTCAGTTGAAGTTGAGGAGATTAAAGAGGATTTAAAGCAGATAATAGTTAGAGTCTATTGGCAAGAAGAATTAAAAGTAGAATTAGAGACATTCAGTTCTCGATTGGTTGAGGGTTGATTAGAATGAAGAATTTATTTAGTGGACAAGATGGTTATACTGTGGTGGAGATGATGGTGGTAATTTCAATCTTAGGAATTTTGATTGGCTCCTTAATTGGAATTAATAGAGTCTTGATCACAACTTGGCTGAAGAGTAATTTACATTCGCAATTACAACAGGAGTTAAGGGTTAGCATGAACCAGCTAGTAAGTAATTTGCGTTCGGCTAATAAGATAATTGCTGTTGAGCAGCAGAGGCTCTCTTTTTATGATCAACAATTTGATGAACAAGAAATTTATTATCAGCCAGAAGTAGGGTTGGCCCATAATGATGATCGTAATCTGATCAGTAATCGAATCAGTGATTTGAAATTTGAATTAGTGGCTGATGAGTTATTAGTCATTAAACTGGTAGCAGAGAAAGATGAGCTGGAAAGAGAGTTACAGACCGGGTTAGTGATAGATAAATAGATTGGGTGAAAATAATGCTTAAAGGAGAACGAGGATACGTCACAATCTTTGTTCTGGTTATCTTAGTTGTAATTGGAAGTTTGCTTCCTTTGTTTATCAGATTAGTAACTAATGAGTTACAGATTACTGCTAACTATCGCCAGATGGTTCAAGAAGATTATTGGCAGGAAGGGTTACAAGTAATAGGAGGTCATCAGGTGACTGTAGAATTAGGAGAGCAGTTGACCGATCAATTAGTAACCAGAGAGGAGTTAGCAGAAGTTTCTGTAACAGGAGAAGAAGAGATCAATAGTGAGTTACAGGATGAAGTAATTAAAGTTGATTATAGGGTAGTAGAGATTGTAGATCAAGCTACTCAAGTTAATTTAAACTTACATAGTCAAGAGATGCTAGAATCACTACCGAATATTGGTGAGACATTGGCAGAGAGGATAATTACTAATCGCAATTATGATGATCAGGCAGAAATTTTAAAGCTTGCAGGTATTGATCAGACGACCTATCAGAATATTAAGGATTACATCACAGTCGATTCGACTGGAAAGATTAATCTCAATACTGCCTGTCAGACTGTCTTACAGACTTTATCTGAGATTGGTGAAACTTTAGCTAAAGAAATAGTTACTTATCGTCAAGAAAAAGGTAGATATACAGAGATAGAGCAACTAAAAGATGTTACAGGGATTGGTGATGGTACATATAAACAAGTAAAGGATCTAATCACAGTTGAACCAGCTTTGTTGCAGGTGAATATAGAGATCGAGCAGGCTGATCAAAAATATAATAAACGGATGGTTTTAGATTTAGGAGGTTGATTGAAGTGTGGTCAAGGAGTAATAATAACTTAGCAGTAGGGCTAGATATTGGAGCTGATTCAGTAAAGTTGACCCAGCTATTAAAAGAATCGCAAGTCCCTCAATTACAAGAATGTATTATCAAAAAGCTGCCTGAAGGTACTATTGAGGAAGGGGTAATTCAGGAGGAAGAAGTTTTACAAGAGAGCTTGGAATTGCTTGTAACTGAATATAATCTGCAAGGACAAGAGGTTGTGATAGCTATGGCAGGTAGTAACTTATTTGTTAAGAGATTAAGCTTACCACAAATGGAGTTAGAAGAATTAGCAGGAATAATCAGATGGGAAGCTGAAGATCATCTACCGCTATCTATGGAGGAGGCTGTTTTAGATTATCATATAATTGAGCAGAAGAAGACAGAGATTGAGTTGTTCTTAGTAGGTATTAAGAAAGAGATTGTATTAGATTATGTTAACTTAATAGAAAGGGTTGGTTTACAGGTTAAGGCTGTTGATATTGAAATGTTGGCTTTGCAAAGAAGCCTACTTAACCAAGAGCAGGTAAAGGATGATCTAATTTTACTTAATTTAGGAAAAAATGAGACTGAATTTGTAGTCTTTAAGCAAGGTAAGTTTGCATTTAGACGTGTTTTACCTGTAGGGGGTAGGGATTTTTCAGAGGAAGTTAAGGTTAAAAGTGAGCAGAGTATTAATTTAAGAGAAGCAAGAAGATATAAACAGAATCAGAATTTATTTAAGTCAGGATTGATCACTAATACTGCACTAACTTTGATTAAGGAAGTTAAACGGGCAATTGATTATTATCAATTGAAGTTCAAAGAAGATACTCAACAGAGAATTATCTTAACTGGTGGAGGAGCTAAATTAAAGGGGCTGAAAGAGTTTTTACAGCAGAAACTGCAATTAAGAGTAGGGGTTGGCAAAGAACTAGCAATGATTGATTTTGATCCTGAAAGGTTTACTAGCCATTATTTGCGTGATAAATTTGCTTTTGTGGCAGTCAGTTTAGGTTTGGCATTGAGGGGATTAGAAGATGATTGATTTATTACCGCTTGAGATAAAAAAAGAGAGAAGGTATGACAGGTATAAAAAAGTTAGTTTGATTGTTTTATCTTGTCTGTTAGTTATAATATTAGGATGGGGTTTATATAGTAATTTTTTGGTTGCTGAATATCAAAAAGAAGTGGAGCAAATTAAGAAGCAAAGTGCTGACTTATCTTTAGTTGAGTTAGAGATGTTAGAGCAGAGACAGCAAGTAATTACAGAATTAAATGCTAATCAGTTGTTAAGTTATGGGCAGATTATTGCCGATCTTAATTTGGTTATACCTCCTTCGATCTGGCTAGAAGAATTTATGATTACTGCTGAAGAAAAACTTCTAATTATTGCTAAAGCAATTGATGATCAACAGCTACTTAAAGTGATTACAAGATTGAATAAATATCCTTTCTTTACTCAGGTTGAATTGTTAGCTACTGAAAGGCTAAAAGATGGTACTATCTTATTGGAACTTGAAGGAGAGGTTAAAGAATGAGGTTGTTAACAGTTACAAAGAAGGGGCACTTAATCTTATTAATCGGTTTGCTAATAGCTAATTATGGAGCTGCAATTTATGTCAGGTCTAATTATAGAGAAGTTGCTAATCTACAACAGCAATTAAGATCAGAAACAGAAAAAGTAGCTAGATTTAAAGAGAGTGATCTTATTGAGCAGGATGATTTTGTAGTACCCTCTCAAATTAAGTTGAGTGAATTTATAACCCAACTTGAACAAGTGGTAGCTAAATATGAAATCAGTTTAATCAACTTTACATCTGATAGCAAATCCGAAACAGAAGAGGTAATTAAGCTTCCCCTAGAAGTTTCTTTTGTAGGGGATTATAAGAATTTGATCAACCTTATTTTGGATTTAGAGCAACAGGAGAGGCTAGTAACTATCGAAGAATTAAAGTTAAAAGGTACAGAGGAAGATAAATTAAGAATGAATTTATTATTAAATATGTATGCTCTACAATAAAGTGGTGAATAAAATGCTAGAAAAATTAATAAGTAGATTAACTGAGGAGTTTAAGGAGACTTCTCCCAAGAAGTTGATAGTTTTAATTGCTTTACTTTTATTATTGATTGCACTTTGGATTAACTTACTCTTTTTTTCAGGGCAAGTTGAAGTAGAAACTGAGAATAAAGAGCAAAATAGAATTGAATTAAATGAGCAATCAGATAATGAGGCGTTTAGCCAGCAAGAGGAGGTAGATTTATACCAGTTATATGGAATAGAGAAGATAGCACGAGAGAGTCCATTTCTGAAGCCACTAGAATTGTCTAAATCTAAATTCAGCTATCAAAGTGATGAGGAAATAAAAGAGGAATCTCAGCAAGATTCAGGAACTAAGTTAAAGGATGGAAGTAAAATTGATTTAGAATTAGAAATATTAGGGATTGTAAGTAGAGCAGAAGAAAGTTTAATCTTACTTGATTTAAATGGAGAAAGTAAGTTGGCCCAAGTGAATGAGCAAATTTATGATTTTAAAATTGAAGCTATTATGGATAATAAGCTTATTATTAGACAGGATAATAAACGATATAGCTTTGATTTTTAGAATTAATCATTTATTTTTGAGAAAAATAATGATAAAATTAATAAAAAATTTATTGAATGTAAAAGGGAGGAGTATAAAATTCGTTACTTAACAGCAGGAGAATCACATGGGAAAGCAATTACAGGAATTTTAGAAGGTATTCCAGCGAATCTAGAAATTACAAGAGAGGATATTGATCGTGAATTGGCTAGACGCCAGGGGGGTTATGGTCGTGGCGGAAGAATGAAGATTGAAACAGATCAGATTGAAATTTTATCTGGAATTAGGGGAGGGAAGACATTAGGTAGTCCAATTACCTTTCAGATTAAGAATGATGATTGGGAGAATTGGCAACAGGTGCTAGCTCCGTTTGGTAATTCAGGCTATGACCAAGAGGAGATAACAATTAAGAAGGAAGAGAAGGTCAAAGCGGTTGCTCCTAAGGTGACTAAGCCACGACCTGGACATGCTGATTTGGCAGGTAGCTTAAAGTATAATCAAACTGATATTAGAAATGTTTTAGAACGGGCCAGTGCTAGAGAGACGGCAGTCAGGGTAGCAATTGGGGCTGTGGCTAAGAAATTTTTACAGCAATTTGGAATTGAAATAGTCAGCCATGTGTTACAGATAGGGCGGGCCAAGCTTGAAGAGGAAGAAGTTAGCTTTTCTAAAATCAAGGCTAAAAGTGACCAATCTCCAGTCAGGTGTATTGATTCTCAAATAACTGAGGAGATGATTAAAGAGATTGATATCTGTAAAGAAGAAGGGAATTCCTTAGGAGGAATCTTTGAAGTCAGGGCCAATTCTTTGCCTGTCGGTTTGGGTAGCCATGTCCATTGGGATCGCAAGTTAGATGGAAAGTTGGCCCAGGCGTTGATCAGTATTCAGGCGATTAAAGGAGTAGAGATTGGTTTAGGTTTTGAGGCTGGAGAGAGAGAGGGCTCTAATGTCCATGATGAAATTGGCTATCAAGATGGATTTTATCGTAGTTCAAATAATGCTGGGGGGATAGAAGGAGGAATCAGTAATGGGGAAGAGGTTGTCTTAAAAGCAGTGATGAAACCGATTCCTACTTTATATCAACCATTATCCTCAGTCGATTTAGAGACAAAAGAGGAGTTTAAAGCAAGTGTTGAACGTTCAGATGTAACGGCTGTACCTGCAGCTAGTGTAGTAGGAGAGGCAGTAGTAGCGGTTGAATTGGCTAAAGCATTATTAGAAAAATTCGGTGGAGATAGTTTAGAAGAGACAAAAATGAATTATAATAATTACTTAGCACTGTTGGAACAGAGGTAGTAAAGATGAATATAGCATTGATCGGTTTTATGGGGACAGGGAAGAGTTCAGTTGGTAGGGAGTTGGCAGATGAGCTAGGTTATAGTTTTGTTGATTTAGATCAAGAGATTGTTAAACATGAAGGTCAGGAGATTCCACAGCTCTTTGCTACTGCAGGGGAAGATTACTTTAGAGAGGTGGAGACTGAAGTTACTAAGAAGGTAGCAGCTAAAGATAAGCAGGTGATTGCCACTGGTGGAGGAGTAGTCTTAAAGGAAGAGAATCTAGAGGCTTTAAGAAGTAATGGAACTTTAATCTTACTGACTGCTACCCCTGAAGAGATATTAAGACGTACTAGTCAAGATGGTGATCGACCATTATTAGAAGTTGATGGTCCATTGGCAAAGATTGAGGAATTATTAACTGAGCGGAAGGAGAAGTATGACTGTACTCCTTATCAAATTGATACAACCGGTTTGTCATTGATTGAAGTTGTGGAAGAGATAATTGAGCAATTGGAGTTATAATATTGTGGCACTTTGGTGCCACAATATAGTTGACGGTTGACAGTGTACAGTTTACAGTTGAAATTCAAAAAATAAAAAAAGAACCTTAAAAAGCCTTATGCCTGCCTATTAAATAAAGGACTAACAAATTATTAGCATATGTTTTAATGTATGGTGCTCGTTGTTAAATCAAGGTCTATTAAAGGTAAGAGCCACAGCGCCCTGAGGGAGGTGGTTTTACCGACCGAAGAAGTACTCTTGGGGTGGTTAAAACCTGCCTCTATTACTAAGATGAAAAGTTACCAGTAATTTTGGTTTTAAGGGCTTGATCTTTAACTGTCAACTGTAAACCGTAAACTGTAAACTGATTTTAAGGGGGGGAGATTATGGAAGAAGTAAAGGTTGATCTAGGAGTAAGAAGTTATCAAATCAAGGTTGGAGAAGATTTATTAAAGGATATCGGTACTTACTTAACTGAATTAGAAATAGGATCAAAAGTATTGATCATAACTAATGATTTAGTTGATAGTTTATATGGTCAAGAGGTGAAAGATTCTTTAAAAGAAGTGGGCTTTACAGTTGAAGTGGCTAAGATTGGTGATGGAGAAAAGTACAAATCTTTAGAGACTGCTCAACAGTTATATGATCAAGCAGTAGTAGCTGGATTGGATCGTAGCTCTTCTATTTTGGCTTTAGGTGGTGGAGTAGTCGGTGATATTGCTGGCTTTATTGCTGCTACTTATATGAGAGGGGTTAACTTTATTCAGGTGCCTACTACATTGTTGGCCCAGGTCGATAGTAGTGTTGGTGGTAAGGTAGCAGTCAATCATGCGGCAGGCAAAAATTTAATTGGTGATTTTTATCAGCCTCAGTTGGTAGTAGCAGATATTAATGTATTATCAACCTTAGAAGAAAAAGAATTAAAAGCAGGCTTAGCTGAGGTTATTAAGTATGGTGTCATCTGGGATGAAGAATTTTTTACATTTTTAGAGGATAACTATAAAGAAATTTTAACTTTAGAGCCTCAACAAGTACAGCATTTAATTAAAGTATCTTGTCAGATTAAAGCAGCAGTAGTTGCTCAAGATGAGACAGAACGAGGCTTGCGAGCAATTTTAAATTATGGTCATACACTAGGGCATGCTTTAGAAGCAGTTACTGATTATCAGTATTATCGGCATGGTGAAGGAGTAGCGATTGGTATGCTTGGAGCAGCTAAGTTGGCCCATCAGATTGGCTGGTTAGATAAAGCAGATGTAATCAGACAGCAGAGGTTGATCGAAAACTTTGGTTTACCTACTTCTTTCAGTCAATGGTCGGTAGATGAAATCTGTCAGGCTTTAACTAAGGATAAGAAGGTTGAGGATGGAGTGATCAGATTTATCTTGGCTAAAGAGATTGGAGAGGTTGAGATTATTGCTGATTTAGAAGAGAATTTAATCAAAGAGGTTACGCAAGAATTAAAGGTGGGTGATGAAAAATGATTCTAGTACTTCATGGGCCAAACTTGAATCTATTGGGGACTCGGGAGCCGGATGTTTATGGCTTGCAGACTTTAGCAGATATTAATGAAGAATTACAAAGAATTGCTAGTGAGAATGATATTGGATTAGAAACTTTTCAGTCTAATAGTGAAGGTGAATTAGTAGATCGAATTCAGCAATCGATTGCAGAGGAAGTAGAGGCAATTATTATCAATCCTGCTGCCTATACTCATTATAGTATTGCAATTCGTGATGCTTTAGCAGCAGTTGAGGTACCAATTATTGAGGTGCATTTGAGTAATATTTATCAACGGGAAGAGTTTAGGCATAAATCTGTTATTTCACCTGTTGTGACCGGACAAATTGCAGGCTTTGGGGTGGCTAGTTATATTTTAGCTTTACAACAAGTATTAAGGTTAATTGATTAATTTTTTTAAGATTTTGGTTTGAATTATTATTTTTCATGATCTTGATTTCAACTGTCAACTGTCAACTGTACACTGTAAACTGAATTGTGGTGGGGAGTGGTTAATTAAATGCAAACTAGACTTAAAATGTTAAGGAAAAAGTTAGTAAAGGAAGAAATGGATGCCTTACTAGTCAATAATCCAGCTAACAGGAGATATTTAAGTGGGTTTACTGGAACGGCTGGTAGTTTATTGATTACTCAACAAGAGGCAATATTGGTGACTGATTTTCGTTATACTGAACAGGCCAAAGTAGAAGCAGTAGATTATGAAATTATTGAATTTAAGGATACTAATCTAGAGATGTTGAATCAGTTAATTATTGAGCAGCAAATTGAAGTATTAGGTTTTGAAGCTGAGTATGAAACTTATGCTCAGTATTTAAAGTATCAAGACAAGTTTGAGCTAGAATTAAGAGCAACGAAAGGATTGGTCAAAGAATTACGAAAGATTAAAGAGCAAACTGAGGTAACTAAAATAAAAGAAGCAGTTCAAATTACGGAGGAAGCTTTCTCTGAAATTCAACAAAGCTTACAACCAGGAGTAATTGAACGAGAAATTGCTGCTGAGCTAGAATTCTTACTCCGTAAAAAAGGGGCAAGAGGAAAATCGTTCGACTTTATTGTTGCTTCTGGTAAACGCTCTGCTTTGCCACATGGAGTAGCAGGTGAGAAAGAGATTGAAGCTGGTGATTTAGTAACGATCGATTTTGGATGTCTTTATCAAGGGTACTGTTCTGATATGACAAGGACGGTGGTCGTTACTGATGGGCCAACGGAGAAACAAAAAGAGGTCTATTACACAGTGTTGGAAGCACAACAAGAGGCTCTGAAAGGAATTCAAGCGGGAGTCAAAGCAGCCGATGTTGATCAGATTGCTCGTGATATCATTACCGAAGCAGGATATGGAGATTATTTTGGTCATGGATTGGGACATTCAGTTGGGTTGGAGATCCATGAAGAGCCAAGGTTATCTCTTAAGGATGATACAGTTTTAGAACCAGGGATGGTACTGACAGTAGAGCCTGGTATTTATCTACCTGATTGGGGCGGGGTTAGAATTGAAGATATAGTGGTCGTTACTGAAGATGGTTGTCAGGTGTTGAATAAATTTAGTAAGGAATTAATAGTAGTTTAGTCAATTATTGCAGGTTTTTTAAACAAGATCTTGAATAATGATTAAGGAGATTATTATTATTGTTTAGAAGGAGGATGAAGTAGTGATTTCGACCAATGAATTTCGAACCGGTTTGACGATTGAATTGGATGGAGAATTGTACAAAATAGTCAACTACGATCATGTTAAGCCAGGGAAAGGTGGAGCATTTTTACAGACAAAGTTGAAGAATATTGAGACTGGACAGACAATTAATAAACGATTTAGAGCTGGAGAGAAAGTAAATAAGGCTCATATTGAAAGTAGGACTTATCAGTTTTTATACCAGGGTGGTCAGGATTATACTTTTATGGATAAAGAGACTTATGAGCAGATTACTTTGGATCAAGAAGAGATTGGAGAAGCGGCCAAGTTTATTAAGGAAAATTCCGATATTGAGATCCAATTATATCAAGGAAATCCGATTGGAGTAGATGTACCTGTCTTTGTTGAGTTAGCAGTAATAGATGCTCCTCCAGCAGTAGCGGGGAATACTGTTTCTGGAGCTTCTAAAACGGTTACTTTAGAGACGGGGACTGAGGTTTCAGCGCCGTTATTTATTGAAGAAGGAGATATCTTGAAAGTAGATACTAGAACAGGTGAATATATAGAGCGAGTTAATTAATAGCAGCCAAGCTGGGCTTGAACCTAGCTTGGTTTTTTTATTTCATATAAAGTGAAATATTATTACAATATAGCTTCACAATTGACAATTGACGGAATGTACAATTTATAATTAAAGGTCAAAACCTTGAAAATCTAAGACTCCTAAAAAGCCTATATATTTACAGGTTAGCTTGGTTTTGACCTTTAAGGTTTTAATTAGGTTTTAAGAAAATTTATGTTTGAGCTAAGCATAGTTTCTGCGTTTAAGATTCGGAAAAGGGCTTAATATTTAAATATTAAGTAGTAAAATTAATTTTAAGCAGAGATTTAGCTTTGAATAGCGAGTTTAAATTTTCCTCTGGTTTTTTAGCTTTTTTTCCTAAATTTTTTTGCAGTAAAAAAATTTAGTCGAGGAAGGGCTGATTTTTAGCCCGCTCGAAACTGATTTTGAAGTTTATTGGTTTAAGGTCTTAACTTTAAAAGGTGACGCTATATATCAATTAAACTCAGTTGCCTTTAGGCAACTTTCTTTTTTTATTTGCATAAATTTGCCATACAAATAATAGAATTAGATAGTAAGGGTGGTGTTTATGAAAAATAAAGCTACTAAAATTTTAAAGCAAGATATTTTACCAGCTTTAGCTCCTCAGTTAAGAAGGATTATCAGTAAATTAGCAGACTCTAAATTAGTTAATTTAGTAGAAATTCGATTAAGGGTCAATAAACCATTGATTTTAGAATTAACAGAGGATGAACTATTCATAGATCAAGATGGTTTAATCAGAAAGGATATGAGACAGGCTTATCAAGTAAGTCAATCTGAGATTATAGATACGTTAAATTTAATGACAGCCAGTTCGTTATATACAATTGAAGAAGAATTAAAAGCAGGTTATCTAACGTTACCAGGAGGACATCGAGTGGGATTAGTCGGTCAAGTGATCAGGGAACATAATCAGATCAAACGAATTAAATATATTTCTGGATTAAATATCCGTTTATGCCAAGAGATTATAGGGGCAGCTGATGAAGTGGTCAGACAGATTATTACTGGTAACGATGATATTTACAATACCTTGATTATTTCACCACCACGGTGTGGTAAAACAACTTTGCTCAGGGATTTAACTAGACAGCTTAGCAATGGGATTTCTGAATTAAACTTTAAGGGGTTGAAGGTAGGGGTTGTAGATGAGCGTTCCGAGATTGGTGGTGCATATCAGGGAGTAGCTCAGAATAGATTAGGAAGAAGAACAGATTTATTGGATCGAGCTCCTAAAGCTGAAGGGATGATGTTATTGATCAGATCGATGTCACCTGATCTAATCGTAACAGATGAGATTGGTTCTAAAGAGGATGTTAAAGCAATATGGGAGGCTCTCAATGCAGGAGTTAGAGTAATTACAACTATTCATGGTAATGATTTAGCAGAGGTTAGATCTCGTCTGAAATTAAAAGAATTGCTGCGGGAAGATGTCTTTAGACGAATTATTATCTTAAGTGGGCGATCAGGGCCAGGAACGATAGAAAAGATTATTAGAAGATAAGAGAGGGGGCTGATGATGAAACTGATAGGAGCAAGCTTAATTATAATGGGTAGCGGTGCAATTGGGTTTGTAGTGGCTAAACAGTTTATTTTGCGAGTGAAGGAATTACAAGAGTTACAGACTGCTTTACAGATGTTAGAAACTGAAATAAGTTATGGTCTAACTCCATTACCGCAAGCTTTTGCCAAAATTACTACCAGTTTATCCACTTCAGTTGCTGAGTTGTTTTTAGTTGCTCAAGAGGAGTTAGAATCAGGCTCTACTGCTCAACAAGCTTGGCAGAAAGCAATTGATGAATCATTTGCTGAAACAGCTTTAATTGAAAGTGATAAAGATGTTTTGGTCAGTGTAGGATATAATTTGGGCCAATCAGCAAGCCAAGATCAGCAGAAGTATTTAAGTTTGGCCCAGCATAAATTAACCAACTTGTATCAGCAAGCTGTGGAGGAAAAAGAACAAAAAGTTAAACTGTGGAGATATTTAGGGGTTTTACTCGGCTTATTTGTGGTAATTTTAATCTTTTAAATCTTGATTTTGGGAAGGGGTTAAGTGATGGATATAGATTTAGTCTTTAAAATTGCTGGTCTAGGAATTTTAATTTCTGTATTTAATATGGTCTTAAAACAGGCTAATAAAGAAGAACAGGCTCAAATGCTGACATTAGTAGGGGTAATTATTGTTTTAATGGTCATAATTCAATTAATTGATGAATTATTTACCAGTGTAAGGAGCATTTTTGGTTTTTGAGGGGGGGGAAGATGGAGATTGTTCAGGTTGTCGGTTTAGGTTTAATTGGAACTATATTTACTATAGTAGTTAAGCAGTATAGACCAGAATTAGCTTTACAATTAAGTTTAGTCGTTAGTTTGATTATCTTTATCTTGATGGTTGATCGAATTGCTGTGATAGTTGACGTAATGCGTAGGTTAGCAGATGAAGCAAATATAGATTTGGTTTATGTAAATACGATTTTGAAAGTAATTGGGATTGCGTATATTGCCGAATTTGGAGCTCAAATCTGTCGTGATGCAGGGGAGAATATTATAGCTTCAAAGATAGAATTTGCTGGAAAAATAATGATTATGGTATTAGGAGTTCCGATTATGATCTCAATTTTAGAATCAATACTTCAACTTTTGCCATAAGGGCGTGAGAAGATGAAGAAAAAAGTTATTATGTTGCTTAGCTTAATCTTTTTATTTTTAATTTGTACTTCAGTAGCAGCTAATGAGGTTATTGAGCCTGATAGTATCATAGAGGATCAATTACAAAATTTGAATTTAGGTGAATTAGAAGAAGTAGTCAATGATTTAAATCGGGATGCTGGACATTATTTACCTGAACTAGAGGTTAGAAATATAATTGATCTATTTCGACAAGAAGGGATTTCTGGTATGCCTGCAGAGATTATGAGGGGCTTAGTACATTATTTATTTGATGAGATAGTAGCTAATAGTACTCTACTTGGGCAGTTGATTATTTTGGCAATGATTGTAGCAATTTTAAAGAGTTTTCAAGGGAATTTTGCTGGACAAGAAGTCAGCAAATTGGCTAATGGAATTGTCTATCTTGTCTTAGTAATTGTCGCTTTAAACTCTTTTAAGGTTGCAGTAGCTACTGGAACAGAAGCAATTACAAATATGGTTGATATTATGCAAGCAATCTTACCATTGCTGTTATCACTATTAGTCAGTATGGGTAATGTCACTTCTGCTGCTTTATTTCACCCAATTAGTTTTTTAATTGTTAGTGTTTTAAGTACTTTGGTTAGGAATATTGTCTTTCCTTTAATATTTTTAGCCACTATTTTGGATATAGTCAATAATATTTCTGATGAATTTGAAGTGACGGGCTTAGCTGGATTATTTAAACAATTAAGCATGGGAGTTCTGGGGGTAATTATGACTATTTTTATGGCAGCAATAGTAACTCAAGGTACAATTGGGACGGTTAGTGATGGAGTTACGATTAGAACTGCTAAGTATTTAACAGGAACTTTTGTTCCAATTGTAGGTGGTTATTTAGCAAGTGCTTTGGATATGATTATTGGTGGTTCATTGTTAATTAAGAATGCTTTGGGAGTTTTTAGTGTAATTATTGTCTTGATCTTTTGTTCTCTATCAGTAGTTAAAATTATTGCTATGGCATTTATTTATAGGTTGGCAAGTGCGATTATCCAGCCGGTCAGTGATCAAAAAATAGTCAATTGCCTTGACAAGCTAGCAAATAGTCTCTTATTGATCTTTGCTTCAGTAGCGGCAGTCGGTTTAATGTTCTTTGTAGTGATTATAATCTTGGTAGGAGTAGCTAATTTTAGTGTAATGATGAGGTGATAAAAAATTGGAGCAATTACGAGAGTGGGTTAGAAATATAGTCTTAGTCATTTTATTTGCTAATTTTATTCAGATGTTAGTTCCTAGTGGTCAAATGAAGAGCTTTGTTAAGGTAATCATTGGTTTTTTCATTATTTTAGTGGTATTGAATCCGATTTTAAGCTTGGTCCGTTACCCTCAACAGATATTTAATTTAGATTTATTCAGCATTCAAAGACCTTCCTTTGACGAAGTTGTAGAAGATGGCAAAAGTTTAAAAAGAGAGCAGAATAATGAAATAAGGGGTGACTATAAGCAGAGGCTGGGCAAACAGATTGA
Organism: Natroniella acetigena; assembly: GCF_023227745.1. Classification (GTDB taxonomy): domain Bacteria; phylum Bacillota; class Halanaerobiia; order Halobacteroidales; family Halobacteroidaceae; genus Natroniella; species Natroniella acetigena. The sequence goes on along the minus strand of NZ_JALKBX010000006.1, from coordinate 26,547 downwards.
ATCGTTTATAGAATTTAATTTTCAAATAGAATCCACAGTGGAATTAGCTTTAGATCAAGAAAATGAATTAGAAAAAATAGAAATTAGGGTTCAAGAAGATAGGATTACTCCAGTAAATGTTGATCTGTCTCAGGAAGATAAAGAGCCTAAACCTATTTCAAAAGAGAAGAAACTAAAGGAATTAATTGCTAATTTTTATGCTCTTGATTTAGAGCAAGTTGAAGTTGAGTTTGATTAGAGAAGTATCTAGTTAAAGTTAGGTGGTTGCAATAAATGATAAGTTAATTTTTGAGTTAGCTCATAAAGGAGGAGAAGAATGGGAGCTGAGGATTCATTTTTAAAAGAAGTTTTAAATAGTAATTTAAGTAAGTCACAACTTAAATTTATTCGTTACTTAGTTTTATTTATTTTAGTTGGAGTTTTTTTGATGTTACTTGGGGATTTTGGCAGTAATCTTTCTCAATCTGAAGTTTCGAAGCAAGATTATAACCAACAGCAATCTAGTGCTGGAGGTGTCTTAGCTTTAGAAGAAGAGTTAGAAAAAAAGCTGGCATCTATTTTGTCTCAAGTACAAGGGGTAGGGAGAGTAGCTGTTGACGTTACCTTAGATACCAGCTCAGAATATGTTTACGTTAGGGATCATCAACAATCAAGTCAAGAAGTTAGAGAAGAGGATGATGCTGGCGGAATTAGAAATACGGTTGAATCTGATGATACTGAAGAGATAGTTATCTTAAATAAAGGTAGTGGAGAGGAAGCATTGGTGAAAAAAGAGATTAAACCTAAAATTAGAGGGGTATTAGTTGTTGCTGAAGGAGCAGAAAATTCTTATGTTAAGGCTGATTTAATGCAAGCAATCAGAAGAGGAGTAGGGGTACCTAGCCATAAGATTATTGTATTACCAAAGGAAAGGTAGGGAATAATAATGATCATAGGTAAGTCGGAGTTGAAAAAGAAATTGGGCTGGTTTTTAGTATTAATGGTTTGGGTAGGGATGGTAACTGCTGTTGTAGTTCATCAACTTCCTGAAGGAGAGCAGTTAGCCGAAGTTTCTTCTGATCAAGAAGTTGAATTTGAGACAACAGATTATGAAGAAATGGGTAGTGAACAACTAAAGGAAGTTGAGAAGTTAGAAGAAGAACTGGCTATTAGTGTTGCACAGGATGATAGTCACGATACAAACTTTTTTGTAGAGTATAGGATGGAGCGTGATCAAGCTCGTAGTGAACAGATTAACCTATTACGGGAAATGATAAATAATCCTAATTCTGATGATAAATTAAAGGTTCAAGCCCAAGAACGTTTATTGCAAATAACCAATAATATAGAGAAAGAAATGGAAATTGAGAGCATGATTAGAGCAAGGGGATATGATGATGGATTAGCATTTTTACATGATAATTCAATAGAATTAATTATAGCTACTAAAGGCTTACAGAAACAAGACGTAGCTAAGATTGGAGATATAGTTTCTAATAGTACAGGAATCAGCTTAGGGAATATAACTATAATTGAGAAGAAACCTGAATAATTGACAAACAGAAGCAAATAAGATATAATGATTAGATAAGTTTATTGCTTAACTCAGGTGAAATGTTTAGTACCTGAGTTTTTCTCTTAATCTTTTAAAACGCTTTGTTTTTGTGAAAGAAGAAAATGGATGATATTATAGAAATGTAAGTAGTTAGTAATATAGGAGGGGGAAGAATGGAAAAAAGGAAGGTTAAAATTACAGATACTACGTTAAGGGATGGTCATCAATCTCTTTGGGCAACCAGGATGAGAACTGAGGACATGTTACCGATAGTTGGAAAAATGGATGAGGTGGGATACCATTCGTTTGAAGTATGGGGAGGAGCAACTTTTGACGTCTGTATGCGTTTTTTAGAAGAAGATCCATGGGAAAGACTAAAATTACTAGATAGTTACATCACTAATACTCCATTACAGATGTTACTGAGAGCACAGAATGTAGTTGGTTATAAACATTATCCCGATGATGTGGTTAGAAAATTTGTTGAAAAAGCAGCGGAGAATGGAATAGATATCTTTAGAATTTTTGATGCGTTAAATGATGTTAGAAATATGAAAACTTCTGTGGAAGCGGTAAAAGAGACAGGTAAACATGCGCAAGCAACTATATCTTATACGGTAAGTCCAGTACATACGATAGAACATTATGTAGAGACTGCGACTACTTTACAACAAATGGGAGCAGATTCCATTTGTATTAAAGATATGGCTGGCTTATTAAGACCATATAAAGCTTATGATTTAGTATCATCATTAAAGAAAGAAATTGAGGTGCCAATTCAATTGCATAGCCATTATATTGGTGGATTAGCAATTTCTACCTATGTAAAAGCGATTGAAGCGGGGGTTGATGTAGTTGATACTGCTACTGCATCTTTAGCTTTTGGTTCTTCACAGCCACCAGTAGAGACAATGGCTGCTATTTTGAATGATACTGAATTTGATACTGAGCTTGATTTAGAACAGCTGTTTGATATAGATAGTTATTTTGAACAGGTAAGAAGAAAAAGAGGATTTGATCGTGGAGTTACTAAGATTACTGATATGCAGACTTTCTCTCACCAAGTACCAGGCGGGATGATGTCTAACTTAGTTTCTCAATTAAAAGAACAGGATTCACTGGATAGAATTCAAGATGTATTAGATGAAATTCCAAAAGTAAGAGAAGAATTAGGTTATCCGCCATTAGTGACTCCTACTAGTCAGGTTGTAGGAGTACAATCTGTATTTAATGTATTATTAGGTGAAAGATATAAGGTGATTCCGGATGAGGTTAAATCTTATATTAAAGGATATTATGGTAGACCACCAGCAGAAGTTGATCCAAAAGTTAAAGAATTAGCAATTGGTGACGAAGATCCAATTACTTGTCGACCAGCTGATTTATTAGATCCAATTCTGGATGATATTAAGGATGAAGTGGAACAATATGTAGAGAGAGAAGAAGATTATCTCAGTTATGCTTTGTTTCCTCAAGTTGCTTTAAAGTTTTTAAAGAAAAGAAAGCAAGATAAAAATATCTTTGGAGAAACTAATAACGATGAAATTTCAAGGGAGGAAGAAAATATGGAATTAAAAGATATTAAGGAATTAGTTCAGATGTTAGATGAGACTGATATTTCAGAGATTAATTTAGAAAATGATGGGACAAAAGTTAGTATTAAGAAAGGTGGCAAGGTTGTCGCTCAAGAAGTTAGTGAGAATGCGACTGCTCAACCTGTAGAAACTGAGCCAACTGTTGTTGAAAGTGATAAAGAAGATGCTGAAGCTGATACTCAGACTGCTAAAGCTCCAGTAGCAGGAGAGAAGATTGAAGCTCCAATGGTTGGAACATTCTATCGTTCGCCTGCACCAGATGCTGATCCATTTGTAGAGATAGGAGATATAGTTGAAAAAGGTGATACGGTATGTATTATTGAAGCAATGAAATTAATGAATGAAATTGAAGCTGAATTCAAATGTAAAATTATTGATATCTTAATAGAAGATGCAGAACCGATTGAATATGGTCAACCGTTATTTGTTGTTGAAAGAGTATAAAAGGAGCAGTGATAAAATGTTTGATAAAATATTGATAGCGAATCGAGGCGAAATTGCACTAAGAATTATTAGAGCATGCCAAGAGCTTGATATCAAAGCTGTAGCAGTTTATTCTGAAGCAGATAAGGACGCATTGCATGTTAAGTGTGCTGATGAGTCATATTGTATTGGAGCTGCTTCATCAAATGAAAGTTACTTAAATATTCCTAGTTTGATCAGTGTAGCTGAAATTGCTAATGTAGATGCGATTCATCCTGGCTATGGTTTTTTATCAGAAAATGCTGATTTTGCAGAGGTTTGTGAAGAGTGTGGCTTTAAATTTATTGGGCCAAGAGCTGAAAGTATTAGAAGAATGGGAGATAAGTCAGTTGCTCGAGAAACGATGATTGAAGCAGAAGTACCAGTAGTACCTGGAACTGAAGGTGTTTTAGAAAGTAAAGAAGAAGCAGTTAAAATTGCAGGAGATATTGGATATCCAGTAATCGTTAAAGCTTCCTTTGGTGGAGGCGGTCGCGGAATGCGAATTGCTAATAGTAAAGATGAAGTAATTCAAGCATTCCAAACAGCTAGTTCGGAAGCAGAAGCTGCTTTTGGTAATGCTGAAGTCTATCTAGAAAAGTATGTTGAAAATCCACGCCATGTTGAATTTCAGATCTTAGCAGATGAACATGGTAATGTAGTTCATTTAGGTGAACGTGATTGTTCGATTCAAAGGCGACACCAAAAAGTTATTGAAGAAGCACCTTCACCAGCTATTGATCCTGCTTTGAGGGATGAAATGGGATTAGTAGCAATTAAGGCCGCTAAAGCAGTTGATTATCATAATGCTGGGACAATAGAGATGCTACTGGATAAACATGACAACTATTATTTTATTGAAATGAATACAAGAATTCAGGTGGAGCATCCTGTTACTGAACTGGTAACTAAAATAGATATTATCAAGGAGCAGATCAGAATAGCAGCAGGAGGAGAACTAGGCTATACACAAGATGAAATTGAGATCAATGGTGCTGCTATTGAATGTAGAATTAATGCTGAGGATCCTAGTAAGAACTTTAGGCCTTCCCCTGGTATTATAAATGAATATATTATTCCAGGAGGATTAGGAGTTAGAATTGATAGTTCTGTTTATCCCAATTATATGATTCCTCCTTTTTATGATTCAATGGTTGCCAAGCTAATAACTTGGGGGCGTGATCGTGAAGAGGCTCGTAAGAGAATGTTAAGAGCATTAAATGAATTTAAAATTGAAGGAATTAAGACAACGATTCCATTCCATAAAGAAGTATTACAAAATGAATACTTTATTATAGGTAATTTTGATACAGGGTTTATTGAGGATCATATAATACATAATGAAGAATAAAATTTCTTTACTTAATAATTGATAACTATTGATTAGAGATTTTTGAATTGTAATTTGGAGAAGGGGGGAAAGAAGAATGACTCAGACAGACAATAGTGTAGGAGCAATTAGGATTGCTAATGAAGTGGTCAGTATTATTGCTGGTTTAGCTGCTACTGAAGTTGAAGGTGTAGCTGGAATGAGTGGAGGATTAGCCGGTGGTATTGCTGAAATGCTAGGTAAAAAGAATTTGACTAAAGGTGTCAAAGTTGAAGTTGGTGAAACTGAAGCTGCAATAGATTTATATGTAATTATGAATTATGGAGTTAGCATCCCTGATATATCTTGGAAAATACAAGAGAGTGTAAAGAATGCTATTGAAAATATGACCGGCTTAGATGTAGTAGAAGTTAATATTCATGTCCAAGGTGTTAGTTTCAAAGATGAAGATGAAGGAGAAGAAGAAGGGGAAGGAGAAGGAGAGACTACGGAGGTTCATAGGGTAAGATAATTGATAGTAAAAGCTAACTCTGCTTAAGCGGAGTTAGCTTATATGCTTATTAAGAGGTGAGAAAAAGTGAAGTTGCTTGATAAATTCTTTATGCTATTATTTACAGTGATACTGATTCTTCTGTCCTTAGGAATGATTGGATTAGCAGTGGATTTGATCTCTTTTCAGTATTTATTTGAATTCACTAGGGGATTAGAGAATAGAATTGAAGTGGGGATTATTGGTTTAATCTTCTTTTTAATGTCAGTTAGGATTTTGCAATTATTATTTAGAAGAAAAAAAAGCAAGTCTGCTGTAGTAGGTAATTCAAAATCAGGAACAATTATGATCAGTTTAGAGGCAATTAATAGTTTAGTTAAAAAATTAGTTGAGCAAGAAGATAAAGTTGTAGAAAGTAATTCTAAGATTAAAATTAAAGATAATGGAGTACATATTTATTTGAAATTGGTAGCGCTTGCTGAAACTAATGTACCAAACTTGACTCAAAAATTACAAGAGGTTATTAAAGAGCAAGTAACTCAATCTACAGGAGTTAAGGTTGGGCAAGTAGAAATTTTAATTAGGGAGCTTCAATCAGAAGCAGGAACGAGATTAGATTAAAAAAGAGGTGTTTATTTAAATGGTTGAATTGGATGATCTAATAAAACTTCTAAGCCTCTTGAGTGACTATAAAGGCAGAATTTTAGGTTCATTATTGGGAATATTTATTTCTTTATTGATTATTAGATTTGGGGTTATTTTAACTATTTTTATTTTGATGTGGATGGTAATTGGTTTTTATTTAGGAGCTAGATTTGATCGGAGGGAAGATTTAAGAGATATAATTAATGATATTTTGCCTCCTAGTGAATAAAAATATTTCTTTTTTATTAAATTAAGATTAATTCTAGGCCACCTGCTGAGAATGGGTGGTTTTTTGAATTGAATAGATTACTGGATTATAGAATAAAGAGGAGGAGATTAAAATTAGTCGTAGTATAAATAGACATCAGGCGAGAGAGATTGCTATTCAGGTTTTATATCAGATGGATATTAATCAGGAGAGTTTAGAACATAATTTGAATATTTTAAGCCAAGAACAACCAGAATTAGACTTAAGTTCAGGGTTTTTAGCAGAGATAATTGAAGGGACAGTAGAGAATTTAGAGCAGATTGATCAAGTGATTACTCAAAATACAGTAGGGTGGAAAGTTGAGCGGATGGGTAAGGTTGATAAAAGTATTATTAGATTAGCTGTTTATGAAATTTTATATCAAGCTGAGATACCAGTTGCAGTTTCGATTAATGAAGCTGTAGAATTAGCCAAAAGTTTTAGTGATCAACAGTCGAGTAAGTTTGTAAATGGAGTATTGGGTAATATAGCTGATGCCTTAGAAGAGAGAGAGGAGGAGTAGTTCAATTGATTTTAGGGATTGATACCAGTAATTATACTACTTCAGCAGCTTTATTAGATACTTCTGGAAAGTTAATTGCTCAAAAAAGGGAGCGATTAGAAGTTGAGCAAGGAGAAAGAGGGCTTCGGCAATCAGAAGCAGTTTTTCAACATGTTAAGAAACTACCACAAGTGATTGCTAAGGTAGCTGAAGGTAAAAAAGAGGAGTTGACTAAGCTTGTAGTTAGTACAAGCCCAACTTCTCAACAGGATTCTTATATGCCTGTGTTTAGGGTTGGTGAGGGCCAAGCTAGAAGCCTAGCTAGTATTCTAGGTTTATCTTTGCTTGAAGTTTCCCATCAAGAAGGTCATTTAATGGCTGGAGTCTGGTCTTCAGGATTAGATGTTGAAGAGTTCTTAGCGGTTCATCTATCTGGTGGTACATCTGAGTTATTAAAGGTCAGCAAGAAGCAGGGGTTAGGTTTTGAAGTAGAAGTATTAGGAACCAGTCAGGATCTACATGCAGGCCAATTTATCGATCGGGTTGGAGTAGAATTGGGACTGCCTTTTCCTGCTGGGCCAAGCTTAGAAGAGTTAGCTGTCGAGGGTGAATTAGGAGAAGTTGTCATTCCTTCCGCAGTTGATGGTTACCAGATCAGCTTTTCAGGACCAACCTCAGCAGCAATGAGGGCGATTGAAGCAGGAGAGAAGAAAGCTAATATTGCCCTAGCAGTCCAACAGGCGATTGCTAATACGGTAGAGAAGGTACTAAGAAAAGCTATTGGAGAAGAAGAATTGACCGAGATCTTGATTGTAGGTGGAGTAGCTGCCAATCAATACTTAAGAGAGAGATTGAGAAAGAGGTTAGAGCATCCGGGAGTTGGAGCTGAATTGTACTTTGCAGAGCCGAAATGGAGTAGTGATAATGCCGTAGGTACTGCTGCATTAGCATTAGGGCAGTAGGACTAATATTTAACTATAGTAATGTCTAAAAAGTATTAAATTATCATTATCCACTACTGGTTTTGAACTCTAAACCAGGAGGGGAGTAGCTGCAATGGCATTGGAGAGAGGAACTAAAAGTTAAGCAAAGTATTTAAGGTAGGGAGTTGAATTGTTACTTTGTGTATTGTGAAAATGGTTTTATTATAGTATAATAAGGCTTAGTTATTGATTAGTTACTTTTATCTGTAATATTAAAGCTAAAGTGCAATTTAATTACAATTATGTGTCACTTTGTGACACATAATTGAGTTGACAGTTGACGGTTTACAGTTTACAGTTAAGATCAAAATATTAAGATCTTAAAACCTATGAAAAGACTTAAAATTATAGGTTTAGAGTGATTTTGATTTAAGTTTTTAATGGTTTTCCTTCGGGTTTTTTTAAACCCTAATGTTAAGTTATATATAATTAATTTAAAATAAATATTATGCGCAAAAGAGAATTAGAGGAGGGACTAGAATGTATCAAATTTTAGAGAAAGAAGAATTAGCACCTAAAATCAAAAAATTTGAAGTAGAAGCTCCCCAGATAGCAGCTAAAGCAGAACCAGGGCACTTTCTGATAGTCAGGGTAGATGAATTTGCTGAGCGAATTCCGTTGACAATTGCTGATTATGATCGGGAGCAAGGAAGTATCACAATTATTATCCAAGAGGTCGGTTTCAGTAGTCGACAGATCTGTGATTTAGAAGCTGGTGATAGCTTCTTAGATGTGGTTGGCCCGTTAGGTAAACCGATTGAGACTGCTGACTATGAACGAGTACTCTGTGTTGCTGGAGGTTTAGGAGCAGCTCCTTTATATCCTAAGGTTAAATCATTGGCTAACGAAGGAGTCGAGTTAATTACGATTTTAGGGGCTCAAAATGAAGAGATATTGATCTTAGAAGAAGAGTTGGAAGAATTGAGTAATGAGTTATATATTACAACTGATGATGGTTCTAAAGGAAGAAAAGGATTTGTAACTGATCAACTAGGAGAGATTTTGGCTGAAGATGATCAGTTTGATTTGGTGATTGCGATTGGCCCGATGATTATGATGAAATTTGTATCAGAACTAACTAAAGAGTATGATATAGATATAATGGTTAGTTTGAACTCATTAATGGTTGATGGGACAGGAATGTGCGGTGGTTGTCGAGTTACAGTTGGTGGAGAGACTAAGTTTTCTTGTGTAGATGGACCAGCTTTTGATGGTCATTTAGTAGATTTTGATGAACAACTACAAAGAAGTAAAATATATCAAGAAAAAGAAGAAAAAGTTAAAGAACATGAATTTTTTGGGGGGGATTGCCGTGCAAAAAGAGAAAACTAAGATGCCTTTACAAGACCCCAAGCAAAGAGCTAATAATTTTAATGAAGTAGCACTGGGTTATTCCAAAGAGGATGCGATCAATGAAGCGAAGAGATGTTTACAATGTTCTAATCCTGCTTGTAAGGATGGCTGTCCAGTTCGAGTCGATATTCCTAAATTTATTGACTTGATAGCAAAAGGTGATTTTGCAGCAGCAGCTAAGAAGGTTAAAGAAAAGAATAGCCTACCTGCTATCTGTGGTCGAGTCTGCCCTCAAGAAGAGCAATGTGAAGCTGAGTGTATAGTCGGTAATAAGAATCAGCCAGTAGCGATTGGTAGGCTGGAACGTTTTGTAGCTGACTATATTCGTGAGCAAGAGGAAGTTAAAGAAGCTATTCAGGATAAAGGGCAAGTAGCAGTAGTAGGCGCTGGGCCAGCAGGTTTGACTGCAGCAGCTGATTTAGCTAAGCTAGGTTATCAAGTAACACTCTTTGAAGCATTTCATAAGGCCGGTGGAGTATTGACTTATGGAATTCCTGAGTTCAGATTACCTAAGGATATTGTTCAAGATGAAGTAGAGAAGATTGAACAATTGGGGGTTGAAATTAACTATAATCAGGTGATTGGGAAGATCAAGAGCTTAGATGCTCTATTTGCTGAGGGATATCAAGCGGTTTTTGTCAGTACAGGTGCAGGATTACCACGCTTTTTAGGAATTGAAGGGGAGAATTTAAATGGAGTTTATTCAGCCAATGAATTTTTAACTAGGGTTAATTTGATGAAGGCTTATCAATTCCCTAAATATAAGACTCCAGTTTATACTGGTAAGAAGGTAGCAGTCGTAGGAGCTGGAAATGTAGCTATGGATGCTGCCCGAACTGCCTTGAGATTAGGGGCTGAAGAGTCAGTGATTGTATATCGGCGTAGTAGAGAAGAGATGCCTGCTCGAGCAGAAGAGATTGAACATGCTCAGGAGGAAGGGGTTAAATTTAATTTATTGAATAACCCAACTAAGATTTTGGGTAATGATGATGGTTTCGTAACAGGAATGGAATGCATTAAGATGGAGTTAGGAGAGTTTGATCAGTCGGGTAGAAGGCGACCAATTCCGATTGAAGGTTCAGAATGGAGTTTAGATGTTGACCAGGTGATTATGGCAATTGGCCAAAGTCCTAATCCAATCTTAATCAATGATACTCCAGAGATTGAAACGACAGACCGGGGGACAATCAAGGTAGATGAAAAGACAGGAATGACGACTAAAGAAGGTGTCTTTGCTGGAGGAGATATAGTAACTGGTGCCGCAACTGTAATTCAAGCTATGGGAGCTGGTAAGAAGGTTGCCCAGACCATTGATCAGTATATAACAGAGCAGAACAATTAAAGATTATTTGATTGAGAGCAGGTTATAAAATTTCTATAACCTGCTTTTTTAAGTCATAGAATAAAAAAAGAATAATATGTAAAATTTAACACAAAAGTGAATTGATTTTTTATTTTTAATCTTTTTGTGCTATAATATAACTGGATAACTTACAAAGGAAGAAGAGGATATTATGGATTATATTTGGTCTGTTTCAGGGATTACTAATTATATCAAAGAAGTATTGACAACTGATCCTAATTTAAATCAGTTGTTAATTAAGGGAGAAATTTCTAATTTTCATGCACATTCCTCAGGGCATATGTATTTTACTTTAAAAGATCAGGACTCTCAAATCAAAGCAGTTATGTTTAGAGGGGATAATCGTAATTTAAAATTTGAACCAGAAGATGGAATGTCAGTTATTGCTACTGGAAGAGTGAGTATTTATTCTGTACGAGGAGAGTATCAATTATATGTCAGTGATTTAGAGCCTGATGGGATCGGCTCTTTACATATAGCTTTTGAACAATTAAAAGATAAACTGGAACAAGAAGATTTGTTTGAGGAGGAATATAAGCAACCGATTCCTCAAATCCCTGCTAAAGTAGGGGTCATAACTTCTCCTACTGGAGCTGCTATTCAGGATGTTATTAGTGTAATTAAGCGTAGATTTTCTAATCTTTTTGTCTTAATTGCACCGGCTAAAGTACAAGGGAAGGCAGCAGAAGATAGCTTAATTACTGCTTTAGAGATGTTGAATCGGACAGATGTCGATGTAATTATCATTGGTCGTGGTGGAGGTTCATTAGAGGATTTATGGGCTTTTAATAAAGAACGTTTGGCGCGGGCTATTTTTAATTCTGAGACTCCTGTTATCTCTGCTGTGGGTCATGAAACTGACTTTACAATTGCTGATTTTGTGGCTGATTTGAGAGCACCGACTCCTTCAGCAGCAGCTGAATTGGTTGTTTCTGATGCTAAGGAAATTAAGAGGTACTTAACTAAGCTAGAGGATAATTTAGAGCAAGCTATGGAAAATAAGCTTAATTATCTAACTGAGAGATTAACTTATCTTAAGGAGCGGGAAGTCTTTAAGTTATTAAAACAACAGCTGCAAGAGTATCTGCAACAGATTGATGAATTGGAGTTAAAATTAAAGAGAAATATTAGCAATAAAGTGGATAATAAGCAGGAAAAAATAGAGTCTATCGCAGCTCAACTTAACTCCCTTTCGCCATTAAATACGTTGGCCCGAGGTTATAGCTTGACTTGTAAAGCTGATACTAAAAAAGAAGTTAAATCGGTTGAGCAAATAGAAATAGGAGAGAAGGTTGGAGTGAGATTAAAAGATGGAAAGTTATTTTGCCAAGTAGAAGAAATTGAAACTTTGGAGGAGATTAATTAAAACTTAAGAGGAAGTTAATTGAATCTAAACCAATTTGGTTTAGATTTTTCCAACAAAATCAAGAAATTAATTTTAAAGTTGATAAATTTAGGTATAATAAGGATGTACTCTATCTATTGAAGGAGATAATTATTTGATGTAGAAATAAGTATAGTGTTGAATAATGAGCATAAGGGGTGAAGAGCAATGTCGATTGAAGTTGAATTATCCTTTGAAGAAGCTTTAGAACAAATAGAAAATATTGTTAAGGAGTTAGAAAGAGGAGAATTACCCTTAGCAGAATCTTTGGATAAATTTGAAACTGGGATCAAACTGACTAAATTTTGTTCCCAGAAATTAGAAGAGGCAGAAGGAAAGGTAGAAGTTATTAAAGAAGAAGCAGGAGAAATTAAAACTGAAACTTATGATAATTATGGAGAAAAAGGAGTAAACTAATGAATATCAAGGAATTTATTTCAACTAAAGGAGAAGTAATTAATGAGGCTTTGGACAAGTATTTACCACAGGTTAGGCCTGAAGAATTACATCAGGCAATGCGGTATAGTGTCCTAGCTGGAGGAAAGAGATTAAGACCAATTTTAACTTTAGTAGCTGCTCAATTAGTAGGTGAAGAAGAGGAGAAGGTCTTACCAGCGGCTTGTGCTTTAGAGTTAATACATAACTATTCATTGATCCATGATGACTTACCATGTATGGATGATGATGACTTTAGACGGGGTAAGAAGACTAATCATAAAGTTTTTGGACAAGGGATGGCTGTTTTGGCAGGTGATGCATTATTGACTTATGCTTTTGAGTTATTAGCTGAAATAGATGATTTACCTGCTGAGCGGGTTTTATTAGCAACTAGTAAGTTAGCTAAGGCCGCTGGTAAACAAGGGATGGTTGGAGGCCAAGCGGCTGATTTATTAGCTGAAGGTCAAGAGATAGATAAACAGGAGTTGAAGTATATTCATACTCATAAGACGGGAGCCTTGTTAGAAGCAGCAGTCAGTATGGGAGCTATTTTAGGAGGAGCTTCAGATGAGCAATTGTTTGCTTTACAAGAGTATGCCCAAGGTATTGGCTTAGCTTTTCAGATTGTTGATGATATTTTGGATATTGAAGGTGATGCTGAGAAGATAGGTAAAGATGTTGGAAGTGATCTAGAGCAGGATAAAGCTACATTCCCTGCTTTATATGGGTTAGAAAGATCAAAAGAGATGGCTGCTGAAAATTGCCAACGAGCTAAAGAAGCAATCAATATTTTTGGAGAGCAAGCAGAGGTATTAAGAAAGTTAGCAGATTATATTATAGAACGAGAATATTAAATGGTTGATATGGATTAGATTAATGAATTATTAATCATTGAATGGAAACTAATAAAAGAAGGTGATTTAAATTATGATAGATTTATTATCTGAGATAGATTCTCCTCAGGATTTGAAAAAATTATCAACTGAACAGTTATATGACTTGACTCAAGAAGTTAGAAATAAGATCATTTTAACCTTATCTAAGACTGGTGGTCATCTAGCTTCTTCTATAGGTGCAGTTGAACTAATAATTGCTCTACATTCTATTTTAGATAGTCCTGATGATAAAATAATTTGGGATGTAGGACATCAAACTTATGCTCACAAAATATTGACAGGACGGGCTGATGAATTTACAACTTTACGCCAATTGGATGGTATAAGTGGATTTCCTAAATCTAAAGAAAATATTCATGATCATCTGGATGTAGGACATAGTAGTACTTCTATCTCCGCTGCTTTGGGAATGGCTTGTGCTCGTGATATTAAAGGAAATGACGAAACTGTTGTAGCAGTAATTGGAGATGGTGCTTTAACAGCAGGGATGGCCTTTGAGGCTTTAAACCATGCTGGAGATTTAGGAAAAGATTTAATTGTGGTGTTAAATGATAATGAGATGTCGATTGCTAAGAATGTGGGTGCTGTCTCTAATTATTTAGATAAATTGAGAACTAATCCTCGCATCCATAAAGCTAAACAGGATGTAGAAGATTTATTGCACAAGATTCCTAGTCTTGGTGATAAGCTCTTAAAGACGGCTGGAGCAATGAAGGATGCTCTGAAGTATCTAGTGGTATCTGGAGTCTTATTTGAGGAGTTTGGATTTACATATTTAGGGCCAATTGATGGTCATGATCTGAAGTCGATTCAAAGCCATATTGAGGATGCCCAAAATGTGGGAGGGCCAGTCTTGATTCATGCTTTAACGACTAAAGGTAAAGGATATCTTCCTGCTGAAGAGAATCCTTCTCAATTTCATGGAGTTGGCCCGTTTAATATTAGAACAGGAAAAGGAAAGAGGAACCGTGAACACCCAACCTATACCAATATCTTTAGCCAAACTTTGGTTGAGTTGGCTGAAGAAGATGAGGATATTGTAGCAATTACTGCTGCTATGCCATCAGGAACAGGATTGACTGAATTTGCAGATAGATTTCCTGATAGATTTTATGATGTTGGGATTGCTGAACAGCATGCAGTTACTTTAGGAGCTGGTCTGGCCTTAAATTCTACCAAACCTTTTGTTACGTTATATTCAACATTTTTGCAGCGGGGTTATGATCAGGTGCTTCATGATGTCTGTTTACAGCAAGCATCTGTTAAATTTGCCATTGATCGAGCTGGATTGGTAGGTAGAGATGGAGGGACTCATCAAGGGGTCTTTGATTATGCTTATTTACGCCATTTGCCTAATATGACAGTTATGGCTCCTAAGGATGAGAATGAATTACAGGATATGGTCTTAACAGCTGCTAATTATGAAGCAGGGCCAATCTCTGTTCGTTATCCACGTGGAGAGTCCTTCGGGGTAGAGTTAACTGAGAATCAGATGTTGGAAATCGGTAAAGCAGAGGTGCTTAAAGAAGGGGAGGATGGAGTAGTTTTAGCGATTGGTTCAATGGTTTATCCAGCTTTAGAGGTTGCACAGCAGTTGGCCCGGGAAGAAGGATTGGATTTAACGGTTGTCAATAGTCGGTTTGTCAAACCTTTAGATCAGGACTTGATATTAGAGTTAGCCGTTGAATTTGATACTTTATTTACTGTAGAAGAGCATGTTTTACAGGGTGGTTTTGGTAGTGCTGTAGCTGAGTTGTTAGCTGATCATAATCAACAGCTCAATTTAAAGCGCTTTGGATTGCCAGATAAGTTTATTGAACATGGGACTCAAGCTGAGTTGTTGGCCCGTTATGGTCTAGATGTTCCAACAATTAAAGCAGAAATTAAAGCAGTTTTGCAGGAGGGATAATGTGGCACAAAAGGAACGATTAGATGTAGTAGTTACTGCTAGAGGATTGTTTAAAAGTCGTTCTCAAGCTAAGCGTTCCATCATGGCAGGTTTAGTTTATATTAATGATCAACAGGTTGATAAAGCAGGAACTAAGATTGATCCTGAAGCTGAGATTAGAGTTAAGGGTAATCTACATCCCTATGTCAGTCGAGGAGGATTAAAGTTAGAGAAAGCAATTACTGAATTTAATTTGGACTTGACAGGTAAATTAGTGATCGATATTGGGGCTTCAACCGGTGGTTTTACTGACTGTGCTTTGCAAAATGGAGCTAGCAAGGTCTATGCTATTGATGTAGGTTATAATCAGTTAGCTTGGAAGTTACGAAGTGATGAACGGGTTATCAGTATGGAGCGTACAAATGCTCGTTATTTGACTCCAGACGATTTGGAGGAAGTAGGGGATCTTGGAACTATAGATGTAGCATTTATCTCTTTGACTAAGATTTTACCTGCTTTAAAAGGGTTATTAAAGCCAGCGGGGGAGATTATAGCTTTGATTAAACCGCAATTTGAAGCTGGCCCAGATAGAGTTGATAATAATGGAGTTGTTAAAGAACCAGCTATTCATCAAGAAGTAATTACTAAAATTTGCTCCTTTGCTCAAGAGATAGCCTTGAGTCCGATTGAACTTTCCTATTCTCCAATTACTGGTGGAAAAGGTCATAATATTGAGTATTTAGTACACTTAACTCTTGATCATCAGAAAGAAATTGATAGTTTAGCTACTAAAATAAAAGATGTTGTTGCGGAAGCCCATCAAGCTTTAGATTGATTAATTTTCTCTAGTTTAAGTTGGGGGTGAAATAGTGAATAAGATAGGATTGATTGCTAATATTACTAAAAAACAGGCACAAGGTGTGTTGGCTAAGGTTTGTGATTTTTTAGAGGATAATAACAAACATTATATTTTAGATGAAGCAAGTGCTCAATTATTAGAGCGAGAAACAGTTAGTAAACCATATCAAGTATTGGTTGATTTTGTTGATGTGATTATTGTTTTTGGCGGGGATGGTACTTTTTTGAAAGCAGCTCGTACTTTTGCAAAAAGTTTAGTACCTATTTTAGGAATTAATTTAGGAAATTTAGGTTTTTTGACTGATATTGAGCTAGATAAGCTTGAGCAGGGGTTAGAAAAGTTATTGATTGGGAATTATTCTATTGAAGAAAGGGTTATGTTAGAAGGTAGGTTGATTAGAGAAGATGAAGAAATTAATCAGGTAGTAGCAATTAATGATTTAGTAATTACTAAAGGTTCTTTTTCACGAATTATAAATTTGAAAACTTTTATAGATGGAGAATATCTAGCTACTTATCCTGGTGATGGTTTGATTATCGGTTCTCCAACAGGTTCAACTGCTTATTCTCTGTCTGCTGGTGGGCCAATTATTAATCCTAAAATGAAGTCACTAATTATTACTCCGATTTGTCCACATACTTTACATTCACGTTCAATTATTACTACTGAAGATGAAAAAATTGTAGTAGAAGTAGATGCTGATCATAGTAATATTATGTTGACAGTTGATGGACAGGATAGTTTACAACTGTTGTCAGGGGATATTGTTGAATTTCAAAAATCAGAGTTAGTTAGTCGCTTAATCAAATTGGAAGGTTATAATTTTTATAAAGTTTTACGTAATCGATTACAGGGGAATAAGTTTTAAGGAGAGATAAGCATGAAAAGTAAACGTCATCTTAAAATTATGGAGTTGGTTAAGGAAGAAGAGATTCAGACTCAAGAACAATTAGCAGTTAGGTTACGAGAAGAGGGGTTTAATATTACACAGGCTACTGTATCACGTGATATTAAGCAACTAGGACTAATTAAAAAACCTATAGGGGAAGGTGGATATAAGTATTCCCTCTCTCCTAATCAACGAGAAAAGGTTAATATTAATAGTCGGATTAAGAGGGTGTTTCAAGATTCAGTAGTCAAGATAGATTATAGTGACAATTTAGTTGTAGTTAAGGCTTTACCGGGAACGGCACCGGGGGTAGCAGCATTATTAGATAATAGTGAATGGGAGCATGTAATTGGTACAATAGCTGGCGATGATACAATTTTAATGATTGTAAAACCTAAAGATGCCGTAAAAGATGTGATTGAAAGTTTAGAAAGTTTGACTGGATAAAGGGGTGAGACTGATGTTATCCAACTTAGCTATCCAGAATTTTGCTTTAATTAAAGAGGTAGAACTGGATTTATCTTCTGGATTAAATATCTTAACAGGAGAGACAGGATCAGGTAAATCAATTATTATTAAGGCGTTAGATATGTTATTAGGGGGGAGAGCTTCAACTGATTATATTAGAAAAGGGAGAGAGAAAGCAGTAATTGAGGCTGTTTTTCAGATTAAAGATAATCAGGCTGTACAGGAAGAGTTTAAAAGATTAGGTTTGGAACTATCTAAAAGTGAGGAAGTTATTTTAACTCGTGAAATCAGTCATTCTGGAAATAATAAGTCTAGGATTAATGGTCGGATTGTTACTTTAGAGATGACACGTTCGATCAGTAAGCATTTGATCGATATTCATGGACAACATGAACATCAATCTTTATTGGATGTAGAGAATCATTTGAGGTTATTAGATCAATTTGGTGGAGCAGAGGTACTAGATCTAAAGGAGCAATTAGCAGATTTTTATAGTGAGTTACAACAAAAGGAAGAAAAGTTGTTTGAGATGAATCAGAGCGAAAAGGAAAGAGATAGAAGAATTGATTTATTAGACTTTGAATTAAATGAAATTGAAGCAGCTGAACTTGAAGTTGGTGAAGATGAAGAATTGATGGCAGAAAAGAATAAATTGAGTAATGCTGAGGAATTAAATCAAGTTATTGGAGCTACATATCATCAGTTATATGAAAGTGACATGTATGATTCTGCTCTGATTGATCAAATTAGTCAACTAGCTAAAGAGATTGATAGTTTAACTAAGATTGATCAAAATTTAACTCCAATTGCGGAGTTATTGACAGAGATCAATTATCAACTTGAGGATGTCTCTTTTAGATTAAAAGACTATCAGGATCAAATAGAATTTGAACCTCAGAGGTTGGATATAATAGAAGAAAGATTAGAGTGGGTCAATGATTTGAAGAGAAAGTACGGGTCAACAATTGAAGAAATATTGGAATATAAAGAAGAAATTGCTATTGAATTGGATCAATTAAAGAATAGTGAGATTAGAAAAGAGAGGTTAGAAGAAGAAATAAAGCAGTTAAGGGCTGATTATCAAGAGCTTGCTGAGCAATTATCAGTTACTCGAAAAAAAACAGCTCAATCTTTAGAAAAAAATATATTACAAAAATTGAAGGATTTATCTATGCCACAAGCAAGGTTTAAGGTTGATTTTAAGCAATACCAAAAATTTACTAAACAAGGAATTGATAAAGTTGAATTTTTGATTGCTCCGAATCCAGGTTCTGATCTAAAACCACTAGCTAAGATTGCTTCTGGTGGGGAATTGTCAAGAATTATGCTGGCTTTGAAGACAATCGCTGCTGATATTGATCAAATTTCTAGTTTGGTATTTGATGAGGTTGATACTGGGATTGGAGGCAGAGTAGCTAAACTTGTTGCTAATAAGTTGCTTTTTTTAGCTAAAAAACATCAGCTAATCTGTATTACACATCTTCCTCAAATAGCTGCTATGGCTGATCAACATTATTTGATTATGAAGAAGTTACAGCAGAAAGGGTCACAGACTGTAGTTCATTCTTTGACTACTAATGGACGAATTAGAGAGTTGGCCCGGATGTTAGATGGTAGTTTGAATACCAAAACTTTAGAGCATGCTAAGGAATTAATTAAATCTGCTTTAGAGAAAAAAGAGGCAATTTAACATAAAGTAACTGAATATTGTTTAATTATTTAGGGCATCTTTAAATATAAAGATGCTTTATTTTTTTTGGAAGAGACTACACAGGTGGGGACTGTGTAGGAGTGTGGTTAATGAAAAAAGCTAAAAAAATTATTTTAATTAATTTAATTTTGATCTTATTGTTAGCTCCATTGGCTTCTGATTTGTTATTTTTAGTGGGTTTGCCTAATTATTGTCAGATTATAGAAGGGAATGAAGAGGAGTTAGAGGTTCGCCTTCCTTTTATGGTTTCTGTTAGTTCGAAACAGGAAGGGAGTTTAAAAGTAAATGGTAGTAAGATAACTACTCAAGGTTTGGATGTTAATTTAACAGAGCCATTAGCATTACAAGCATCTTCGGTAGGGAGGTATAATCTTAAATTTAAGTTATTTGGAATTATTCCATTACAGAGAATGATTGTAAATGTAATGCCTGAAGTTAAGGTTATGCCAGGAGGACAAGCTATTGGAGTTACGTTGAAATCTGATGGTATTATGGTTGTTAGAGATTCATATGTTGAACAAGAAAATGGAACTAAGGTCTATCCTGCTCAAGAAGCAGGGATTCAGGTAGGAGATAGTCTATTAGAAGTAAATGGAGTTGAAATCAAAAGCAAGCATCATTTGGCCCGCTTGATTCATCAATCTGGGAAACGTGGTGAAGAATTAGAGTTAAAAATAAGAAGAAGGGATGCCAGTATTGTTTTTAAAGAAGCTATGCCTGTTGAAGATAAAAGTGGCTATTATATGCTTGGAATTTATGTTGATGATGGAGCTTCTGGTGTGGGAACAATGTCTTTTTATGAGTCTGAAGAAGGATATTATGGAGCATTAGGTCATATGATTACAGAGGATAGTAGTCAATTGAAGATTGATGTGGGTAAAGGAGAGATTGTTAGAGCTAATATTTCAGGAATTAATCAAAGTAGTCAAGGATTGCCTGGAGAAAAGTTAGGTACATTTTTGAGAGAACAAGAAATTTTAGGGAATATAATGAAGAACAATAACTTTGGAATTTATGGAAAATTATCTATTCAACCTGAACATCCTCATTTTGAAAAACCAATCCCCATTGCTAGTGTGTTTGAAATAGAAGAAGGGTCAGCAAAGATGTATACTGTAATTGAAGGAGGAGAGATTGAAGAGTTTGAAGTAGAAATTGAGAAAGTTATGAAACAATATCGACCAAGTGAAAAAGGGTTAGTGATTAGAATAGTTGATCAAGAATTGTTAGAAAAGAGTGGTGGTATTGTGCAAGGAATGAGTGGAAGTCCTATTGTCCAGAATGGAAAATTGGCTGGAGCTGTTACTCATGTTTTTCTAAATGACTCAACCCGAGGTTATGGTATATTGGCCCAATGGATGGTAATGGAAACCGAAACATTAAAAAAACAAAACACCAGAGAATTTGCTTCTTGAATTCTTTGGTGTTTTTTATTAAAATAAGGAGGAATATGGTAATAAATCTAGAACTTATAACAAAAGAGGACCAATGATAGTATAAGGGGGAGAAGAATGGAAGAAAAATCGGTAACTAAAATATTATTAGCAGATGATAATAATGATTTTTGTAATTTACTTAGAGAATATTTGGATCAACAGGAAGATTTCAGGGTGGTGGGAATGGCTAATGATGGTGTACAAACTTTAGAATTAATTGATGAAGTTGAATTTGATCTATTAGTTTTAGATATTATTATGCCTCACCTTGATGGGATTGGTGTGTTAGAAGAATTACATAGTCAAGGAATAACTGAACAGTGCAAAATAATTATGTTAACTGCTTTTGGTCAAGAAGAATTGACCCAAAGAATTGTGAATTTAGGAGTAGATTATTATATTTTAAAACCATTTGATTTAGAGAAATTAGCTAGTAGAATTAGACAGATAATGTCTCCAGTTGTTGGTGGAACCAGTGGCTATGCTATTAAAGCTCAAGGAGTCAGTGAAAGAAATGTAGAAGAAAGAATAACTGATATAATGCATCAAATCGGTATTCCAGCTCACATTAAAGGGTATTTATATTTAAGAGAAGCAATTAGTTTAGTAATCAAAGAAGTAGAGTTACTAGGGGCAGTAACTAAAGAATTATATCCATTAGTAGCTCAAGAGTTTGATACTACAGCTAGTAGAGTAGAACGGGCTATTCGCCATGCAATTGAAGTAGCATGGGAAAAAGGTAATATTAAAGCAATTAATCGGATTTTTGGTCATTCGGTAACCACTGAGAGTGGCAAACCTACCAATTCACAATTTATTGCTAAAATAGCAGATAAGTTAAGAATAGAGTTGAGAAAAGTAAAATAGAAAATTAAAGGTTATTTAAAATATTGGGGCGGATTTAAATCTGTCCCAATATTTTTGTTTTTTTGTAATAATTGAAATTGGTTTCATATTATTAGAAGTATGATACTGATAAAAATAAGCTATACTAGATAGTAGTAATTAAACAGGAGGATTAAATTATGCAGTTAACTGGCGAAGTAAGGTTAGGTACTAGAACTAAGCAGTTAGTTAAAAAATTAGATCAAGATGAGATTACTGTAATTGATCATCAAGATATTGACCAATTAGCTGCAGAATCATTGATTAAATCTAAAGTTAAGGCTGTAATCAATGCTAGTTCTTCAATTAGTGGTAGATATCCAAATTTAGGGCCAAAAAAATTATTAGAAGCAGGAATTCCGGTTCTTGATCAAACAGGCTCAGAAATTTTTTCGTTGTTAGAAGATGGAGATCAAGTTGCCATTGAAGGAGAGTCTATTATCAAAGAAGAGCAGCAGATAGCTAGTGGAGAGGTTTTGACTCCAGAACGGGTTAAGGTTAAATTACAAGAAGCAGAGGATAATTTAGATAATGAATTGAATAAGTTTATCGATAATACGCTTGACTATGCTAAAGATGAAAAAGAATTGATTTTAGGCTTAGATATTCCAGAGTTAGATACTGATTTAAAGGGTAAAGATGTTTTGATTGTGGTCAGAGGCAATGATTATCAAGATGATTTAGAAGCAGTTATTTCTTATATTAGAGAGGTAAAGCCAGTATTAATTGGTGTAGATGGCGGGGCAGATGCTTTAGTAAACTATGGCTTTAAACCTGATATTATTATTGGGGATATGGATAGTGTCAGTGATCAAGTATTGGTTTGTGGAGCGGAACTAATTGTTCATGCTTACTCTAATGGAGTAGCTCCTGGGATGAAGCGAATTAAAGAATTAAATTTAGAAGCTAGTAAATTTGCTGCACCTGGAACTAGTGAAGATATTGCTCTGTTATTAGCTTACGAAAAGGGAGCTGAATTGATTGTAGCTGTAGGAACTCATACAACAATGATTGATTTTTTAGAAAAAGGACGTCCAGGAATGGCTAGTACCTTCTTAGTAAGAGTAAAAGTAGGGAATAAATTAGTAGATGCAAAGGGGGTTAATAAGTTATATAAGAGTCGGGTCAGGTTTAAATATGTAGCTCAGGTTTTAGTTGCCTCTTTGATTCCAATCATAGTCATTGTTATGGTCTCTCAACCGATTTCACAATTGATCAAGTTATTAATTATGAATATTCAACTCAATCTTGGCTTTTAGGAGGAAAATAGATGCTATTGGATTTGAGGTATCATATAATTACAATTGTGATTATCTTTACAACATTAGCAATCGGAATTTTAATTGGTAGTACAATGGTAGGAAATGAATTAATAGTCCAAGAACAGAATAATTTGATTAGTAAGTTAGAAGAGGAGTTCTTATCGATTAGAATGAAAAACCAGAGATTTAAAGAGGAAGTTGAAAATTTGGAAGGAAAATTAGATGATAATTTAGAGTTTCAAGAGATGATCTTGCCACTAGTAGTTCAAGGGCAGTTAGAAGGGGAGCGAATCTTGGTTACAGGAACCAGTAATATCTCTCAAGAGATGGCAGAAAAATTGATTCAGACTTTGCAATTGGCTGATATTAAGCAGGTTGAAATTTTACAGGAGCAGACTGATTATAGTACTGATTTTGATAGTGTTTTATATTTAGATAGAGAATCGAAAGAGGAATTTGATATGGCTCAATTTAATGGAAAACAGATAATGATTGATTCTGAACAATTAGAATCTGTATCCGATTTAATAGAGGTTGTCTTTCAAATCAGTTCTAAAGATCTGGAGAATTTGAGAGGTGTTAGCTTTGAATAAATTAATCTCAATTTTAATCCCAGCTTATAATGAGGCAGACCGAATTGCAGATACGATCTTGGCTGTACAATCATTAACTGAGTTTGATTTAGAGATTATAGTAATTAATGATGGCTCTAGTGATCAAACTGCTGAAGTTGTGAAGCCGTTAGGGGTTAGATTAATAGATTTAGAGGTTAATCAGGGTAAAGGGGCAGCTTTAAATCAGGGCTTAAAGAAGGCAACAGGAAAGATAATTGCTTTGCTAGATGCTGATTTAGGAGAGACAGCAAGAGAAGTAGAAAAGCTTTTGCTGCCTGTGTTTCAGCAAGAGGCTGATTTGACTATTGCTCAATTTCCAGCAGCTAAGAAGAAGGGCGGATTTGGGTTGGTTAAAGGGTTGGCCCGATTAGGCTTAAAGTATTTAGCTGGATTTGAAGCTACAGAACCATTGTCAGGACAGAGGGTCTTAACAAGAGAGTTAATTGATTATTTAACAGGGTTTAGAGCAGGGTTTGGAGTAGAAGTGGCTATGACGATTGAAGCAATTAGAGGGGGGTTTAAAGTTAAAGAGATTCCAGTAAGGATGGAGCATCGAGAAACTGGAAGGGATTTAGCTGGGTTCAAGCACCGAGGTCAGCAGTTCAAGGATGTTTTGGCTGTACTTTGTACTCAGGTTAGAGGTGGTAACTAATGTTGTGGTTAATAACTCTAGCAATTGCTTTAACTTACATTAATTATCCAATTGTAAAAAATATTTTGATTAAGTATCAGTTGGTTGCTACAAATTATGCTGGGAAACAAATTCCTCTTGGTTATGGAATTTTATTAGTCGTTAATTTAATTATTCTCTTAAGTGTAGGGATTAATTTGAGGGTTTATTCTACCCAAGTAGCTGGGGCTTTGTTATATCTTGTAATTGTTGCAGGAGGATTAGGATTAATTGATGATTATTATGGTGAGCAAGATCAAAGTAGTGGCTTGTCTGGTCATGTAGGTGAGTTTATATCGAATTCGCGAGTAACAACTGGCTTATTAAAAGCAGTTTTTATAAGTTTAATTGTCTTTTTATTAGTGACTGAAGTAGTTGATAGTTTGGTAGGAATAATAATTAACTTTTTATTGGTTGTATTAATGACTAATTTTATTAATTTACTTGATTTGAGACCAGGTAGGGCTTTAAAGGGATTCATCATTGTATCAGCTCCATTATTGTTGATTACTACTAGTTTATTTGATAGATTAATAATTCCTTTATTAATTATGATTATGATGATGTTACCAGTTGACTTAAAAGCAGAAGCTATGTTAGGTGATGTAGGGGCCAACTTATTAGGGTCTTTTTTAGGTTTTAGTCTTGTTTTTTCTATCGCAGAAAGTTATAAAGTTATTTTTGTTTTGCTCCTGATAGGGGTTCATTTGTATACAGAAAAGTTTTCTTTAACAGAATTAATTGCTCAAAATGAGATTTTGAACAAACTGGATCAATTTGGTAGAGATAAGGATTGAGATTTATAATTGGTAGCAAATTAGAGTTACTTATATAATTTTGCTGTAATGAATGAAGGTAATTGACGTAGCTTTTAAGGAGGATTTTTTTGTTTAGTATGGAATAGTAAAAAAGTGTGGATAAAATATAAAGATAAAGATAAAGCATAAAAAGGAGTGAGCAAGATGAATCAAGAAAGAATTGTTAATCGATTTTTAGAGTTGATTAAAATAGATAGTATATCTAAGGGAGAAGGAGCAGTAGCAGATTATTTATTAGAATTGCTGACTGCTCTAGGTTTAGAGGTAACAACAGATGGTGCTGGTCAACAGGTTGGAGGAGATACAGGTAATGTAATAGCTAAGTTAAAAGGAGATAGCTCAAAACCTACTTTATTATTGAATGCACATATGGATACAGTAACTCCTGGTAAGGGTATAGAGCCTGAAATAAAGGATGGAGTTATCTATAGTAAAGGAGAGACTATTTTAGGAGCTGATGATAAAGCGGGAATTGTAGCGATTGTTGAAGCTTTAAGGATAATCAAGGAAGATGATATAGAACATGGAGATCTTGAGATTGTCTTTACAATAGGAGAGGAAGTTGGATTGCTAGGTTCTAAAAATTTAGATTATGATTTATTAGAAGCAGATTTTGGAATTTCTTATGATTCTGGGGGAGATATAGGAACGATTATTATTCAAGCACCTGCACAAGATAAGATAAATGTTAAAGTAAAAGGGAAAGCTGCACATGCAGGGGTCAACCCATCAGCAGGAATTAATGCTATTAAAGTCTCAAGTGTTGCTCTATCAAACTTAAATTTAGGGCAGATTGATGATGAAACGACTGCTAATATTGGAGTGATTAAAGGTGGGAAGGCGACTAATATAGTACCAGATTTAGTTGAATTACAGGGAGAAGCTAGAAGTTTAGATGAAAGGAAACTTACTGAGCAGACTGAACATATGTGTGATATCTTTAAGCGAGCAGCAGATAAATATAATGCTGAAGTGGAGATTGAAACAAAGCGAATGTATCCTGCCTTTGACTTAGAAAGAAATAATGAAATTGTTGATATTGCAGTTAAAGCAGCGCGCAGAATTAGTATCAAACCGAAATTGCAATCCACGGGTGGAGGAAGTGATGCTAATATATTTAATGGGAAAGGGTTTCCAACTGTTAATCTTGGTGTAGGAATGACTGATGTTCATTCAACAGATGAAAATATTAAAATTGAAGATCTAGTGACTATTGTTAAATACGCGATTGCTTTAATTAATCAAGTAACTAGGTAGGAAGTATAGTTGATAGTGAACAGTGTACAGTTAAAGGTTAAGATATTAAAAGATCAAGATATCTAAAAAGCCTTATATTACAGGTTTAGATTGGATTTGATTTTAAAATTTTAACGAATAAAGTTCTATTTTTGATCAAGAGCAAATAATAGTAGTAGTGGTATATTTCCAAAAGTAAAAGAAGCTGAGGAGATGGCTGAAAAATTAAGGAGTGTGCAACGTTTAAAGAAGAATAATAAGCAATTTTATAGAACTCAATATTTAATATTTCAAGCGTTCTAGTGTAACTGAAAGTTTAAAAGTAAAGAATATGCTTAAAAACTCTAGACTAGCAAAAAAGTATCTCTGATGTATCTTGGTCTAAATTCGTTGACTATTTAAGCTATGAAGCCCAATGGTATGGTAGAGAATGTGCGACTTGTTGCAATTTAAAAAGAATTGCCTAATATTATGGAGGCAACTCATAATAACTAGAACTGAAGGACTTAAATAGTCAAATGAGAGAGTAACGCCTTGAAGGGCTGTCATTAATACTCCGAATTGCATTAAATATGTTAAGGTACTTAAT
>NZ_JALKBX010000059.1 GCF_023227745.1 Natroniella acetigena | reverse complement strand
TGCGTTTACTGGTGTTACGGTCTGCATACTTGCTCGATACCCTTTAGGTATCTTTGTCAATAGACTTCAATATTTAGATTTCCCACCATATTGCTATTCTGCTACAAGGCTTTAACTTTTACCTTGACGGGACTTTCACCCGTTGGATATGTCCAGCTTCGCTGGACATACAACGTCCCGCAGGTTCGCGACGTCCCTTTACTGCAATGCAACTTCATAAATGCATCTGAATTTCATAAGTCAGCTCGACCTTCGGCTATGCTTAACAATTGGATGTCGCTAACCTGCTGTTATATGACGTTGTAATGTTTTCCAAAACTAGACTTATTAAATTTAAAAATTATCATCAATATATTCTCTAGTAGTATAATAAATATTATTAGCCCTTATATATCCTATGTAAGGTACTTCTACTAATCCTTTTACACCTGCATCCATTATATCAAATAATGTTTTAATATTAGCCTCATTTAACCGTCTAATCATTTTATCTGATACATTTAAAGTATCTATTTTAACATCATAAATTCTAGAGGTGCTAGGTTCTAAACTCATTCCTTGATGAAACGGACAAATTGTCCATTTTTCACTATAAGTATCCTTACATTCTGCATCTATACATTCTCCATCTATATACCTTGGACAAGTTATCTTGTTAGGATTATCAAATTTTTTCAATAAATACTCAAGACTGCCAAATTGAATTTTTCTATCTTTATTAATGCTATTTTTTATTAGAGAAGGTAGATTTACAATTTGATTTTTTGAAAAAATACCATAATAATGAGGTTCCCCCATTAGATTAGACACATAGTTTAGACATTTTTCTCTCGTTTTCGTACTCTTCTGGACTTTTATAATCTAAGGTTGAATGTAAGCGATTTCTATTATAGAAAATCTCAATATATTTAAATATATCCTGTTTCGCCTGACTTCTAGTTTGGTATTTATTGTGATAAACTAGTTCTGTTTTTAGTGTACCAAAAAAACTTTCTGCTACTGCATTATCCCAACAGTTACCTTTACGACTCATTGATGATTTGAACTTGTTCTGCCAAAGTAATTTTTGAAAATCATGGCTTGCATACTGGCTGCCCTGATCTGAATGTACTATTAGGCCTTTCTCAGGACTACGCCTTTTTATGGCCATATTAAGAGCATCTATAACTAAATTCTTAGTCATTCTCTTTTGCATTGACCAGCCAACTATTTTACGAGAATAAAGGTCTATCATGACTGCTAAATACAACCAACCTTCTTTGGTAGATATATATGTAATGTCTGAAACCCAGACTTTATTTTTTTCAGTCACATCAAACTTACGATCTAAAAGGTTTTCTTTAATTGGCAAATTATGATTAGAATCAGTAGTAACCTTAAATTTTCGTTTCTGTATTGCTTTTAATCCCAGTACTTTCATTAATCGTTCTATTCGCTTTTTATTGCACTTGAATCCTTCTTTCTTGAGTTGTTTATAAATACGTGGACTACCATAGCTTCCTCTACTTTTGGAGTATATTTGAGCTATTCTTAATTTTAATTTATAGTTTTCTTGTTTTCTTTTACTTGGTTTACGATTTAACCAACTGTAATATCCAGATCGGGAGACACCTAGTACCTGACACATTCTCGTTATAGGAAATTCATTGCGGTGCTCCCGAATGAAACCATATTTCATCTTGGTTTCTTTGAGAATATGCCGACTGCTTTTTTTAATATATCACGTTCTTGTTTAGCAATACGTAATTCCTCTTTTAACTTTTTGATTTCTTCCTGTTCAGGTGAAAGTTTTTGTTTACCTTGACCGGGAAAAGCTTGATCCTTGTTATCTCTATACTCTTTACGCCATCTAATTAAGTTATGGTAGCTAAGCCCTAAATCTTCAGCAATTTCTTTGCAGGTTTTTTCTGAATTGAAACTTAATTCAACAGTTTCACGCTTAAATTGTTCACTATAAGTTCTTCTGTCATCGTCCATTTGAAATCCCCCTTGAAGTAATTATATTATATATCTTAACTTACTGTCTAGCAAACAGGGGGAAGTTCATAAATACCAACCATAGGATTCAATAAATATGTTTGTCCCTTCTTCAAATCTCCTCCTCCAAAATCTCCAATTTTATATTCATCTATCATCCTAAAATAATGTAATAAATTAATTGTAGAACTAAAATGTTTATGAATTTCATCTGATATTAAAAAGAAAGATGTTGGAATTTCATTTCTTTCATTATTTTTCTTTAATCTATCTACGATTATTTTTAAAAATTCTTCGATTTTATCAATACTTGTCTTATATCTTCTTGCTTGATTCTTCATAAACCTCAAATACCAGGATTTAACCATATAATAAATTAAATCAGATGTAATATTTTTAACTATAATTTTTTTCCCATTATTCTGTTGCCAAATATAATCAATAGATTGCAAAAGCATTCTAGGATTACCATTAGTTAATAAAATTAAATGTTCTAAGGTTTCATTTGATATAACATTCTCATATCTTTTTTCTCCATATTTTTTTATCCTGGACTCTACAAGTTTTATTAAAGCCTTTTCAAAACTATATTTATCTGGTTTATATAATGAAGAAGATACACTTACCTCTCTTGCATCATCAGGAATATCAAATTCATTACCATAATCCATGAATGTGGGATAAGAACTGATTGAAAATGTTATATTTGTATAATTTCTAAAACCAAATAATATATCAAAAAATTCTGGTTGTAGATATTTAAGGTAATAAACTTCATCAAACAAATAATGAATTTTACTTAGATTATAGACGGAACATATTGAATCTATAGTCTGCTTGAATAAATTAGTTCTTTGCATATCATCTAGCCTTACTTCTGTTATATCTTCTTTTGAAGACATTCCTGGAGTAATTGCTAATTCAATCTGTTTTATTTTTACTCCAATATCAACCCCCTTCTTTTTAGACTCTAAAACTTCTCTAAATCCTAGTCGTTTAAAAGTTTTTATTGCATTCTCAATCTCGCGTTTGATTCCAAGTTTAGTACGTAATCCAAATAAATTAAAATCAACATTTTTGTCTAATCCCATATTTTCAATACTATCTAAAACACTATCTAAAAGAGTCATATAAAAATAACCTCTAAATATTTCACGTGCTGTTTTTAATTCATCAGAAGCAAGTTCCATTTCATTCTCTAGAGATACATCCTTCTTAAAACCAGAATATGTAACATAAACAGGTAATATCAAATCATCTTCATCATTTTCTAATTTTTCATTTAAATTCTTCTTAAGAATTGCTTCTCCAGTTTTAAGAATCATTGTTTTACCTGTTCCTCTTACTCCAGATAATATAACTTTATCCCCATTAATTACTGAACCCAATAAAGGGTCTTTATATATAGAACTTTCTCCTCTCAATGATACATAATTATTAATAAAATCTTTCTTTTTAGAAAAAGAATCTGCATGTAGCGGCCCAACCAAACTAGAATTAACTTCAATTACCAACTTTATCATCTCCTATATATTTTTTATTTAAATTTAATTTCATTACAATGTCATATAACTCCTATCTTTACGAAAACAACTTCACTTTACTTTAGCATTTCATGATATTCACGAAGATTGTTTCGCTAATATCTTATGTAAACAACGTGTTTTATTCCATCAACTCATCAAGTGGATTTTTTATCTTAGAAAATTGATTTTTACTTACATGAGTATAAACTTCAGTTGTAGTAGAGCTTTTATGACCTAACAGTTTCTGAATATAACGCAAGTCAACTCCTCTTTCAAGCAGATGAGTTGCAAAAGAATGTCGAAGCGAGTGAACTGATACGTCCTTAGATATTTCTGCTTTATTACACGCCTTCTTAAAAACCCTTTGTACTGATCTTACAGTTAAATGACTACCTTTCTTTTGTCCTGGGAAGATCCAGCTTTTAGGCTTATATAGCTTATAATAGAGCTTTAATTGTTTAAGTGCTTCCTTTGATAATAGCGTATAACGATCCTTCCTTCCTTTTCCTTGGCGTACACGAAGTAACATTCTATTCCTATCAACATCTTCACATTTTAATTTAACAACCTCTCCTACTCTCAACCCTGCTGAATAAACAAGATATAAAATAGTTTTATGTTTTTCATTATCTAACACTTGTAGTATACTGTTTACTTCTTTCTCACTCAATACTTGAGGTAATTTACTTTCCTTTTTTGGTCTAGGAAGATCTATAATAATATTTTTCTTTTTCAATATCTCTAAAGCTAAAAATTTAATAGAACTAATTGCCTGGTTTACAAACGAATGAGTGAGTTCTTTTTCATTTAATAAGTACAATAAGTACAATACATATTCTTTTACTTCACTTTCATTAATTTGACTTAAATTTTTATCTGTATAATCAATAAACCTTTTAATCTGACCTAAATATGCTTTCTGAGTTTGAACACTATAACCTTTTAGCTTTAATTTCTCTTCAACTTGGTTAAAAATTTTCATTTCATCATTAATATAAACTTTGTCATTTCTAAATAATCTCTTTATTTCTTCAATATTTTTAATAGAATAAGGAATCCTCCAAACTTTTCGTTTAGGATCCCACTTTCTCCCCTTAATTTTTTTTATTCTCTCAACTCGCTCAGCACTATAATTAAATTTAACCATAATTTCTTCTGCTTCTTTTTCAAGATAAATAGACATGAATTGACTCCTCCTATTATTTAATAAACCCTTATTAACATTTATAGCCAATTCACATCTTTTTTATACAATTAAAAACTTATATACCATAATAATACTATAATTCATAATTATATTCAAATAATTAATGTTAAGCCTCCTAATTTCTTATTCTCAGGAGCTTTATTTTAAACAACTACAAACATATCTTTATAAACTAAAAAAAGCTATAGGCTGATTAAGCCTATAGCTTTAATAATAAAAACTGATGAATATTCTATACCAATGCACAAGGGCCAAGCTGTTCAATCTTGCTTATCTCATTGTAAAGTTACATTATAAGATCTTCTAAACATTGCTAATCCTGTTCAGATTCCTCAAGTTCAAAATGCTGCAAATCAGCTTTAAATAGAAAGTATCTTCTCTTATTTTTGATATAACATTTCCACATGAGGAATTCCATCTTCTAAATAAGAATCCGAGACCACTTCAAAGCCTAACTGACCATAAAAACTACTACTTAAGTGTTGTTGTGCTGAAATTCTAATCTGCTCTTGTTTTAATTCCGTGGTTAAAAAGTCAATACCACGTTCCATTAATTCTCTTCCTAAGCCCTGGTTGCGATATTTTTTAACCACTATTACCCGACCAATCGATGCTTCTGAATAGGAGATTCCAGGCAATATCAAACGTGCATAAGCCAGTATTTCTCCTTCACGTTCAGCAAACAAATGAAATGACCTTCTATCCTTATTATCACATTCGTGATAAGGACAATCCTGTTCAACAACAAAAACATCAATCCTTAATTTAAGAAGCTTATATAACTCATCTACAGACAACTGATTAAAAAACTTTAAGTGCCACTCCATAATTTAACCTCCTACAAAAATAAAAGTTCTGGCACCGAAGTACCAAAACCTTAGTTATTTAAATTAACTTAGTAGTTTTAAGAACTTTTTTACACTAAATTATATTCCAGGACCAACGTACTTGCTACTTGACCAACTGCTGATACAACTCCTTAGTCTGTTTAGCAATTGCCTCCCAACTAAAGATCTCCTCTACCCGCTGGCGACCATTCTGCCCAAATTTTTGCTGTAACTCTTCATCAGCTAAGACTTGATTTATCTTATCCGCTAAAGCTTGAGAAAAAACAGCAGGATCCTTAGGTTCACCGGTTGGCCCTTCAACCTGCTCGAAGTCAACTAAAAACCCAGTCTCCCCGTCAACGACAACCTCTTTAATTCCTCCCACTGCAGATGCTACTACAGGAGTTTTACAGGCCATTGCCTCTAGATTAATTATTCCAAAAGGTTCATACACTGATGGGCAGCAAAAGACAGTTGCATTCGAATAAAACTCAATTACTGCTTCTTTAGAAACCATCTCATTAATCCAAATTACTCCATCCCGCTCTTGTTGAATAGCTGTTACCTTTTGATTCATCTCCTCTTCTATCTCTTCAGTATCAGGAGCTCCCGCACAGAGTACAACCTGAGCCTCCTCATTAATATCCTTAATTGCATTTACTAAATGAATGATTCCTTTTTGACGAGTAATTCGTCCTACAAATAAGATATATGGTTTATTAGGATCAATTCCATATTCTTCTCGATAAGTAGTACTAGCGGTATATTGATATTGATTTAGATCAATTCCATTATAGATGACCTCTATCTCCTCTTCTTGGACATTATAGTGTTCTAAGATATCTTTTTTCATCTCTTTAGAGACTGCAATTATCTTATCTGCATCCTCTACAGCAGTTCGCTCCATCCAGGAAGATAAGTGATATGCATTTCCTAATTGCTCCTCTTTCCAAGGACGAAGTGGTTCCATACTATGAATAGTAGTCACTAGTGGAATATCATATAGTTTTTTGACCCAAAAACCACCCATAAAAGTATACCACGTATGGCAATGAACAATATCAGCATCAGACTTATCTTTAGCCATCGCCAAATCAACAGACAGTGCATTGACAGCTTTAATAAACCTCTGATCAGTATTCTTACTGACCTCGGGCCAAGCTTGATAAGCTGTTGCCTCCCTCTGATCTTGAACCAAATCTTCCTCCCCAGCAAATGCCCTGACCTCAACATCCATTATCTCAGCTAAATTCTGACTCAAATAATCGACATGAACTCCAGCCCCACCATAAATATTATTGGGAAATTCCTTAGTCAACATCATCACTTTCAAATTGGCCATTATTCATACCCCCTACTAGCTAGTATCTTACATTACTAAAATTTAATTCAAGCTAGCTAAAGAATCCAAGATTCCCTGTAATGGAATCTGTAACCAATCAATCCGATTATTAATCTCATAGAGAGCTTCATATAATGCCTTTTCAAGCTTAAAAAGCTCAACTACTCGATTAAACTCATTCTCACTAGGTAACAACTCAGCTTCTTGACCAATTGACTGTAAATAGCCTTCCCAAAATTTACTTGCAACTTTTTCTTCCCACAAGTTAATTATCTCTAATAAATAATCACTATCCTCAATTTGAACCTCTTCTTTAAATTTAAAATACCCAGCATAAGCAGCATAGTTATAAGAACGCAACATACCAGCTATATCCTTAAGCGGACTATACTTTCTTCTCCGCTCAGCAATGCTCTTAGTTGGCTCCCCTTCAAAATCCAAGATAATCAACTCTTCTCCTATCTTCAAGACCTGCTCTAAATGCAGATCCCCATGGCAACGAACAAACTTACCTATCTGCTCAATAGCTGGTAATAGCTCTTCTTCTAACTGTTCAATAATATCTTGATAACTCAATAATTCAGCTACTAACTGTTCATCATCAACCTGCTCCTCTTTCTCTTGCAATTGACTAACAAGCTGTTCATAATTTTCTCTCATCTTAGAATACAGCTCAACTACCTCATCTTGTTGAGGAGGACGAGGTGCAAATTCTTGAGCATCGATTCCAGCTAATGATAAATGCAATCGAGCAATCAGCTCTCCTAATTTGACGCTATAATCAAAATATTCAGCACAAAACTCTTCAATTGCCCCTTCTAAATCTCCTGCTCTCTCCTCCCACAATCGGGCCAACAGATCTGCTATAACCTCCTGCGTATATGCCCACAAATCACCATCACTTGTAACAAACTCCTGGGCCAACATCAGATTATACTCTTGCTTCTGCTCAGTTTGATAAGTAAGATAACCTTTCAAAGTAGGAAACTGCTCAAAATCCGTTTTCTGTTGTAGACTAAGACTTAATTCTATCTCAGGATTAACCCCTGCCTCTAACCTCCGAAAAGTCTTGGCTACTTGATCCTTCTTGACTACTGTAAGGCTATTACTCGAAACATCTGTTAACTGCTCAGCACTGAAGACCCCATCTTCTGCAATCGAAACCCCTCGTAAAGTTCCACCTTTTTGTAACGCTAGCTCTTCTTCTTCCTTCATAAATTGCTCTATTACTCGTACATATTCTAAATCATTTACTCCCTGATAAAGAAAAAACTGTTCTTGAGCATCTAATACAGGAATACTTTCTGCTCCTTGTAGTAAAGTTTGACTGACCAACAAAGGTAAATAGTACAGTTCACTAAACTGACTAAATTCCACTTGCTGTTCCATAAAAATTTCAAGAATGGTTGCTAAAATAATCGATTCTGAATTACTAAGAGTCAACTTTCCATAATCAACCAACTGAATCTGATTTATCATGGCTCCTTTATGCTGAAACCAACGAGCCTGTTTGAAAAAATTGGGATCGATTTGAGCAATTAACTCTTCTAATCTGCCCTCTTCAGTAATAAGTTCCTCTAACATTAACTCCCACTCCCTACTAAAATCCTAATACTTTCAGCTAAATTCAATCCTATTATGATAACCCTTGACGGATATCTAAATCTTTCTTCACTCCCGTTTCAATTGACAATTTACAATGCACAATTCACAATTAAATTCAAAATATCAAAATCAAAAAACTAAAAGAATCAATAATCAAGTTCAACTTATTTGAATTGATTTATTAGATTCCATAGATTAGTCTTTCTTTTTCTTGGGTATAATATTGAACCAATTCCTCTCCAATAATTTCCTGCAACTCCTTATCTAACTTCTGGGCCAACTTCTCAAGCTGATTGACCAGTTGTAATGCCTGTTGGTTGGAAAATAAATCATTCAGCTTAAATCTTTCCTGTAACCGCTCTAACTTCCCAACCCGTTGTCTAATCTCTTGTTCCACTAACTTTTCAAAGAACGGAAACCATACCTCTCGCCGTACCTGCCTCTCTTCAGCTAACTGTCTAATATTAAACGCAGTTACATTTCTTTTACCAAGCTCCTGCTTAAAAAACTTAGTTCTTCTTTCCTCAGCTAACTCTATGTCTCGATACTTATCTACAAATAACAGAGGAGAGGAATCAAAATCACAGCTTAAAAAACTCCCCTGCTCCTCTTTTAGAATCTCCTTAATCTTTTCAATTCCCAATTGTTCTAAAGAATTCTGATATTTATTCAGTTTCTCTTGTTGACCAAAGTATAGTAACTCTTCAGCATACCTCTTGACTTTAGAATCATGGCTGACTAAAACACCTTCATACTCCTCTAATAACTCAAATGCTTCATCCTTTAAAATAAAATAAATATAATCCTGTAGTTCATAAATCATTACAGCATGGCGCATCAAGTCTTTTCTCGGCTTAAATTTATTAATCCTATACAATCTAGTCAATAAATCCTGTCCAGCCATAATCTCTACTTCAGAACAATAATCGCTGATTAAATCCAACTTATCGACTACAAACTCTATCCGCCAAGCCTCTTGATTATAGCTAACTCCTTCTTCTGCTACTAACTTACTGAATAACCCATTAGTCAAATATTCCTTAATCGCATATTTGTCATCTGTTAGTTTCCATACCTTCATCACTATCACCTAATTCTACTTTATACTTAATTAAACTCTGCTACCCATTCTCTAGCAAAATCATCTATATTCCCTGCACCTAAAAAGAGATAAATAGCTTGCTCGTTTTGATCATACTCTTCTAGCCACTCCTTAACTTCTTCTAACTGATTACAATAATAGATCTCACCTGAACTGATAGTCTGACTCAACTCTACTCCTAATCTATCTAATTCTGCTTCTAATACTTGCTCCCGAACCTTATAAATCTTACTGACTATTTTTTGATCAAGTTCTTTATCTAATACACCACTATAATCATCAAATAAACGATTGGTTCTAATATATTGATGGGGCTGAAAGATAACAACCTTCTTCTTAGTAGTCTTGATTCGCTCCAAAGTAGCTGTAACTACATCTACCTCACTAGGATGATGAGCATAATCAGTAATTACAATCTTATCTCCAGCAGCATACAATACCTCAAACCTTCGTTTAACCCCACTCCACTTACTGAAGGCTTCTTTCATCTCAGCAAATGATAAACCACAATAATTACCAATAGCAATTGCTTCTAAAGCATGCTTAATATTATAATCCCCTAAACCTTCTATCTCAAACCGATCAACCCTTTGACCTTGATACTCTAGATCAAAATAAGAAGTCAATTCCTGCTCTTCAATCTCAACTGCATTAAAGGTAGCCTCTGGCTGATTAACCCCTACAGTCTCAACTTCTATCTCTAAATCTAAAGTATCTAACTTTAATTGCTCAATCACCTGCTGATTGGTTACCAAATAACTCCCTAAATTAGTAACATACTCTTTATAAGCAGCCAATAAGTCATCTAGATCTTGATAGATATCAGGATGATCATATTCAATATTCGTCAAAACCCCTAACTCAGATTTGTACTGCAAAAAGGATCTACCATATTCATCACCTTCCAGGACAAAATAATCCCCTTGATCAATCTTAAAATTACTAGCAAAATTATTTAAGATCCCTCCAATAATAAAACTAACATCTTTCCCTCCAGTTTCTAATACTTGAGCAATCATGGCTGAAGTAGTTGTTTTCCCATGCGTGCCGGTCGCTGAAATAACATCCTTATCCTTCGTGATCAATTTTAAAGCCTGAGAACGACCTAGCCTTTCTAAATTATATTTTTTAGCAGCTACTAATTCTACATTATCCTCTGGTATAGCATCAGAATAAATCACCTTTTCTATATCAGTAGAAATATTATCTTGCTGATGTCCAATCGTTATTTCTGCACCTTTCTTCTCTAATTCTTCAATTAATTGATTAGAATTCAAATCAGACCCTGTCACCTTATATCCTGCTTCCAAGAAATACTGAGCAATAGCTGACATAGCTATCCCACCAACCCCAACAATATGTATCCATCCCATTCCAAATCCCTCCACTAATTGATACTTTCTCTATTAGTATATTACAAAGGTTGCTCTAATAACAGTTAAAATTTCTTTATTTTCTTTGATACAAATATAGCTTACTTAGCTCATCCTCTAATATCAGTACTAATAATTCTTGCTCTCCATCAGCTGTCAAATCCCCCACAGCAAAATCTCTAACCTCACCTGGCAGCTCTTCACTCTCCCAGTTGACTGAATAATCTTCTCCATCCCAGAAATATGATATAATCTGACTTTTAGCTTCATTTTGGGTTGAGAGAAAGATTTCCTCTATTCCATCTCGATTTAAATCTCCCACAGCAATTGTTGGCCCATGCGTATCTGGAAAGTTATATTCTAATTCTCCATCTAGATTATAAACCTTAATTTCATACTCTTGTCCACCAGTAA
The DNA here is from genome assembly GCF_023227745.1 of Natroniella acetigena. Lineage (GTDB taxonomy): Bacteria > Bacillota > Halanaerobiia > Halobacteroidales > Halobacteroidaceae > Natroniella > Natroniella acetigena. The sequence goes on along the minus strand of NZ_JALKBX010000059.1, from coordinate 5,354 downwards.
AGGCTGTTAAAATCAATTCCTCTTCTCCATCTCCAGTTAAATCGGCTATTTGTAACCGATACCCTTCATTTACCGCTAAATCAAATTCAAAATCAACTTGATATTGGCTTCCATCCCAGAGATTAAACTTCAAAAAATGACCATAATCTCTAGTCACTAAATAGTCTTGACCATCTAATCCCACAATTAATTTAGGGCGATCGCGATTAAATTTGTTCAAATCTTTCCGTAAGTACTCATTACCATCCCATTCAAAACTGATCAACCTTCTATACTGATCAACAATTATTTTTGCAGTTTCATTATTGGTAGTATCACCTATTAATACTTTATAATCATCAAACCGTGTAATTTGATAATCATCTGTTATCTTATCTTGCTCAATCAACCGCTCATCCTCATAATTTAGAATCTTAACTGCCTCTGAAGTATTCAACAAGACTTCTAGCTGACCATCATTAGTAATATCACCAACTGCTAAACTACCACTTAAATAATCAAACTCCTGCTCAAATAAGAGTTGATAAAGTTCTTCCTCTTCTTGCTGCTGCAAATAATAAGCAACCACTCGATCATCTTTAGCTAATCTAATTACTTCTTCATTAATTATAGTACCTAACTTTTTTTCAAATAACCCTGCATAAATAAAAAAACTATCCTCCTGTTGATAAATCTGACCGGTTAGTAATAAATCAACTTCTAATTTATCTACTAGCAATGCTAAATTTTGCTCATCCAATTCCTCTTTTTGTTCAAATCCCCGCCTGACATTTTCTACCTTCTGTGCAGGTAAAAGTTCAAATCGCTCATCTTGCTTAAGATAATTACTAACTACCTCTTCTATTCTACTGGTCAGACTATCAAATTGCTCACTCGAGCTAAATCCTAATTTAACTACTTGCTGTACATAATCAATTTCAGTTACTAAATCCAATGGTTCAATATCAACTTCAGAATATTTTCCCACAATTTCAGCAATCGAAAATTTATCTCTAACTGTAACAACCTCTACTTCAGCTATCTTAATCTCAACCCTTCCTAAATTCATCCCGGTTACTGGATCAGTCAATAACTCCCCTTGTCTAGTTACCTCAAATCTATCTCCCTGTTTGACCCCTGTAGCTTGGCCCAAATTTAAATAAATATCCGATTCAAAACTCGTAACAACCTGCCCTTTTTGAATTGTAACTTCCGACAATAAATTATCCATTAGTCCATCTATCTTAGCAAATTCCTGACTACCACTAACCTCTGCACTACTTAAAAGCAATATCCATAGTACTAAAGGAATTATTTTCTTCATTCGATTGCTCCTTTCTTGTACTAACTCTTACTGAATTCTATAAATTTTTATCAAATCCTTTTATTTTCTCTGAAGTAATTGAATGATCTACCCTTGAATTTAATGCTATAAAAACTATTAGTTACAAGGTTTGACAGAAAAACAACCGCGGTATATAATGAATAAGAACAAAGTTGTCGTTAAGCAACTTTAGTTTAAGTCTTAGAATAAGTTTAAGTAAAAATATCATTTCTCAGCAAAAAATTAAATCTCCTGTTATTATAGTAAATTAAGGAGGAAAAATTATGACTCACCATACACATTCACTTTTTGGATTTGTTTTTGGACTAATTACAATTAAATTAGTTAAAATCTTTAACATCACTAGCTTACATTTGCCAGTCACAAGCTCTCTCTTTAATATTGCCTTAATCGAATTTTATATAGCTACAATTATCGGGGCTCTTATTCCTGATATAGATCATGCAAATAGTAAAGCTGGAAAAAAACTATGGTTTATTAGCAAACCTCTTAAACTATTTGGAATCAAACACCGTGGTTTAACCCATAGTATTTTAGGATTGATCTTGTTTGCCTTATTAACTCAAGAGTTAGTTAAACTTAAATTAATTAGTAATATAATCTGGAGCGGTTTAATTATCGGCTATTTTAGTCATTTAATTACAGATATGCTAAATGTCCAAGGAATCCCTTTATTTTATCCTAATGATAAACGTTTCAAGTTTCACCTTAATATTACTACTGGTAGTTGGAGCGAACACTTGATCTTTCTAGTTGCCTTTACCATAATTACTCTATTATTTTTTTTGGAACAAGACTACATCAATTTTCAATTACATAATCTACCACAACTATTCAACTTAAATTAATAAAGCCCTTACAGAAGTAAGGGCCAACAACTTATTTGCTGAATTTTAACGCTGCAGTCACTACCTCATTAATTGTATATTCTATCTCTTCTCCTTCATCAATCGATTCTAAAATACATTGACAGGCATTATCCTTGATTAAAGATAAGCCTACCTTATTAATTGAAGACTTTATCGCTAATATTTGAATTAATAATTCTGTACACTCTTTGTCATCCTCAATCATCTTTTCAATACCACCAATATGTCCCTTAATCGTCTTCAATTGGGTCAACAATTTCTCTTTTTTCTCAGAGCCTTTAATAGTTGCCATCTAATCCACTCCTGCATGAAACTAAATTTAAGTAATACTATCTATTTTACTCATAAGTCCATCTTTAGAAGCAAAACCAACTTGTTGCTCTACCTGTTCTCCTTCTTTAAAGAAGATTATATTAGGAATGCTCGTCACTTGATATTCTTGAGCCAAATTCTGATTATCATCAACATTGACCTTAACTACCTTAACTTTATTCTGATACTCATTTGCAATCTCATCTAATACAGGAGCAACTGCTTTACAAGGTCCACACCATGGTGCCCAAAAATCAACCAACACAGGTATTTCCGCATTAATTACCTCTTCTTCAAAGTCATTTTCACTTGCTTTAATAACTTTATCTGCCATCATGATCACTCCTACTTTAATTTTTACCCCAACCCCTGGGGGTACATGAATTATTATACCTTCTTCATTCAATACTGTCAAATTATAAACTTAGACTTGAACTAAAACTTATTTGATATTCAATAACAATCTAGCCCCTATAGCTAATAATACCAACCCTAACCCCTGAATCCAGCGAAAAGGAATCCTTTCTAACCCCCAAATTCCTAAGTGATCAATCAAAATTGCAGTCAATACTTGTCCAACAATAATTAAAGTAGTTGCATTAGCAACCCCCAGTCTAGGAATACTGAATAATACTCCATACAGAATAATTACATTTAACAACCCTCCTAGATAAGTATACCATGGAGCTGACATGAACTTTCCTAAATTTCCTTGACCCAAATTAAAAGCAAATAAAATTAATGCTATTACTAATGTAGCTATCATATGAACAATAAAAGTCGCTTCCACTTCTCCTACTACCTTACCAAGTGCTGAATTCAAAGAACCTTGCACAGCCATTGCTGTTCCAGAAACTGCAGCAACTATAAAGAAAAATATCTTTCCCATACCCCTACCCCTTTACTAAACTATAATTTATAATTATCTTTTGAATTTTTATCTTTTTTATACTATTTTAATTAGAATAATTCCATTCTAGCAAAAAACATCTGATTTTTATCCAGTGGCAAAAGAGCCTCCAAAGGCTTAGAATCCCGTACGTCCTATGGTAGATATGGTTTTGAGGAACTTGATTTTCGCTTTAATTCCCGTTGCAGTGCTTTTTACATGAGTGGTTTTTGAATTTTAAAACCATGAATCCCTATATATTCAGTTATGGATTTATCACTTCAGGCTTTGCCTGTATGAATAAATTATGGGGGCAACTGGTTGCCCCCATAATTTATAGACCTAATTTTTTACTAATTACCTTAGCTGTAATTTCACTAATTTTAGCTTCAAAATCCCCTAATCCCCCATTGGAGGACGATAAAATTACTGTCCCTAAAATATCTCCTTGTTTAATAATAGGTGTAACAAGTATTGCTCCTAATTCTCCTTCTTTAGTTCTAAAGTTATTGAAGACCTCCTCTTCTTCTGCCTCCTCAATAACTATTGTTCTCCTAGACTCCATAGCTTCCTTTATCTTATTACCTAGCACTTGATCAGTATATTTTTCCATTTCTGTTGAGGAAGCTATTATTTTATCTGTATCAGAAATCATAACACTACAATCAGTAGTATCAACAAGGGTTTCGATATACCCTTCTAAATCATTCAGCTCTCTTACTGGACTATATTTCTTTAAAATAACTGTTTCATCCTCATCAACATAGATCTCTAAAGTATTGCCATTATCGATCTTCATTTCAGTTCTAATTTCTTTGGGGATTACTACTCTTCCTAAATTATCAATTTTGCGAACTATTCCTGTTGCTCTCATTATTACACCTCCTGGTTTTTAATAGTATATTACTCTAATTTTATTTTTATGCTAAATTCAGTCAGTTAATTCAAATTATTATAAATTATATGCTAGATACCTTTAATTTATTAAATTTATTTGAAAATTTTACTTAATAATAACTACATTAAATAGGTAACCATTACTAGTATTATATAATTAAATATAAGCAATAATAATTAATAGTTAAAAAAAGGAGCTGATTAATAATGGATGTAAAAATTAATAATAATAATTTAATCGAAGAATTCATTGAAGAAAGAATATCTATCACTGAGTATGTCAAAGCATTATTCGATCAGCTAGACAAAAACAAATATTAATAAAATTTAAGGTCCCATTATTTGGGACCTTAAATTTTCACCTTCTGCTATACTGAAACTTCTTTAAATTCTTCGATTCTCTTCTACTTGAGCATCCAACATTTCCTTATCGATAGTACTGAATTCTGGCTTCAGGTCAATCAAGCCTTCTTGATCTAAAATTTGGCTAACTTCGGCTATGCTATCCCTCTTATCTTCAGGTAAACTATTAACAAATTCCCTAACTTCCTCTTCAGAAGCTTTATACTCAAATTTTATTCCCCCATACTTTAAAAAATGTTCTACATGATCACCCATTATTTTCTCCTCCCTTCTAAGATTATAATTCACTTTCACCAAGTTCACGTTCATATTCAATATAATATTTCAAATTATTAATAATTGAATCTACTAATTGGCCCTCATCAACTTTCTCTAATGTTTTATCAACCTCAGTATCAATAATATACTCAATTCCATCTTCAGATTCTGATTGCCATTTAGGTTCCATAATCTCTACCCTAATCTCATTAAAAACATCTGGATATTTCTTGATTTCTGTGATTAACCTTTCTTTAAAATCCATCTTTTCCTCCTCAACTATCCTCTAACCTACTATTATTATTTACAAATTTTAATTTAGTATTTAAAAACCAATGAAATTTAGTTGCTTAAATTAGAATTTTTGGTTCTTCCTCGATTTTTGTGAAAAATAAATTAGCTGACATACCTAATATCAACCTATATGAAAATTATGGATAAT
>NZ_JALKBX010000058.1 GCF_023227745.1 Natroniella acetigena | reverse complement strand
CTCTCGAAACTGATTTTGAAGTTTATTGGTTGCAGATTTTAATTTTAAAAGTGAAACTATATATCAATAAAAAGTAAGATAATTAGAAAACTATCTATTAAGTTGATGTACATGACTGTACATTGTAAATTAGCTATATGAAGGAGGGGGAGAATGGATTTAATCAGACGACCACGCCGTTTGAGGCGGACACAAGCGATCAGAGATTTAGTCAGAGAAACAAAGTTAAGTACTGATGATCTGATTCAACCATTATTTGTAGTCAATGGTGAAGAGGTGAAGGAAGAGATTTCTTCTTTGCCAGGTAATTATCATTTATCATTAGACTTATTACTTGATGAGGTTGCAGAATTGATTCAAGCTGAAGTTGCAGGAGTTATTTTATTTGGGATTCCGAAGTACAAGGATGAAGTAGGTTCTAGTGCCTGGTTAGAAGATGGGATTGTGCAGCGGGCTTGTCGAGCAATCAAAGAAAAGTATCCAGAACTATTAGTAATTACAGATGTCTGTTTATGCCAGTATACTAGTCATGGTCATTGTGGTATTTTAGAGGATGGAACTGTAAATAATGATCCAACATTAGATAATTTGGCTAAGGTTGCTTTATCCCATATTCAAGCAGGTGCTGATATGGTAGCACCTTCTGATATGATGGATGGACGGATACGAGCAATTAGAGAAAGATTAGATCAAGAAGGCTATCAAGAAGTGGCGATTATGTCTTATGCTGCTAAGTATTCTTCAGCTTTTTATGGGCCATTTCGTGATGCAGCCCATTCTGCTCCTGGTGAGGGAGATAGAAGCTCTTATCAGATGGATCCAGCTAATAGTGATGAAGCATTGACAGAGATTGAACTTGATTTGGAAGAAGGAGCAGATATTATCATGGTCAAGCCTGCCTTATCTTATCTTGATATTATCAGACGGGCCAAAGACAACTTCAATACTCCACTTGCTGCTTATAATGTCAGTGGTGAATTTGCGATGATTAAAGCAGCAGCAGAAAAGGGCTGGATCAATGAAGAAGAAGTTGTCTTGGAGATGCTGACAAGTATCAAACGGGCAGGGGCTGAGATTATTATCACTTATTATGCAAAAGACGTAGCAAAGATATTGAATATTGAATATTGAATAGTTGAAGATCAAAAGCTTAATTACAAATAGCTTAAGTTTAAGGCTGAGGTTGAGTCTAAGCCAACCGTTAAAAGCATAAGGGTTTAGATCTTACTTAAACTTAGACTTAACCTTAAACTTAAAATTAATGAAATTGGTTTCAAAGGTTTTAACTATTAGTTATAATTATTAACTATTAATTGCTTGAGTACTCTCAGCTAAAAGAAAATATTGTAAATAAGAATGTTTAGTGGATAATATCTTGCAGATCTTGATGGTTTTATTGTTTTGATTGTATGGTTTTGAATTTAATTGTCAATTGTAAACTATCAATTGTCAATTAGGCGGAGGGCAGAGAAATTTAGTTATCTGCGAAGCATTGTAATAACAGGCTTTAATTTAGCTGAGAGCACTATGCTTTTAAGTGGGGGTGTTATTATGGAAAAATCAGAAAAGTATTTTAAGGGAGCTCAGGAGGTTATTCCTGGGGGAGTAAATAGTCCAGCACGGGCTTTTAGTGCTGTTGATAGCGATCCATTATTTATTGAGAAGGGCCAAGGTTCAAAGATCTATGATGTTGATGGTAATGAATATATCGATTATGTTGGTTCTTGGGGACCAATGATCTTAGGTTATAATCATCCTCAAGTTGTTGAAGCTTTAGAAGCACAGATCCAAAAAGGGACTAGCTTTGGAGCACCGACTGAGATTGAAACAGAGTTAGCGAGCTTGATTGTAGATAATATTGCTTCGATTGATAAAGTACGGATGGTCAATTCAGGTACAGAAGCAACAATGAGTGCTATTAGATTGGCTAGAGGTTATACTGGTCGAGATAAGATTCTTAAGCTAGAAGGTTGTTATCATGGGCATGGTGATAGTTTATTGATTGATGCTGGTTCAGGGTTGACTACTTTAGGGATTCCTAGTACTCCAGGGGTACCAGCTAATGTTGCTCAGGAGACGCTTATTGCTCCGTATAATGACTTGGCAGCAGTTGAAGCTATCTTTGCAGAGTATGGTTCTGAAATTGCAGGGGTTATTTTAGAGCCTGTAACTGGCAATATGGGGGTTATTGCTCCACAGGATGGGTATTTAGAAGGTTTAAGAGAGCTGACTGATGATTATGGAGCAGTCTTGATCTTTGATGAGGTAATGACTGGGTTTAGATTAGCTTATGGTGGAGCTCAAGAGCTTTATGGTATTGAGCCTGATTTGACGACATTTGGTAAGATAATTGGAGGAGGTCTACCTGTTGGTGCGTATGGTGGTAAAGTAGAGATTATGAGCCATGTAGCTCCTGAAGGACCAGTCTATCAAGCAGGGACCTTGTCAGGTAATCCTTTGGCAATGGCTGCTGGGGCAGAGACGTTGAGATTATTACTGCAAGGTGAAGTTTATGAAGAGTTAGAAGAGAAAGCAAGTAAGTTAGCAGCAGGTATTAAGACCAATATTGAGAAGTTAGAGATTCCTGCTACTATATCACGGGTCGGTTCAATGGTCTGTCTCTTCTTTAATCCAACTGAAGTGACTAATTATCAGGATGTTAAGCAGTGTGATACTGATGCTTTTGCTCTTTATTTTCAGAAGATGCTAGAGCAAGGGGTTTATTTGCCTCCTTCTCAGTTTGAAGCCAACTTTGTTTCGTTGGTCCATACTGATCAAGAACTAGAGTTTACAATTGAAGCTAATTATAAAGCATTAAAGGAAGTAAAGCGAGATTGCTTTTAACTTATATGTACTAAATTAAGCTAAATCCTGATGAACTAAAGAGGAAAGTGTAATTTTATTACAATATTGTGGCACTTTTAGTGCCACAATATAGTTTACAGTTAACAGTGTACAGTTATAAGATCAAGACCTTAAGAACTTAAGCACCCTAAAAGTTTTATTTTTAGAAGATTAGAGTGATTTTGAATTTGGGGTTTTAACTGTCAACTGTAAACCGTAAACTGTACACTGATATAAAGTGGCAAAGTGCCACTTTATATCAATATTAGGTTGGCGCACGTGACTTTTAAATAAAAGGTAAGTCTCCTTAGGAGACTTACCTTTTATTTCTTTGAGATGAAAAATTAAAAGGCTTGTCTTTATTCCTTAAAAATGATAAACTAAATAATGTGAGTTTTCCCTTAAGTATTGTAAAGTCGCGGTTATTAATTATTGATAGCAGATGAGCTTAGGGAATAAAAATATAAATTAAAGTCAAATTTAGTGTTTATAAAATAGGTAAGTTTGTTATAATAATGAAAGAGAGGTTTAGTATGAAATTAAAAAAGCAGTTAACTTTATCATTATTAGTAGCAGGAGCAATTGTTTTACATATTGTGGAAGTAATGTTGCCTGCTTTTTTAGTTATTCCTGGGGCCAAACTTGGTTTAGCTAATATAATCACATTATTTGTTTTATTATATTTTGGATTCAAGAGTGCTATTACAGTTATAACGTTAAGAATATTTTTATCGTCACTATTAATTGGTACTTTTTTCAGTATCAGTTTTTTTTTAAGCCTAACAGGAGGATTACTTAGCCTTCTTGTTATGGGGTTTGCTTATTACTTTTACTCATATAAATTTAGTATAATAGGGATCAGTGTCTTAGGTGCAGCATTTCATAATTTTGGACAGGTAGTAATGGCCAGTATTATAATTAATAATTGGCGTTTGATATTTTATCTACCTTATTTATTATTATTATCATTGCCGACAGGAATTTTTGTTGGATTGGTTGTGATTAAATTAAGTAATTATCTAGAATTTGACTTGAGCAAAAAGTAGGGTTTTAAAGTTAATTAGTAAATGGAGTAGATTTTTATTATTAAGGAAATTATGCTTTTTAGAGGTTGTGGATAAAATTTTTATTAGTTTATGTTTGTTCGTTTTGCTTAACCTTAATTTTAGCCTTAGACTAGAATTAAAGGTCACTTCGTTTCTATAAATCATTATGGATTGGAGGAATTATTAATGGAAAAGGTTATCTTAGCTTCCTCTTCTCCGCGACGAAGAAAACTATTGAGTAAATTAGGAGTTGAATTTGAAGTTAGACCGAGTGGGATAGATGAAAAGAAGGTTAAAGAAGATAAACCAGCTAAATTAGTACAAAAATTATCATTTTTAAAGGCAGAAGATGTGATTGATGGTCAGAATGAAGTAGTTATTGCTGCTGATACAGTAGTTAGTATAAACCGAGAGATTTTAGGTAAACCTAAAGATTTTGAAGAGGCTCATCGAATGTTAACTAAGTTAAGTGGGCAAAAGCATCAGGTTTTGACTGGAGTTACAGTTATGACAACTCAACAGAGTTTGACTGATTACCAAACAACAACGGTAAATTTTAAAGAGTTAACTGTTCAAGAGATAGAAGAATATATAGCTACAGGAGAACCGTTCGATAAAGCAGGAAGTTATGGGATTCAAGGTTTAGGAGCAGTATTTGTTAAAGAGATTAATGGTTGTTTTTATAATGTAATAGGATTATCATTGTATAATTTAAGAAGGATGTTAACAGAGTTAGGAGTGAAGTTTAGTTTAAATGGATAATTATTTAACGATTAAGGATATGCCTAGTGAGGAGCGACCACGAGAAAAATTGGTTAAGTATGGAGCAACTACCTTATCTACTGCGGAATTGTTGGCCCTGATCTTAAGAACAGGTTCTAAAAAAAGAACAGCATTAGATTTAGCTAATAAACTACTGACTGTTTGTGAAGGTATTAAGTGTTTGGTAGATTTAAGTATTGAAGAGTTACAGCAAATAAAAGGGATTGGTTTAGCTAAAGCTAGCCAGTTGAAAGCTGTAGCAGAATTGAGTAAAAGATTAATCAGTACTCATTCTGACTTGACTAAGATTAGTTCGCCTGAAGATATTGCTCAATTTATGATACCTAAATTAAAAGATTTTCACCAAGAAAGCTTTCAAATTGTTTTATTAAATACTAAAAATGAGATTATTGGAGTTAGAGAAATTTTTAAAGGAACGTTGAATAATTCAATCGTGCATCCAAGAGAAGTTTTTCGCCCTGCAATTAAAAAAAGTAGTGCAGCAATTATATTAGCTCATAATCATCCTAGTGGAGATGTAAGACCTAGTCAAGAAGATATAGAAGTTACAAAGAGATTAGTTCAAGTGGGAGAATTAGTTGGAATTGAAGTATTAGATCATTTAATTATTGGTGTTGATGATTACTTTAGTTTGAAAGGCAAAAATTTATTTTAAACTTGCTATTGAAAGGGGAATAGATCATGGTATTAAATTTTTTAACTGCACCATTTTCCAGAGATATGGGGATAGATTTAGGAACTGCTAATACATTGGTTTATATTAGAGGGAAGGGGGTTCTAATTCGTGAACCATCAGTAGTGGCGATTCAAAATAATAATTCTAAAGAAGGAGTTTTGGCTGTAGGAAATGATGCGAAAAATATGATTGGAAGAACCCCAGGTAATATTATGGCTGTTCGTCCTATGAAAGATGGAGTTATTGCTGATTTTGAAGTAACAGAAAAAATGTTAAAGTATTTTATTACTAAAGCTCATAAAAGAAAAAGATTAGTAAGACCTAGAATTGTAGTCTGCGTTCCTTCTGGAGTTACAGAAGTAGAAAAAAGGGCAGTTATTGATGCGGCTTTACATGCTGGAGCTAGAGAGGCTTATCTGATTGAAGAGCCAATGGCTGCTGCGATAGGGGCTAATTTGCCCGTGCATGAACCAACCGGAAATATGATTGTTGATATTGGTGGTGGAACAACAGAAGTAGCAGTAATCTCTTTAGGTGGAATTGTAACCAAAGATTCAATTAGAGTTGGTGGAGATGATATGGATGGAGCAATAGTTCATTATATTAGAAATAGTTATAACTTAATGATAGGAGAAAGAACAGCAGAAGAGATTAAGACTGAAATTGGTTCTGCTTACTTTGCTTCTGAAAGTGATCAAAAAGCAGAAGAAGTCTATGAGATTAGAGGGCGGGATTTGGTTAATGGGTTGCCTAAAACAATTGAAGTTAGTGCTGGAGAGATACAAGATGCTTTAAAAGAGCCGGTTAATGATATTGTGCGTTCGGTAAAGAGTACGTTAGAGAATACTCCTCCTGAGTTATCTGCTGATATTATGGATCGAGGAATTGTAATGGCGGGTGGAGGTTCTTTATTAACAGGGCTAGATCAATTAATTTCTGGAGAGACAGGTATGCCTGTTTATTTGGCTGATGAACCATTAGATTGTGTAGTCTATGGAACAGGAAAAGTATTGGAGGAATTGAATAATTTGAAAGATGTCTTAATTACCCCTAAACGTCTATCTTAAGAGAAAGTGTAAGAGAAGTAATTTAATAAATTGGGTGGTAACGGTGTTAAATTTCATAAAGAAATATCAAAAATTATTTGTATTACTTGTACTCTTATTAATTTTGATCAGAATTATTAATGTAGCCAGTTTAGATAAAGATTATAATTTGGTTGAGGGAGTGATAGTTGATTTAATCACTCCTAGTTTTAGAATAATCAACTCTGTTCAAAACTGGCTTGAAGATTCAACGAAGGTAGTTTTAAAGTACCAGCAAGTAAAAGAAGAAAATGAAGAATTAAGGCAAAAAATTAAAGATTTAAATTATTATCAGAATAAATTGGAAAAAATAATGGCTCAAAATCAGAAATTCAGGGAACTTTTAAACTTCAAAGAGTATGTACCTTATGATTTAGTGGGAGCAAGTGTAATTAGTCACGGGGCTGATAACTGGTCAAAGACTGTGATGATTGATCAAGGAAAAAGAGACGGTGTTAGACGTAATATGCTTGTGATAGCTGAGAATGGTTATTTAGTAGGGCGAATTAATCGGGTTACTAATCGTACTGCTCAGGTTTTATTATTAAGTGATCCTACTTTTGTAATTGGTGGCTTAGTGCAAAGGGATGATTCCCGGGATTTAGGAGTTGTTAAGGGTCAACTTGAAGATGAAAAATTACTTATGGAGGATTTAGCCTGGGATGCAGATATTGAGGAAGATGATATAATTGTTACCTCGGGCTTATCTGAACATTATCCACGTGGATTATCACTTGGAAAAGTTATGTCAGTTAGCCCTGATAATTATGGCTTAACCCAAAAAGCAGAAATTGATTCCTTTGCAGATTTGACTAAACTTGAAAAGGTATTAGTAATTACTGATTTTAGCACTAAAACTGATTTATTATCACCTACTTCTGATAATTATCCTGAATTTAATGAGCAGAAGGAGGTAGAGTGATGATCTATCTGTTTTATATAATTTTTGGATTGTTCTTTTTTGTTTGTCAAGCATTGGTTTTTTCAAGGGGTTTAGTGGGGCAAATAACTCCTGATTTTTTGTTGATCATAGTAATGATTTTATCTATTAATCATGGGAAAACGGCTGGTGGAGTAGCTGGATTTTTAGCTGGATTTTTGCAGGATTTGTTTTCAGGAGGATTATTTGGGATTAATATTATTGTTAAGACTATAGTTGGTTTCTCAGTTGGTATTTTGAAAAAAGAGGTTTATCAGGATAGCTTATTACTACCTCCTTTAGTATTATTTTGTGCAACTGTTGTTAATCAGATATTCGTTATTTTATTTAGCAACTATTTATTGAGGTTTGTTACTTTAGAGCAGGCAGTGGAAGGGGTAATTCTTCCCTTAGCCATTTTAAATGCTGGAATAACTTTAATCATTTATCCGTTTGTTTATAAGGTTGATTCTTATTTAACAGATATTAATTTATAACTTGAGTTTATTTTCAACATTTAGAATTATGTTTTTGAATTGGTATAACAGGAGGAAAATCAAGTGAAAAATGATAGTGAACGAAGATTATTTCACTTTACAATAATAATAGTCTTGATTTTTGTGGTTTTATTTGCCCAACTTTATTATCTTCAAATTCATAGTGGAGAAAGTTATAAAAGGTTATCAGAAGGTAATAGAACTTCTATTCTTTCGATCAGTGCCCCACGAGGAAAAATTTATGATCAAACTGGAGAAGTATTAGTTTCGAATGAATTAACCTATACTGTTTCTTTGATTCCTGATGAAGTTAATGAACTGGATTATGTTTTAGAAATGTTAGAGCGAATTTTAGAAATGGACAAAGAGGAATTGAAGGAAAAGGTTATTGATAATCAAACTGATAAATTGGTGAGATTAAAAAGGAATATAAGTCAGGAAGAGCTAATTATATTACAAGAGAATAAAGAGCAAATTCCAGGGTTAATTATAGAAAAAATTCCAATGAGAAAGTATGTCAATGATAATTTGGCCAGCCATGTTTTAGGATATGTTGGGGAAATATCTGCTAATGAATTGAGTAATTTAAAGGAACAAGGATATAGAACAGGCGATATCTTAGGAAAGACAGGCTTGGAATTGATTTATGAAGATTACTTGCGAGGGGAAAGAGGAAGGCAACAGGTAGAGGTCAATAGTCTGGGACAACAATTGAGGGTCTTAGGGGTTGAAGAACCAGCACCAGGAGATGATTTAATCTTAAATATTGATTATCAATTACAGCAGACAACGGAAGAATTACTAGCAAACAAAATCAGAGCGATTAAAGAGGAGCTTGAGGATGAAGAACATCCGCCGATTGGTGGAGCAGTTATTGTAACTAATCCTAAAAATGGTGATGTCTTAGCAATGAGCAGCTTTCCTGATTATAACCCTAATTTGTTTTCGACGGGAATTTCAAGAACAGATTGGGAGCACCTTGCTACTGATATTGGAAGACCACTCTTGAATAGAGTAGTTAATACCAGTGCTCCTCCAGCTTCTGTCTTTAAAATAGTAACTGCAGCAGCTGCGTTAGAAGAATTAGGGATCAGTGGTGATGATAAGTTTTATGATCCTGGTTATTATGAACTAGCTGGGACTAGATTTGGCAATTGGTATTCAGCTGGACAAGGAGAAATAGACTTTGTAGATAGCTTGGCTTGGTCTAACAATACAGTATATTACGAATTAGGACATGAACTGTATAAACAAGATCAAACTATTTTACAATGGTATGCTCGCCAATTTGGCTTGGGAGAAAAAACAGGTATTGATTTAAAGAATGAAGCAGAAGGATTAGTTCCAGATCCAGATTGGCGTAGAAATTATTTTCAAAGTATAGAAGATAGAATTTGGTACCCTGGCTATACAATTAATTTATCGATTGGTCAAGGGAATTTAAGGGTATCTCCAATTCAATTAATTAATGTAATGAATGCTATAGCAAATGATGGCAAGATTTATCGACCATCATTAGCAGACAAGGTTGTTGAGCAAGATGGGAATGTAGTTAGGGAAATAGAACCTGAGTTAATAACTGAGTTATCTTTGTCTGAAGAGACAATAGCTACAATTAAGGAAGGGTTAGAAGGGGTTATAACTTATGGAACTGCTAGAAATAATTTTGTAGAAATGCCGATTTCTTTAGCAGGTAAGACAGGAACAGCCCAAACAGGTAGAAATAACCCTAACCACGGTTGGTTTGGTGGTTATGCACCGGCGGATGATCCAGAAATTTCAATAGTTGTCTTTCTTGAGTATGGAATTTCTAGTGGGAATACTCTTCCTATAGTTGAAGGGATAATGCAAGAGTATTTTGATTTGGAAGATGTAGATATTGAAGATAAGGAAGGTTAATTTTGTAGGAGGAAAGAAGATGGGAAGTAATGGAGTTGTCTTCAAAGGAGATTTAGAAGGGTTGATTATCATTTTAGATGATCAACTTGATTTTTCTAAGCTAATAGCTGAACTGAAAGATAAATTTGAACGAGCGGGTAATTTTTTTAATGATGATTTGATTGCTAGAATTAAATTAGGAACTAGATCCTTATCTATTACTGAGAAGAAAAAGTTAGTTGAGGTATTTAAAAAAGAGCTAGATTTCTCTGTAATTGAATTTATCAATGATGAAACTAATTTTAAAACATCTCAACAAGAAGATACATTATTAATTAAACGAACAATTAGATCTGGTCAATCAGTTTCTTTTGCAGGAAATATTGTAATTCAAGGTGATGTAAACCCCGGTGCTGAAGTTGTAGCTGGGGGAGATATAATTGTAATGGGAGTGATTCGTGGTATAGCACATTGTGGGGTTAATGGTAAGGGCGATGCTACTATTTCTGCTTTTCGTTTAGAGCCAACACAATTAAGAATTGCAGATCACATCAGTAGAGCTCCAGATGGTTTTGTTAATTCTCCTGATACTCCAGAGATTGCTTATATAAAAGATGGAAAGATTGAAATTGATTATTTAAGAAAGTAGAGGGGGGGAAGTTTAGTGGATGGCAAAGTATATGTTGTTACGTCAGGTAAAGGTGGTGTAGGAAAGACCACTACTGTTGCTAATTTAGGAACAGGGTTAGCTAAATTTGGTAAAAAAGTGGCCTTAATAGATGCTGATATTGGTTTGCGTAATTTAGATGTAGTGTTAGGATTGGAAAATAGAATTGTTTATGATATTGTAGATGTAGTAGAGAAAAAATGTAGGCAGGAACAAGCTTTAATTAAAGATAAGAGATATAGTAGTTTATATTTATTACCTGCTGCTCAAACTCGAGACAAAACTGCTGTTAGTCCGAAGCAGATGGGAGAATTGATTGCTCAGTTGAAAAAAGAGTTTGATTATGTAATTATAGATTCCCCAGCAGGAATAGAACAAGGGTTTAAAAATGCAATTGCAGGGGCAGATGAGGCAATTGTAGTAACTACCCCTGAAGTTTCAGCGGTTAGAGATGCAGATAGAATTGTTGGTATGTTAGAAGCTGAAGGGTTATCTGACCCTGAATTGATTATCAATCGAGTGAGAATTGATATGATGAGGCGGGGAAATATGATGAATATTGAGGATATGGTTGAAATTTTAGCAATTCAATTACTGGGAATTGTTCCTGAAGACGAAAGAATTGTTGTTTCTACTAATACTGGAGAACCAATTATTTTAACTGAAAGTGCCCAAGCAGGACAGGCTTTTTGGAATATTACTAAACGATTAGAAGGAGAAGATGTTCCATTAATGTCATTAGAAGAAGGGGTTGTTGATCGTTTGAAGCGATTTGTTGGTTTAAAATAGAGTTGGGGAGGATTAAAGTGTGATAGAGTTAATGAAAGGGATGTTCAATAAAGATGAACTACAAAGTAAAGATTTAGCAAAAGAAAGATTGAGGTTGGTCTTAGTTCATGATCGAATAGGAGTTTCACCAGAAGTAATTGAGGATATGAAGGAAGAATTAATCGAGGTGATTTCTAAATATTTAGAGATTGATGAATCTGGTTTAGAAATGGAATTAGATAGACAGGAGAATTCTGTAGCATTAGTAGCTAATATTCCTGTTAAGCACTTGAAGAAAAGATAATGCTAGCAAGTTTAAAGTGACTACTCCATTAACCCAAGGGGGAGTGAAAGGCTTTGTGAATAAATTAATCAAACAAATCGACTATTTAATTCCTTTAACTGTTATAGTATTAGTTATTATTGGAGTAACTTTAATTAGGAGTGCTACTTTTATTAATGGTGCTGCTTTTTTGGAAAACCCTTTTTTGCAAAGACATAGTGCTTCGATCTTAATTGGTTCTGTAGGTTTAATATTCAGTCTATTTTTCGATTATAGGGCTTTGCGGAATTATTCTAAAGTGATTTATGTTGGTAATATTTTGATGTTATTATCTGTTTTAGTCTTGGGCCAAAGTATTAGTGGGGGCCAACGCTGGATTAGGTTTGGATTAATCAGTTTTCAGCCTTCTGAGTTAGCTAAATTGGCTGTGATCATTACTTTGGCCGATCTGTTGGCTAAAGAGGATTATGATGTCAGTCAAATTAAAGGTTTGATTGTCCCAATTATTCATGTTGCTATTCCAATTCTATTAATCTTAGCTCAAAATGATTTAGGAACATCTTTAGTGGTAGTGGCTACTTTTGTAGGAATGATTTATATTGCTGGAGCTAATCCTAAATTATTGTTAGGGGTTGGTTTAGGTGGTTTAGTTACTAGTATTGTTTGGGTAACTACTCATTTATATTGGGAAGTTCCTATTCCATTACAAACCTACCAATTAAACAGATTACTTGTCTTTATCGACCCTTATTTTGATCCATTGGGTTCAGGTTACAATTTAATTCAATCTAAAATTGCAATTGGTTCAGGTCAATTATGGGGGAAGGGATTATTTGGAGGAAGTCAAAATCAGCTCAGATTTTTACCAGAAAGGCATACTGATTTTATATTTTCAGTCTTAGGAGAAGAATTAGGTTTTGCAGGAGCAGGAGCTACTTTACTCTGCTATTTTATTCTTTTGTGGCGAGGGATTAAAGTTGCAGAAGAGGCTAAAGATGAGTTTGGTAGATTAGTTGTGGTTGGAATTTTATCAATGTTTGCATTCCATGTTTTGGAAAATGTAGGCATGACAATTGGTATTATGCCTGTCACAGGAATTCCTTTACCTTTTTTAAGTTATGGAGGAAGTGCAATGATTACTAGTTTATTAGCAGTAGGTCTAATTATTAATATTAATATGAGAAGAAAGAAAATGTTATTTTAAATCAGCATGCTACTTCAAAAAGTAGCATATTAATTTATTGCCATTAATAATTATTATATAATGAAAGAAGGTGGCAATAAATTGTTTAAAATAAAAGGGGTAAAGTTTAAATTAAATTTATTGTTTTTATTGGTATTATTTTTATTTTCTATTTCAGGATTATTTAATGAGGCATCTTTGACCTTTTTAATTGTTCTATTACATGAGTTGGCCCATTCAGTAGTAGCAGTTAATGAAGGGGTTAAAGTTAATGAAGTTGAGCTATTACCCTTTGGTGGAGTAGTTAAATTTGCTAATTTGATTCAATTAAAACCGAAGACTGAGATTAAAATAGCATTAGCAGGGCCATTATTTAATTTGATTTTAAGTTTGATTGTTTTATTATTAATCAGATATAAAATTATTTCAGTGCATGTGGGACTTTTTTTAATTAGATTAAATTTAACAATTGGATTATTTAATTTAATACCTGCCCTGCCTTTAGATGGAGGAAGAGTTTTACGGGCCAAATTGACAACTAAAATTGGATTTAAAGAAGCAACCAAACAGGTATTGTGGTTGAGTAAAATTATAGCTGCCAGTGTTGCTCTGATAGCAGTTATAGGGATTTATTTGGGTGAATTTAATATTATATTATTAATAATTGCTTTTTTTATTTATTTTATTGCTGTAAAAGAAAAGCAATACACCCCTTATTTACTAATGGAATATATCGCTAAGAAGAAAAATCAATTTTTAACTGAAAAAGTAGTAGCTGTTGAACATTTGGTTACTGAACAGCATACTCCTCTTAAAGATATCATTGAACGATTAGTACCTAATCGTTTTAATGTTATTTTAGTAGTTGACTCAGATTTAAAGATTTTAGGATTAGTTACAGAAGATCAAGTAATTAATGAATTAGTTGAGGAAGGATTGGGATTACCGATTAAGTCTTTATTAGAGCAAGAGAGTTAATTTATTTTTTTAAACTGGCTCAGCATAGTTTCGAAGATTTATAACAAAATAATTATAACTAGCAATTTAAAGTGCTTAATTTAAGGGATTAAAAATAATTTATTACTCTATTGCAGGTTATTAAATAATTGATAGTGCAAGAAAGGAAGGATAATGTGGGAAAGGAGATAGTAGTCAATGCTCAGGGCTTAGAAACCCGTGTGGCTATTTTAGAAAATAGGAGATTAGTAGAAATTTTATTTGAAAGGGAGTTTTCCCAACAAATAGTAGGAAATATTTATTTAGGTCAAGTTGAAAATGTCCTTCCCGGGATGCAATCAGCTTTTGTAGATGTAGGTTTAGAAAAGAATGTTTTTGTACATGTTAAGGATCTCTTTCCTTTGTCAAATAAAGAGCAGAAGAAGAGAATTGAGGAATTATTAGAGCCTGGTCAAGAGCTTTTAATTCAGATAACTAAAGAGTCATTAGGGTCTAAAGGACCACGTGGTACTTGCAAATTAAATCTTCCAGGGCGCTATGTAGTTTTATTAAATTATGTCAACCATGTTGGAGTATCAAGAAGAATTGAAGATAAAGAAGAAAGAAAGAGGTTACGCCAATTAGCTCAAGATATTGTCCCTGCTGATAAAGGAATTATTGTTAGGACGGTAGCAGCTTATAAATCAAATCAAGAAATTAAACATGATCTTAATTTTTTACTTAAAATTTGGGATGATATACATGAAGGAGCAAATAATTCTAAGGCTCCAGCGTTAATACATCAAGATTTAAACTTAATCAAACAGATAGTCAGAGATAATTTTACTGATCGAATTGATAAGTTTATTTTGGATACGAAAGAAGACTATTATCAAGTAGAAGAATTAGTTGATTATATTTCTCCCCGACTTAAGTCAAGAATCTATTACTATAATCATCCTAAACCCATCTTTGATCATTATGATATTGAAGAAGAGATAGAGAAATTATTAGAACGTAAGGTCTGGTTGAACTGTGGTGGCTACATCACGATTGATACTACTGAAGCCTTGACTGCTGTTGATGTTAATACAGGAAAATATGTAGGGAAAGATAATTTACAGCAGACAATTGTAAAGACAAATATTGAAGCAGCAAGGGAAATTAGCAAGCAACTACGTCTCAGGGATATTGGTGGAATTATTATTATTGATTTTATAGATATGAAAAGTAGTCAAGATCAAGATAAGGTATTGCAGGTTTTAAAGAATAAATTGGCCCAGGATAAGACAAAGACTAATATTTTAGGGTTGACAAAATTAGGATTAGTAGAGATGACACGCAAAAAGGAAAGGGAAAGAATTGGTCAGTTTTTACAACAAGATTGTTCTTACTGCCAAGGTACTGGGCAGATATTATCAGAGGATACAATAGTCATACAAGCAATTCGTAAAATTAGAGAAGTATTGTGGAAGAAGAAAAAGGAAGCCATTTTGTTAGAAGTGCATCCTAATATTGCTGCTAAGTTGATTGGTTTAGGTGGTAAGAATTTAGAAAAATTAGAAAAGAGATTAAAGAAAAACATCTATATTAAAGGCAATCCAGAATTACATTTAGAAAAAGTAAATATTTTAAAATTTGGTTCAAGGGAAGAGATTGAAAAGTTGGCTTTACCAGTTGAAGTTGGGGATGAATTACTTTTAGAGGTTGAAGAGCGGCATTTATATCGCTCACAAGATGGTATTGCTAGATTAAAAGGATATATTATTGATATTATAGATGGGGGAAGTAAAGTAGATAATAAAGTTCAGGTTAAAGTTGTAAAGGTTACTAAGACCTATGCTCAAGCGAAGATTATAGAAACTATTAATTAGTTATCAATCTTAATTTAACGTTTGCTTGACAGAATTAAATTTTTGTGTTAGAATTCATATTCGTAAGTGGTTGGTTTTAGCCACTACCAAAACCGCACGATGCGGGTCTAAAATCTCTATAGAAGAGATTACCTAGTTATCGGCGAGTCTGAGGTAGAGGAGGTGTTAATGACATGTATGCAATTATTAAAACAGGTGGAAAGCAATATAAAGTAGAAGAAGGTCAAGAAGTCTATGTTGAAAAATTAGATTTAGAGCCGGGCGAAACTGTTGAATTTGAGCAAGTTAAGGCTGTATCAACTGAGGATGGTTTGACCGTTGGTCAACCAACGGTAGAAGATGCAACTGTAACTGCTAAAGTTGTTGCTCAAACTAAGGGTGATAAAATAATCGTTTTCAAGTATAAGCCTAAGAATAATTATCGTAAAAAGACTGGTCATCGTCAACCATATACTAAAGTAAAGATCGATAGCATTAAAGCATAGTGATTACAATTAATATTGAACGCGATCAAGTTGGAAATATTGTTGAGTTTTTTGTTGAAGGACATGCTGATTATGCTCCCTCAGGAGAGGATATTATCTGTGCAGCAGTTTCGGCAATTTTACAGACTGCTGTCTTTGGATTAATTAATTATTTGAAATTAAACCCTGAGGTTGAAGTAGAAGATGGTTGGTTAAGTTGTAAGCTAGAATCTAAAATAGCTCAAGATGTTGAAGTTAAGGCTATTTTAGAAACAATGGTGGCAGGATTAGAAGAGACCGAAAAGAGTTATTCGCAATATATCGAAATAAAACAATGAATATGGAAAATCAATGAATAACGAATAGAGAAGAGCTGCTAGTAAGAAGTTACAGGTTTAAAGCGATAGTTGCCAGCGACTCACGGAGAGTTTTTCGATTTATAAAAACTCGGAGGTAGTGAATAGATAAAATTTAATTTCTTTTAGGACTTTTAAAGGTTTTGAATTTAACTATTCACTATTAATTATTAACTATTAACTGAATTATAGAAGGGGGTGGAAGAAATGATTAAAATGAACTTACAATTGTTCGCTAATAAAAAAGGAGTCGGTAGTTCTAAAAATGGTCGTGATAGCATTTCTAAACGACTGGGAGTAAAGAGCCACGACGGACAATATATTAGTGCAGGTAGTATTATTGTTCGACAACGTGGTACTAAATTCCATCCTGGATTGAATGTAGGTCGGGGTGGAGATGATACTCTATTCACTAAAGTGGATGGTTATGTGTCCTTCGATCGAAGAGGACGAGACAAACGAGAGGTTAATGTTTATACTGAAGATCAAATTCAAGCAATGGCTTAGTAGCCAAAAAACTCCCAGTATTTACTGGGAGTTTTTATATTTTACTCTAGATTAGTTTTATAGTTATTCAAATTTAATTACAATTATGTGTAACTTTTGCTTAGAACCATGAGGGAGATTTCTCGTTCTGAAAGATTTTTTCTGAG
>NZ_JALKBX010000057.1 GCF_023227745.1 Natroniella acetigena | reverse complement strand
GAAGCTCAGAAAAAATCTTTCAGAACGAGAAATCTCCCTCATGGTTCTAAGCAAAAGTTACACATAATTGTAATTAAGCACCAGTCACTAATTACTAGTCATTAGTCACTAACTGCTATGAAAAAAGCCAGCCTCACAGCTGGCTAATACTACTTTACTTTGTCTGCTTATACATTAATTGATAGTAATCATCGACCATTCTTGCTGCAGAAAATTCCTCATAAGTATCTTCATGACTTGCTTGCATCATCTTGACCCACTGCTCCTGTTTTTGATAATAAGTAGGTACGACCTCATTAAATAAGACTTGATAAAGATTCTTCAAATCATATTCATCTAATTTCTTAAGCTTCTCATCATAATCTCCTGAAAAATCTTCAGCAGTCTTTGGGTCAGTTCCAATCGCCCAACCATTCTTGCCGTGGCGACAAGCTTCTGGCCACCAACCATCAAGAATACTCAGATTAAGTACTCCATTCATAGCTGCCTTCATTCCAGAAGTACCACTAGCTTCCTTAGGACGGCGAGGATTATTCAACCAAACATCACATCCCCGGGTCAACCATTTACCCGTTTCCATATCATAATCTTCAATGAAGACAACACTGTCAGGATATTTTTTAGACATCTTGACTAGATTGGCTATAATCTTTTTACCCATATCATCTAATGGGTGAGCTTTACCAGAGAAGATAATTTGAATCTTACCTTCTTCTAAATACTTTTTAATCCTTGCTTGATTGGTAAAGATCAAATCACTTCTTTTATATGGTGCAGCACGGCGAGCAAATCCAATCAATAATTTTTCAGGATCGAGCTCTACTCCATTTTTCTGCTTTACATACTCTAATAACTCTTTTTTAATCTCTTGATGTGTCTCCCAAATATTCTTTCCATCCCTAAAAGCTTTAACTATTCGATCATCAACCCAGGTAGCTCGATGTACTCCATTAGTAATTCCTAAAATCTCAGGAGCATTATCTACATAATCCCACATCTTATCTGCTGTCTTCTTATGTAGCTGTGCCACTCCATTGGCATTCCGACCCAATCTTAAACCAGCAACAGTCATATTAAATGGAGCATCTCCTAAAGCTACCATCTGTTCTGTTGTCAAGTTCTGATCTGCTCCCATATATCTTAATAACAGATGAGAATGTCGTTCATTTCCTTGCTCTACTGGCGTATGAGTTGTAAAGACTACATCTTCTCTTGTCTCCTGCCAAGCTTGGTGAAAACCAATTTCTTCTTGTTGCATCTTCTCTCTGATCAACTCAATCCCAGCAAATACAGCATGACCTTCATTAAAATGATAAACATCTGGTTCAATATCTAACTCTCGTAATGCTCTAACTCCTCCAATCCCTAATACCATCTCCTGAGCAATTCTTTCCTCAGCAAATCCACCATAAAGTTGACCGGTAATCCATCTATCTCCCCCGTCATTCTTCGGCAAATCGGTATCTAATAGATATAAATCAGCATGACTAAACTCATCTACTTTCCAAACTTTACAGTAAACATCCCGCTGTCTAATCTTAACCTTGACTTTAACTCCCGTATCCTTTAAAAAATCATAGTCATAAATTTTATAGCTATCATAGGGTTGGTCCTCATCATCAATCTGTTGATAATGATAACCCTGCTTCCATAGAATACCGATGCCAACTAAAGGAGCACCATCATCCTTAGCAGCTTTTAAGTGATCGCCAGCTAAAATCCCCAGTCCTCCTGAATAAATATTAAAACTATTATCCAAACCATATTCCATACAAAAATAAGATACTTGTGGCTTTTTTGTTTTGTTAGCCATTAACATCCTCCTCTTAGCTTAAATTCAATTGATAATTGATAGTTAAAAAACTTTAAAACTTTTGAATTTATAGGCTTGATCTTTAACTCTCAATTATCAATTATAAACTGTCAACTGTAATTATAATCAACCTACATCTCTTATTATAGACTAAATAAAGTTTATCTATTTGATTCAATTCCAGAATTCACAATAAACTACTTCCTGATTTAGGTTTATTATCTAAATATATATTTTATACCTTGTTTCACTAATTTTTTACAATAATTTTTATCCGTCATATCAAAAGTGTTTAAGCTAATGCCTCTGGAAACAAAATGACCTTCGGTCATAGTCTAAGGTTAAGCAAACCATTAAAAATCTTAAAAATAAAAGTTATCCACAACCTTTAAAAAGCAAAAGTGACCATAAGGTCACTTAATCAAATAACTTCAACTGTTTAAAATTCCCCTCTTTTAAGTTGGATAAACTGACTCCAGCCAACCTTACTTTCTTGCTCAATTCAACCTCCTCTAATAACCGCTCAGCCACTTCATAAATTTCCTCTTCATTTTCAAGATATCTTTCCTCAGTCTTACTGCGAGAAACTTCAACAAAATCTTCATACTTTATCTTGACTGTAACAGTCCTACCTTTAACCTCCTTTTTGATTGCTCTCTGAGCTACCTGCTGGCTCAATCGCTTTAAATTTTCTAATACTGCTGCTTTATCATTTAAATCAAATCTAAAGGTCGTCTCTTTTCCAATCGACTTAGGAGGGCCAGGAGGAGTAACTTTTCGCTCATCTCTCCCCCAAGCTAAATTATACAACTGATAGCCTTTCTTACCTAGCTTTCTAATTAAAAAGTATTTTTCAGCTTGAGCAATATCCTCAACTTTATACAAACCTAACCTCTTTAACTTCTCTTCTGTCTGCGGGCCAACCCCCCACAACTGACTAACATCTAAGGGAAATAATAACTGTTCAACATTAAAAGGAGAAATAATCTTAAATCCATCTGGCTTATCAAAATCAGAAGCTAACTTAGCCAAAAATTTATTATAACTAACTCCTACCGAGGCAACTAACCCCACCTCTTCTTTAATCCTACGTTTAATCTCCTTGGCTAGTTGCAGGCTGTTACGCTTATTATGATTTAAATCCAAAAAAGCTTCATCCAATGATAACGGTTCAACCAGCTCGGTATATTGAAAAAAGATCTCCTGAATTTGAGCTGATATCTCTTTATAGCGTCCATGGCGTGGTTTAAGATAAACTCCATGGGGACAGAGCCTTCTAGCTTGATGCATCGGCATTGCCGAATGAACCCCATAGTTTCTAGCCTGATAAGAGGCAGTACTGACCACTCCCCGCCTACTCAAGCCACCAATAATCACCGGCTTACCGATCAATTCAGGGTTATCCTTCATTTCAACCGCTGCATAAAAAGCATCCATATCAAGATGAATAATATCTAACTCCATAATCACACCCTCGGGAAAAGTTCATTTAATATTTAATACTTAACATTTAATAATTGAAACCAAAAAAACTGAAATTCATTTAATATTTTTTTATTTAATATTCAGTATCTCCGTGAGTCACTGATAAACCATCACTTTAAAATTATAATTTCTTATTAGTGGCTCTTCGTTATTCAATGCTTTTAATTGTTCAATATTCATTATTCATTATTCATTGCTCTTTAAGTTGTTCGCAATGACCTCTCTAACCTGTACAGTCAGATCATCCTTTTCCTCTTTTGATAGCTTGTCAACATAAATTGGATCAGAAATAATCAATTCAACCTCAGCTGCTGAAAGTAGCCCCTCTCCATTGTTAATCTGATAAGAATTATTGATCGTAACCGGTACAATCGGCACATTCTCTCGTAAGGCTATCTTTAAGCTACCCCGTTTAAACTTATTCAATTTAGCAGAACGGCTCCGCGTACCTTCAGGAAAGATAACTAAAGATTGGCCCTTCTCAAAGACTTGGCCCGCATTCTTAAAAGCCTTTAAAGTTTGTCGAAAGTCACTCCGCTTAATAAAGATACAACTCATCTTCTTCATCCACAGATTAATTATTGGTAAATATCTCAATTCCCACTTAGCAATAAATGATTTAGGATACTTGATATAGCCTAGCAATAATGGAATATCAAAAGCTCCCTGATGATTAACTACAAATAAAACGGGTCGATCAGGTATTTTTTCTACTCCTAATACTTTAACTTCAGTTCCAGTTGTGTCAACTACCTTCTCCCCCCACTGATAAGCAACTTGATTAGCATAAGCCCGTACTTCATCCGTTTCGGCTGTCCACTCTAACCATATTAATTTGATAAATTGAGCTAACCTTAGAAAGAGCAAATCTACTCCAAACATTATTAACCATACTAAATCCTTTAACATTTTTTTATCACTCCTGGCTGATTTATTAAGTAATTTATTCTAATTATGTTTTCATTATATCTAATCAGCCCTCTCTAAACAACCACAAATCATTAAATGGTTATGAACCAAAATTCAATTGATATAATGTGTAACTTTTCATTCGTGAAAGAATGTGTTTTTGTAGGGGCAACCCTCGTGGTTGTCCTTGCTTTTGGAGTACCCATAAAGGGCATCCCTACGACAAAATCAGGGTTCTTTGTAGGGGCGACTCCCCGTGGATATGGTCTCTATGGATACGGTCTGTGTGATTTTCACGAAAGGGCTAATAAGCCCTGTAGGGGTTTCACGAAGAGTAGATATGGTTTTTATGAATTTCACGAAGGGTCTTGATTTTTAGACCCGTAGGCGAGAAGACTCGTAGGGTCGCCCGTGGTTTAACAGGGGCAGGCACAGGGACCTGCCCCTACAATTTTTTTTACTGATTCCTTATTCCAAATTCCTGATTCCTGTGGCACAAAAGTGCCACAATATAAAAGACTACCCTGCCGGATAGCCTCTATTCCCTATGCATATTTTTCTTCTAAATATTCAACTATCTTAGCTGAATCATTAACTACAGTACCATCGCTATCCTCTATTACAGGTACCTTAATTTGACCTGATAATTCCTTGATCTTAGCTCTTTGGCTTCTATCTCTAGAAACCTCTACCTTTTCATAATCTAAACCCAATTGATCCAGTTTCCGTCTCACCTTAACACAATAAGGACAAGATTCAAATTGGTAAAGTTTAATCATCTTTTATCCTCCTAATTTAATTTTTAATAATCATCTATACTATTATAGAATATCAAATTATATTTTACCACAGTCAATATTTTATCTATTCTTTAATTTAAAAAGATACTAACCGCCCTTCTCCCCCTAGAGATATGATAAACTGCTCTAAAATAATTTCTTTGTTTGTGATAGTTGGCCCCTAATAAAAAATGAGTATATGGATTTTTTTCTAGCTCCAAAGAATATTTTAAATTCTCTTCAGCACGATCATAATCTTCTAGTTTATAATTCACAACAGCTAAATAATTATAACTCCAAATATTTTTAGGATCTAATTCAATTACCCTCTCAAACTTATCCTCTGCCTCTTGATAATCTCGATTAATATAATAAGCAAAAGCTAAATAATTTAATAGTTCAATATGATCAGGGTTGCTAGCTAATTTAACCTGATAATCTTCAATCATCTCCTCTATCTTTTCCTCATAATCCTCCACTTCTTCATCTAAGTAATCAAATATATCATTAACCTTTTCTATCTCACCTAAATTAGCATAAGCAACAGCCAATTCATACTTAGCCTTCAAATCATCTTCTTGCCCTAAAATCTTATCTCTTTCTGTAATTATATCTTGCCATTCAGTTTCATATTTCGTCTGAGCAATAACTAGACCTTGACTTAAGATTAAAATAATTAAACAGCAAGCTAACTTTTTCATCATCTCCCCCCTAGGAAAGCAGATAATATTTAATATTGAATATTTAATAATTAAAAACAAAAAACCATTAATGCATTTTTTATTATTCAATATTAGTTATTCATTATTCAATAGTTTTATATCTCGTAGCGTTCGTAAATCAACCGGGCCAACTCATCTACTGCTTCGATCAAAACTTGATCTAACATCTCTTCATTAGATGGAAGGACTATCGTTTCTCCTTCATAATAAGAATCTTCATACCGGTCTCGTTTAGCAATCGTTCTACTTAATTTCACTGCTCCTGTCGAGACATCTAACAGCCTAAAATTAACCCTAGTATATGCCTCTTTAATTGCTGTTTTAATGTCTTCTACACTACTCTCATCATCTGAGCTACTCTCATCTTGGCTAACACTACCACTGATTACATCCCCTGTTATTAGAAAATCTACTCCCAATATATTCCCTATCTCTTGAGCAGTAGAAGAATCAACCAGTCCTGATTGACTTAAATGCTGTTCTTCCAAAATGGCATTAATCTGCCCTCGCTCAATTACTTCAATAAACTTGGGTTCTTTTTCTAATAATTGTGAAATAAATAGACTACTTGCCCTTCTCCCTAAATTATAACGATAGCTAGTATCAGAAAAGTCCAAAATAGCTATCCGTTTTAACTTTATCTCCCTTAATTTTTGATAAGCCTCTTCTTGCTTTAAAGCCAACTCTTTATAGTTTGAATCATACTGAGCAATATTTCTAAAAGATCTATACGCCAATTCCCATTCCTCTTGCTCTAAATAATCTAGTCCTAATTGATAATTCTCCTCTTGATACTTCAATCTAGCTCTATTTAATAACTGACTGACCTCTGAGGTATCATCAATTGCTTTGGCCTCTTCTAAATTAGCCACAGCTAATTCATAATCCCCTTCTTTCAAATACATCTCTCCATCTTGCAAATGAGCTTGATATCTAGCTTCCCTACGACTACGAACTCTACGATAAACTCCCCAGATTCCTAATCCTACTAGGGTTACAACTCCTGCTCGCTTTTCTAAGCTAGAATCACTAGAACTAGCCAACCCATAATCAACCCTTAAAAATGTAACAGTTAGTACAATTAATAAAATTAATGCAATCTGTTTAAGATTATTTCGCAATACGATCAACACCTTTCCAAATATCAGTGTACAGTTTACGGTTTACAGTGTACAGTTAAGAGCATTAAAATCACACCCTCGGAAATACAGTTGATAGTCTATAGTTGGTAATTGATAGTTAAAAACCTTCAAGACCTTTGAATTTATGGGCTTGATCTTTAACTCTCAATTATCAATTATCAACTGTAAACTGTACATTGTACATTGTAAACTATCTATTATTTCATAAATTCTAGATTTTCCTGTAAAAACCTTTTTTAAATTAATTACTAAAAAATTTCCTTTGCCACAGTCTAAGATTAAGCAAACCTTTAAAAAACATAATTTCCTACACAACAAAAAAATAAAGAACAGGGTTGGCCCCTGCTCTTCCTTAAAACTCTATCTTTGCTGTTAAAGCACCTTCTACTCCTTGTGAACGGTTAAATAAACCCATTAAATCAGAAACTCCTAGATCTAACTTCATTGGCCCAAGGTATAAGCCCATACCTGCTGCCCATTTAAAATCATTCTGTAATGTAGAATAATTAACTCCTGTTCGTAGTGGTAAAAAACTCAATCTTGTTAACTCAGTTGCAACAGCAAATTTATGATCACTATCCCCCGACTCATGATACTTGGTATAAGAATAATCAGCCAATAGATCAATACTAGGGCTATAATCCATCTTACCTCCTAACCTTATTGTAGAAGGTAACTGCCAGACTAGTTCTTCAGCTTTATTTACTTCTTCTTGCTCTTCCCACTCTTCATCGATATATTCATACTTGGATTCTTTATAACCATCTGCAACCATCGAGCCAACATTCATCGTACTAAATCCAATTGTATATCGATCATCTACTATAGCATAACCACCAATATCAATTGCTGAACCTGTTGCTAAGTTATCATCTGGATCATTATAGTTAACTACAAACTGACCGTCACCATCAAAATCTCCATCCGACTCTAGCTTGCCACTCCCTTCTCCTTCAAGCTGATAAATCACTCCTGCTAAACGATGATAGGTAAAGCCTACATGTAACTCATCTACTCCCCAACCCTCAACTAAATCTTGAGGAGCTTGCATGGAAAAATTAATTCCTCCGTCAGCATAGATTCCACCTGCAGCAGAACTCCCATCAAAATTATACTCATGATCAATCTCATTACCCTTCAATAACAGCTCTGCTAAATCAGAATTTAAAGTTGCCAAACCATCATGCTTGATATCACCGAAAAATCCAACCGAACCAACAAGTAACTTGACCCCTCCCCGAGCATCAGTACCAAACAATAAGCCATCATCACCTATCTTATCCAATAGATCATCTTTATCCTCATCTGCAATATAATCATTCATTAACAGATTATTCCAAGCAGAAGCTGCTGCCCCTAACTCTAAGCTAAAGGAAGTATCATCTGCATTGACTGCCCCTGGATTACCATATAAAGCATCTGGCCCGGTAATCGTTGTAAATTGATCACCAAGACCAATCGTTTTCGCTGAAGAAGCAAATGCCGTCATTGACAAAACAAAGACCAACACCACACTAAGTACTAAAATCCGTTTATAATTAGTTAACATTCTTATCACCTACCTTTCTTATTGGTTAACCTTGGCTGTTAAGACAGCATACAGATTATTGATTTCTATATAATCATTAGATCGCAATTCAAATTTCATCTCTTCTTCTTCTTCATCTACAGGTAGAATAATTTTGCCCCCTACATACAGATTATCTTCAGTAAATCGATCAGCATCATCTACTTCAAAAGGAGTTTCGAAATCAGCATCATAAGTTCTCGCTGCTAAATCAAATCCAGTAGCTAATTTATTCTCATCCCGATAAAGTTCATCTTCTAAATCCTCGTCATCTGCATAATCAGAAATACGTGCTACATAGATTTCAATCTCAACTTCAACCGGTAGCTGATTGTCAATTTCAGCTTTCAATCGAGCGTTTTTAATTCCATCTTTTATTAGATCAACATCATCTTCACAGATATTATCATCTAATTCTTCTGGTTCTAATCTATGCTCTATATCGTCAGTTAAAGTAACTTCAATCGGTACTTCCGCATTAAATTCAATGTCAATTTGGCTATCAGGTGTGAGTTTTGCGTATTGATCTTCAATCTGTCTAATTCTATAGTCTCCACCATATTCAATGTAATCTGTATCTTCATTCGTCAATAAATCTAACAAGTTATTATCATCTTTAGTAAGAGAAATATTTTCTTTATATGTTCCACTCAAATCAATTTTTTCTATTAGTTTTTCACCTTCATTATAAGCTTCAAACACAAAATCTTCTAATTCAATCTCAAGACCTAACTCAGTCAATCCAGCAAAGATTAACTCCATCTTAAGCTCATCACTAAACTCAATATCTGCCAATTCCTCAGGTAGATCATCAATTGTATCTCCATCCTCATTTATTGTTCCTTCAAGATCATCTAGTTCAAACTCCTCATTCTCACTAAAATCATCTAAACTCTCAATTTTAATCTCTTCAATCTCTGCACCTTCAAAACCACCAGTAACCATAAAATCTTTGGTGAAATCAAAAGTGATAGGACTTTCAGCAGATACTTTTAGATTGAAATTAATCCCATCTTCTTCCAAAGATGAAATGTCAAGTATTTTTCTATCTAAGTCAATAATTCCATTTCCAGTTTGAGATAAATTCCCAAGCTCAAAACTTTCAAATTCAAAGTCAAAATCACTTTCATCCTCAATTTCGATCTTGAATTGACCAGCAGCAAATTTTATACTCTTTGAGCCTTGCAAGTCAGAAGTATCAACCCCAACATCCCGAGTAAAATCTTCTTCTATATCAGCATTATCTACATCTAAATCTGTTGCTTTGTTGGCTTCAATCTCATCGAAACTGAAGTCTAAAACTAAATCTCCCGTATCAGTACCCTCAGTAGCAATCTCTATATCAACATCAACCTCTGCTGGTAGTTCAACATTAATCAATTCAGCTTTAGCATCATCATCAGGTTCAAGATTCCCTTCATAATCAGCATCTTCACCTACAACATCTAAACTAGCAATTTCCCCATCCTCATCAGAAAAAATTAATTTAAATTCTTCAACTGTTATCCCAGAACCTTTTGGATTAGTTAATGTAATATTTAAGCCTTGATCAGCAAGTCCAATACTAGTAAAATTAATATCATCGAATTCCTGAACAAAATTTAATTCAATCTTATCAATTTGATCAATATCCCCACTACTCCCAGATACTCCAGCAGGAATATTTTCTAGAGTTTCCTCAAAGCTTGCATCATCAACAGCTATCTCTATTGGATCCATATTAATATTCTCCGAAACTTGAGGCAACTCATCCTCAACCTCATCCAATTCATCACCTAATTCAATCTCTTCCAATAGATCACTATAATGATACTCTACCACTTCATCATTCTCACCAAATTCTACATCTTCATCATCCAATAAATCTCTTATATCTTCCCGCTCATACTCAACTAATGGTATTTGAACCCCTACATCCCAAGCCGGGCCAAAGGTCCCACGCGGATTCTCCGCACAGCCGACCACAATAAAAACAAGCATCAGTAATACTGACACTAAACAGATTATCCTCTTCATCTTGCTCCCTCCTTAGACTTATTATCGTAAATTAGCGAAATTTGTTAAGCCTTGTATATCAATTGATAGTGAATAATTGATAGTTAAACCCATTACAATCTAAAACCTTACAACTTAATACTGACTCTAAATTTTTTAAGATCCTGCTCTTAAGATTTTGATTTTTTAACTGTACACTGTCAACTGTAAACCGTAAACTGTTCTTAATGAAGCGTCCCTTCCCGATGTATAACATCATAAGCAAAGAGTGCATAGCCAACCTCTGCTACCTTAAATCCTTCCTGCTTAGCAATTTTGCGAATAAGCTCAATCATCTTTAAGTAATCATCAGGTTTAAACCGTTCCTTCTCCCGGTCAAAATAACCAAGCTTGTACAAAGTAGCCCAAACCCTAGTATCAACCACAGCATAAGTAGCATCATCCAAACTGGTCAAGATTGCTGAAGCAGTCGGCGTTCCAACCCCCTGCAGACTGACCAATAAAGCCAATTGACAAAATTCATCTTCAAGTTGATAAGTAACTTCTGTCACCTTCTCCACCCTTGCCGCTGGATTCTTTTTAACATGGTACGAACTACGAGTGGAGTTAAGATGGGCCAACTGATATAACTCTTCTTTGCTTAAGTAGCCTTTTTGGTGATATTTTTCACCAATCTGCTCTAATTTTTGTGGGTATAAACCAGAAGTTTCAGGATAAATTTCTAAGTATTTACTAATATCTATTGTATTAATCATCATCACTCCCTGTTAAAAAATTACTCATGTATTCATTATAACTCGATTTAACTATCTTGTCCATCGAAATTAGTTGATATTTAGTGGCGAAATACCGCTAAATATCAGTTGACAGTGAACAGCTGACGGTTGACAGTTAAAAGCCTAAGTTCAAAACCGCTCTAAATCTCTAAGTGTAAGGCTTTTCAAATGTTTTAAGATTTCAAGATTTTGATCTTAATTGTAAACTGTAAACCGTAAACTGTCAACCATAAAAAAGAGACCCAATCCCTTGGGCCCCTACTGTTTAATTCCAATCTTCAATTTCAATATCTGTATAGAAATGCTTCAGTATCTCTTGATAACTATAACCTTGACTGACCATTCCTCCTGCAGCAGTCTGATCCATTCCTACACTATGACCCCAACCACTACCATAGAATTTATAGCCGACCAGTTCACCAGCTTCATACTGGGGCTGAATCCAGAAGCGATTACTTCGTAATTCACCAAATCTAGATCGCAAATTATTCCTAAACTCCTGTTCTTCTTCAGCACCGATTACTAACATTGCTTCTACACTACCTGCCTGACCACGCTTAGTAGGTCTAATCTCTTGAATATCTTCAATCCCCAATCTTGCTTCCAAATAATCTAAAGATAACTTTCGCTGCCAACGATAATTACTCATCGTCCAACTTTCAGTCAATAAATCCGAATAAGAACTAGGTCGTTCCCGTAGCCATTCTTTTAACTCAAGGGGAGACTTTGAAAGCTCCTGTTCATTAATTTCAGTTTCCATCTCAGTTGACACCCCACGTAAATAAGGAATCTTTCCTCCCCAGACATCTTCACTATTTTCAGTATGTCCACCTGAATTAGCACTATAGACAGCATTGATCGGTTGACCATCATAAGTCATTACCTCACCACTCGTCTCAATCACTGCCTGATTAGAACGTGGATGCTCCCTGCTAATCCCATTATAAGCTGCAGATTGGACAGTGTCACATAAATCATATCCCCTATTTGCAAACCGACCTAAGTTTGCTAAAGTATAGCTTCTAGCTGCCACTGTTTGAACCTTTAAAGCTTCTAATGCCCATGAAGCTGACATCTCTGAAGGTACTACTGCCAATAGATACTCCTCTAGACCAACCAGATTAACTACTGTAATTCCATCCTCTCGTGGCAAAAACTCCATTGTACCACGATACTGGCGATCTTGAATCCCCCCCCAGTAATAACCTGCTCCATAAATTACATTATGCAATAAAACTGGTTCCTCTTCTGTAAGCTTCAGTTCAATTGCTTTCGTAAACTGAACCTGCTCTCCTGCCAGATCTAAATAATAATTACCATCAACAAAACTAACTTTAGCTAATTCACCCTTCTGCCCTTCAGCAATTACAGTTCCTACTTCTTCAACAACAAAATCACTACCAACTCTAAAATAGATCTCCTCTTGCTCATCCATAATTCCAACTCTAATCTGCTGTCCTGGATCTGCTAATGGTTCAATATCCCTAAACTGAACTTCTTCTGGAATCTCTCGTTCAATCTCCTCTGGTAACAACCTCTCTTCTTCCTCAAAGTAATCAGGATAATCCTCTTCTAAGTCAGCTAACTTCTCTTTGACTAACCCATCAGCTCGGTCTTCAATTTGAGCCTGCTGTAGATAATTTACTGCTCGTTCAATCTGACCTAATTCAAGATGTGCTAAACCAATCTGCCGCTTAACCCCTTTTAAGCTTCCATCGATCCGTAAGGCTTGATTATAATGCTCAATAGCAGCTTGATAATCTCCTTGAGCAAATTTAACTTCTCCTAACTGAAAGTAACCCTGCGCAAAGGTATCATCGACCTTTATTGTTTCTAGCAAATGCTGCTCAGCTACTTCAAATTGCTTCTGCTTGTCAGCCAATAAAGCTAAATAGTAGTTAGCATCTCTTCTTAAATAATTGGCCCCGGTATCTGAAGTCAAGACTGAGTTTAACTCCTCTTCAGCCTGTTGATACTTTCCTAATTGATAATAAGCAATCCCCAAATCAAGTCTCCACTGAGTTAATTCCTCTTGCTTTAATAACTGCTGATACTGCTTAACAACAAGTTGATAATTACCGAGTTCTTCATAAATAGCAGCTAAATTCAGTCGTGCCTCTTTATTTTCTTGCCTAGCCAGTATTATTTGATACTGTTCAATGCTGGCTTGGTAATCCCCTTGATAATATAAATTCTTAGCTTCTACTAGTAAAGGTTGTAATTCTTCTCCAGTCTCCTCTTCTCTTGGCTGTTCAGTTCTTTCATCAACTTCCTGTTCCTTTGTATCTTCAATTGTTTGTTTTTGATCCTGATCCTGATGCTTAATGTAAGCTACAACTCCTGAACTGATAAATGAAAAAATAAGCACTGCCATAATTAAAAATCTGATCTTCTTTTGTTTAATTAGTTCTTGCATAAATTATCACAACCTTCATTTAATTTAAAATTAATAATTTGTGACTTGTTACTAATCACTAATAACTAATTATCAGTCACTAGTCATTATTATAACGCAGTTTAATCTGTAAAACAATTTTTAAATCTTGGAAACAAAAAAATGGGCGTTAGCCCATTTTAGGTTAAGTTTGAGGTTAAGGTTAAGTAAAAAAATGAAGACTTATTGATATAAAGTGGCACTTTGCCACTTTATATCAGTTTACAGTTTACGGTTGACGGTTAACAGTTAAAACCATTAAAATCTTAAATCAAAATCACTCTAAACCTGCGAACATAAGGCATTTCAGAGATCTTAATTTTTTAAGGTTTTGATCTTAACTGTAAACTGTTCACTGTACACTGTCAACTCAATAATGTGGCACAAAAGTGCCACATTATTGTAATATAAAGCAATGATAAAAAAGCGTTAGGATAATTATCCTAACGCTTTTTTATCATCTATTCAGCTACCGCAATCTCCTCTAACATATCTGTATCCTGTTGCAAAAACTCAATTAAGTACTTTTTGAAATCTTCTCGAATATCATCTCTAGCCAACGCAAACTCAACTGTTGCCTCTAAAAAGCCCAACTTATTACCAATATCATAACGCTTCCCACTGAAGGCTTGTGCATACATCTCTTCTTGTTCCATCAAAGTCTGTAACGCATCAGTCAATTGAATCTCATTACCCTTACCTGGTGGAGTATCCTCTAAAATATCAAAGATCTCTGGAGTGATGATATACCGACCCAAAATAGCAATGTTGGATGGTGCTTCCTCTAACGATGGCTTTTCAACTAAATTACGTATCTTATATAAGTCCTCATCACTACTCGAATAATCAACAATTCCATACTTATGAACTACTTCATCCTCAACCTCTTGGACCCCAATTACTGTCGTTTGTTTTTCAGCAAAAGCTTCAATCAACTGCTTAGTAACCGGCTTTTTGGCCCGCACAATATCATCACCTAATAAGACAGCAAACGGCTCATTACCTACAAAGGTCTTAGCACACAAGATAGCATGACCTAACCCCTTGGCCTCCTTTTGGCGAACATAATGGACATTGATCAAATTAGAAATATCCTGTACCGTCTCCAACATCCCATGCTTACCTTTTCTCTCTAGGGCCAACTCCAATTCTAAATGCTTATCAAAGTGATCCTCAATTGCTCGTTTATGCCGACCGGTGACAATGATTAAATCCTCAATTCCTGACATAACTGCTTCTTCTACAATATACTGAATCGTTGGTGTATCAACAATCGGCAACATCTCTTTGGGTTGTGCTTTAGTTGCCGGTAAAAATCGAGTTCCTAGTCCCGCTGCTGGAATAACAGCCTTTTTAACCTCCATCTACTTTTAACCTCCTATGTAAAAACCATTTAATATTTAATACTAAATAAAATTGCCTGAAGGCAATTTTAGGCTAAGGCTGAGGTTAAGTTTAAGCAAAATCAAAAGCATAATAAAAATGCTTAACCTTAAACTCAAACTTAGACTTAAACTTAATCTAAATTACTCTTGCTCTCAAGATAATACTTATGCCGCTGTTGTTCAGTTATTAAACTTAAATTTATCCTTTATAAGCTCAATTAACAAATAAATCTAATATCTTCCTCACAATCCGCTGACTTGCCTGCCCATCACCATAGGGATTCTTCGCTTGGGCCATCTGATGATACTGCTGCTGATCAGTTAATAATTGATTGATCTGATTAATAATCTGCTCAGAAGCAGTACCAATTAGCTTAATTGCTCCTGTCTCAACTGCCTCTTGTCGCTCAGTAACCTCCCGTAAGACCAAAACCGGTTTATTTAAGCTCGGTGCTTCTTCTTGAATTCCTCCTGAATCAGTGACAATCAAATAAGATCTAGCCATTAAGTTGACAAATGGTTGATAATCAAGCGGGCCAATCAAATGAATCCGCTCTACATCCTCTAAGATATCAGCAGCCAACCCTTTGACTTCTGGATTTAGATGGACAGGAAAAACAACCTCCACCTCAGAATTCTGCTCTACTACTCTCCTGATAGCCTTAAAGATATCTACCATTGGTTGCCCAAAGTTTTCCCGACGATGACAGGTAAATAAGAGCACACGCTTAGAAAAATCAAGCTTTCTTAACTGCTGATTAGTGAATTGATACTCAGGATTTACTGTCTCCAATAAAGCATCAATCACTGTATTACCGGTCACAAAAATCTGCTCCTCAACTATATTCTCAGCCACTAAATTGGCCCGACTTTTAACAGTAGGAGCAAAATGAAAGTCAGCTAGTACCCCTGTCAAGTGGCGATTCATCTCCTCAGGATACGGAGCATATTTATCATAAGTCCGCAGTCCCGCCTCTACATGACCGACCTTAAGCTGATGATAAAAAGCAGTTAGACTAGCTACAAAGGTCGTTGTCGTATCACCATGAACCAACACTAAATCAGGTTCTTCTTGGCTTAAAATCTGATCGAGCTTAGTTAAGATTCTAGCCGTTAGCCCTGACAGAGACTGCTCTTCTTTCATCACTGCCAGATCATAATCAGGCTCTAACTCAAATAAAGCCAACACCTGGTCTAATAACTGGCGATGTTGGCCCGTCACTGTCAGAATAGATTTTATTTTAGCTTCTTGCTCTAATTTTTTAATCACCGGGGCCAACTTAATCGCCTCTGGCCTCGTACCACAGACAGTCATCACCTTAATCTGTTCCATAATCTTCTCCACACACCCTTTTACAGATAGTACATGGAGAAAAAACATTTAATATTTAATACCTAATATTGAATAATTGGAACCAAAAAAACACCTAAAACTTCATTTAATATTTAATGAATTGACCATAAAAAACATCAAAATGTTTTCTCATACTATATGTAGTACAATTCAAATGACCACCTTCTATATGCAGTATGTTTTTAATGGTTTTTAATTATTCAATATTCACTGCTTTTAATTGTCCAATGCCTTTTAATTATTCAATATTCAATATTCATTATTCAATGCTTTACTCTTTCGTCGCTGCTACCTCTTCAATGGCCAGCAAGTCCTCTTTAGTAACTGCAGGTCGTCCGACACTATGGTAAATAAAACCTTGCTCTTTCATCTCTGCTGGCTGATAACAGTTACGACCATCGATCAAGATCGGCTGTTGTAATAAATTCTTGACCCGTAATAGATCGAGTTCTTGGAATTGATCCCATTCTGTAACTAATAATGCTGCATCACTACCACTTAGAGCATCATATGCATCAGTAGCATACTCAATATCGTCGCCAAAGATCTCTTGAGCTTCATCCATCGCTATTGGATCATAAGCTTTGATTTCTGCTCCTGCTTCTAATAACTGCTTAACTACAGTTCGTGAAGGAGCCTCTCGCATATCATCTGTATTCGGTTTGAAAGCTAATCCTAACAAGGCAATCGTTCTTCCTGCTAAATCAGGTAGTATCTGCTCCAATTTAGCTACTAGACTCTCTTTTTGTAACTCATTGACCTCAACTACTGAGTTGACAACCTTAAAATCATAGCCATATTCCCGAGCTGTTTTAACAATTGCTTTCGTATCCTTAGGAAAACAAGCTCCACCAAAGCCGACTCCTGCTCGTAAGAATTTATCACTGATTCGATGATCAGTCCCAATCCCACGGGCTACTTCTTCAACGTTGGCCCCTGTCAATTCACAAATATTAGCTATTTCATTGATAAAGCTGATCTTAGTTGCTAAGAAGGCATTAGCAGCATATTTGATTACCTCTGCACTATAACGATCGGTATGTATAATCGGTGCTCCAAAATCTTGATGCAACTG
Organism: Natroniella acetigena; assembly: GCF_023227745.1. Lineage (GTDB taxonomy): Bacteria > Bacillota > Halanaerobiia > Halobacteroidales > Halobacteroidaceae > Natroniella > Natroniella acetigena. The sequence continues at coordinate 604 of NZ_JALKBX010000057.1, read as the reverse complement.
ATCTAACACCTCAGCAGCTTGCTGATCATTAGATCCAATCACAATTCGATCAGGCTCCATTGTATCACTGACTGCTGAACCTTCCCGTAAGAATTCAGGACAAGAAACGACAGCAAAATCATGTTCACTCGTCTTATGCTCTGCAATATACTCTTCTACCCAATCACCTGTTCCCACAGGTACAGTACTCTTATCGATCACAATTTTATAGTCATTAAGATTGGTTGCAATCTCTTGAGCTACAGCTTCAACAGCTGATAAATCAGCCCCACCATCTTCAGCTGAAGGTGTTCCCACAGCGATAAAGATAATGTCACTCTCTTGTACCCCTTGAGCTATAGAAGTAGTAAATGTAAGATTACCCTGCTCATGATTTCGCTCTACAATCTCCTTTAAGCCTGGTTCATAAATTGGCATCACACCATTTTTTAGCCCTTCAATCTTCTCTTGATCAATATCAACACAGATTACTTGATTGCCCAAATCAGCAAAACAAGCTCCTGATACTAAACCTACATAACCTGTTCCTACAACTGTTAATTTCATCTATTCAATTCCTCCTATTAAATTATTAAAATTACTGCTCATCTAGTGATTACATTCC
>NZ_JALKBX010000056.1 GCF_023227745.1 Natroniella acetigena | reverse complement strand
TTATTGTAGATTGTCTTCACAATACTAGGCGATACTTTTCATATCGCAACAGATCACACCATAATTGTAATATTATTCATCAATCAAGCCATAATAATGGACACCCAACCCAGAAATCTCATGATCAATATCTAACCCTGGAATTCCTATCTTCCCATGCATTGCCACAGCTAAATGGACACCCTTCTTAACAATTCCAATCTTAATTCCTGCTCCAGAAATACCACTCATTGACCCATTAAGTGCTACTAGAGCACGCTCAACACATCTAGTCAAGACCCTGCGATCTTGAATTCCTTCATTGATCACATCCCCTTTTACAGCAGCCCCTAGAGAATTTCGTAACACCTTATTTTTAAATTGCTCCCCTTTACCACCAGCCCTTGTGATAACAACCTTATAACCTGCTGAAATAAAAGTCTCAACCAACTGATCATCATGCTGATCATCTACCATAGCTAAAACTGTTGCAATCTTACCTATTGTTCTTTCTCCATCCACTTTAATAATATCTTCTACTGAAAAATCACTTAATTCCATTTATATTCACCCCAGCTCAAGACTTATTTTTAATTACCCGCTTAATTATTACTGCATCATCTGTTATCAAACGATGTCCTCTTTTCACTAAGTCTAATGTACTCTCACTCTTGCCAATCCCACTACTTCCTTTAATCAAGACCCCAACCCCATAAACTTCAACTCAAACTCCATCTCTCTTCTAATAATTCTGATGGTAATTCATTTAAAAAGGAAATTTCCGTTCTCCCTAAAATTTGAATCCTTTTCTACGCAAAGTGCTCAAAGAAAACAACTAACTCTATTCCTGGTCTTTTAATATCACTTAAGGTTACTTGATTTTCAATGGAAGTTTAGTTTAACTGTGTCAACTGACAGAGTCAAAATCCTCGTTCCCCGAATGCAACACTACTTACAGATTCCCTTTGTATCATTTTTCCCCCTTACTACAACTAATATTAATTAACAATCTATATTTACTAGCTTTTCTATATTTTTTAATAATCAGACATTTAATTCTATAATTAACTTTAGATTAAATAGCCCACTCCTTCCTAACCAATTTCTTGATATTAGACAAAAATCCTGCAATAAAAACCAAAAAAATAACACTAAACGACAAGATAAAAGAGCCAATTAAGGCTCTTTTATTATAATACTCTCTTTAATTTTGGATTATCAGTCTGTCCAGGAATCCTACCTCTTTTAGCTACTGGTTGACCAGCAATCTCTTTTAAATCCATCGTCATATTAATTCCTTTAGCTCCTGAAATATAGCTACCAACACCAAAACCATCTACTCCTAACTCTGCCAACTCCTCAATTCTTGAAGGATTCAATCCACCAGATACAAAGATATCAACATCATCATGTCCCACTTGATCTAGCCGAGCTCTAACTTCCTTTACTAACCCAGTAGTCACTCCACCACGTTCGGAAGCAGTATCTAATCTAATTCCATCTAAATCACCCTCTAACTCTTCAGCAATTCTTAGTGCTTCAACCGCTTCATCCTGAAAGGTATCAACTAAAATAATTCGTGGTGCATCTTCAGGCATAAATTCATGATATGCTTGAGCTACCTCTAAAGTATCACCAACTGTTAAGATTAAGGCATGAGGCACTGTACCGGATGGTTCTGTTTCTCCAAGTTTGGCCCCTAAGATACAACTAGCCCCATCTGCTCCACCAACTAAAGCAGCACGCTCCATTACTGGAGCAACAGCAGGATGTAAATGACGAGCCCCAAAACATAACATCGAATTATCTCCAGCTGCCTCCTTACATTCTTTAGCAGCAGTAGCCCAACCACTTGAACTGGATAAAGTACCTAACATAGCTGTTTCAAAGATTCCAAAATCACTATAAGCTCCTTCGATCCTCATTACAACCTCTTTTTTTTCTATATCCATTCCTTCTTCTAAGGCCCAAACTTTAACATCCTTTTGCTGTAATAAATTTAAAGCCTCATCAATTCCAGCTAAAACTCCAGCATTATTAGCAAAAATTTCAGCTACAACCTGAGTCTCAGACTGTTCTAACTTGTCCAAGATTTCTCTTGTCTTAATAAAATAAATATCAGTCGTTGCTCCTGCTTCTATTTCTTGATGCGTAGCAGAAAAAAGATTTCTATTGTCATTTATTTTTAATTGTTTAACATCATTTAAGTTACTGAGTTCTTTAAAGTCCATTAGCCATTTTCCTCCCTGCTTCAAATTACTACTTTACTGTTATTATTTCCAAACCACATTAAATTTACTATTTTAACTGATATAAAGTGGCACTTTGCCACTTTATATCAGTGTACAGTTTACAATTGACAATTGACAGTTAAAACCCTAAATTCAAAACCACTCTAAACCCATAGAGATAAGGCTTTTCAAAGATCTTATAATTTTGAGCTTAATTGTAAACTATTCACTGTACACTGTCAACTCAATATAGTGGCACTTTCGTGCCACTATATTGTAACCAATCACTATTTCCGTAAAATATCAGAACTGATATCCGCAACACTATTACATCCAGTCAAAATCATTGCCTTCTTTAATTCAGTCGTTAAATTATCCAGCAACAACTTAAATCCTTCTTTACCGCCACCAAAAGCAGCAATAATCAACGGTCTAGCAACTAAAACTGCATTTGCTCCTAAAGCCAATGCCTTCAACACATCAACCCCTGCTCTAATTCCACCATCAACCAAAATCGTTGCTTCATCTCCTACTTCCGCAGCTATCTCTGGTAAAACTTCAGCTGTACCAGATGTTGTATCCAATACTCGCCCTCCATGATTAGAAACAACAATCGTCTCAACTCCAGCATCTACAGCCAGTCTAGCTTCATCAGCAGTCATAATCCCTTTTAAGATCAATGGCAATTCAGTACTACCAACCAGCTCTTCTAGCTCTTCTTTACTCTTAGGGCCAACAGGTTGATTCTTCAACGCCATGGTGATTAAGCCAGCTCCATCAACATCAATTCCTACCGCTTTACTACCAGCATCTTCTGCCATCTTAATCCTCTTTTTAATCTCATCCTGTCCACGCGGCTTAATAATTGGAATTCCAAAGCCATCACAAGCTTGAATAGCATCCACTCCTATATCATAAACTGTTGGATCACCACTATCTCCTGTCATAGCAATCGTACCAAACTCCTTACTACCTTCTACTACTATCTTAGTGTATTCCTCCTCTGATACAGCGCCCCCCATATTGTACTGACTACCAGTTACTGGAGCCTTGAGAATAGGAGTAGATAACTCCTCCTCTAAGATAGTGACACTTGTATCGGGATCATCTGCTTGATGTAAAGTCCGCAACTTTAATTTATAGTCTTGCCAAGCTGCCAAATTAGCTTGAAAAGAAGAACCAGTTCCTGCACCTCCCATGCCAGGAACCTCTCCTTTACAAGCTCTCCCATCACATACAGAACAGACCCGACAATAACCTTCCATTCTTTCCCTAGCTTTTTGATAGATCTCTTCTAACTCCATTTTTTAACCCCCTTTGAAATAGTTATCAGTAATCAGACATCAGTGATCAGTAAGTTCAAAAAATTTTAAGGAATTTGTTTTTATGGCTTTACTGATTCCTAATTCCTGACACTGACACAATTTGTTATAGTATAAACTTCTCAATAACTTGAGCAACCCCTTCTTCATTATTCGATCCAGTAATATAATTCGCTTCTTCTTTAATCTCGTCTTTAGCATTTCCGACTGCTACTCCCAACCCAGCATACTCTATCATCTCTAAATCATTATAACTATCACCAATTGCTATAACCTCTTCTGCTTTAATTCCTAATTCTGTAGACCTATTGGCCAAAGTAGTCCCTTTGCAGACCTGTTGACCCATAATCTCTATAAAGTTTACTTTGGAGGTTGTTATCGTTAATAAATCACCAAATTTAGCAGTTAACTCAGCAAGGACTTCTTCTAACTTAGCTCGATCATCTTCAATAATTAATAATTTAGTCGAAGGTCGATCTAAAAAATCGGCTGCACCTTCAGTAATTAAGATCGGTTTAATCCCTGCTACCTCTTCATAATAATCAGCTTCAGCACCTGCTTTATTGACATATAATAGATCATCTAAGTAAAAATTAATATGTAGATCATACTCTTGAGCAACTTCAGTAACCTCCCGGGCCAACTCAACAGAAATAGGCTGATGGTATAAAGTTTGATTATCACCCACCCTTTTAACTAAAGCTCCATTATAAGTAATCAATTCATGCTTTAAACCTAGCAACTTAGCATACGGCAAAGCAGAAGAATGCATCCGACCAGTAGCAATTACTACTCTAACGCCTCCATCTTGTGCCTCTTTAATCGCCTCAACTGTCCGCTCAGAAATCTGTAAATCATCTGCTAACAAAGTATCATCTAAATCTATAGCCACTAATTTATAATCCATTCCTATCCCTTTCCTCTCTTCTTCAGCAATTAACAACCTCAATCATTTTTGCTTCATATTTTTCTGCTCTATAATTACCAAGCTTTCTAGCTAAGATAAAAGTCAATCCAAATAGTAAAAATCCTAACAAAATCCTAATTGACTCTGCCTCAATCCCTAAAGCCCCCCCTAATAAATAGCCAGCTATCAAGCCTATTATGGGAGCCAAATAGACCACTAGTGCAGCACTTAATAGGTCACTTTCTTTAAGTTCTAATACAACCATATCTCCCTTTACAGCTGATAAACTGTTATTAATCACTAATATCATACTATTTCTTTCATCACATTTACCACATTTACCACATGACGAATGTCTTCTAACCTCCACTTTTACCTTCTGTCCAGAATCAACAGTCTCCACAACCTGAGCATATTGCTTCACCTTTCTTCCCCCTTACTTATTAAACTTAAAGACGACTTCTAATAACTCCTCAATAATTTCATCTCCATCTCCAATTGCAATTGCATTCTGGACACATCCATGAGCATGTTTTTCTAAAATCGTCTTCCCTACTTTATTTAAAGCACCTTTAACAGCAGCAATTTGTACCAAAACATCAGCACAGTATTTATCGTCTTCGATCATCCTTTGCAACCCACGCACCTGACCTTCTATTCGTTTTAATCTATTCACTAAGTCTTCCTTTTTATCTTTATAAGAACTCATTTAATCCATCCTCCTTCCTTTTTTAGAAAAAAGATTCTTACTATTGATTATACAATATTTTTAACTAAATTCAAAATATTTATTTTAATTTAAAAAAACCATCCCTCAATTACAATTAAGGGATGGTTTTTTATTCATTATTTAACTTACCTTATATCCTTGTTCTGCAACTAGTGCTTTCAATTTTTCTAAATCAGTCTGGCTCTCATCAAATTCAATCTCAACTTTCTCTGCTTCTAGATCAACTACTACTTCTTTAACACCAGCTGCATCAGCTAAAGCTGATTCCACAGCATTCTTACAATGACCACAAGACATACCTTTAACTGTAAATACTTCTTTCATTTTAAGTCCCCCTTGCTTTTTAATATACCCCTATATGGTATATTGTCAGAATACCAAAATTTCTAACTATTGTCAAGTTTGAAATGACCTTTGGTCATAATCTAAAGCTAAGTTTGAGTTTAAGGTTAAGTAAAATTAAAAACAATCTATTTTTAAAGCATAATTTCCTAGATAAGGATGAAAATTTAAAAGTTCAACTATATTGATATAAAGTGGCACTTTGCCACTTTATATCAATGTACAGTTTACAGTTGATATGGTTTCTATGGTTTTCACGAAAGGTCTTGACAAAGACCTGTAGGGACGGTTAACAGTGGATAGAAAAAATCTAAGAGCGGATTTTTTCATCACGAAGGGTTTAAAGAACCCGAAGGAAAACCATTAAAATCTTAAATCAAAATCACTCTAAACCTGCGAACATAAGGCATTTCAGAGATCTTAATTTTTTAAGGTTTTGATCTTAACCGTAAACTGTTCACTGTACACTGTCAACTCAATAATGTGGCACAAAAGTGCCACATTATTGTAATTTATTCATAAAAAAAGACAACCATCATCATGGCTGCCGTTAAAGAATTACTTAATAAAAGTTACCACCCTATAATATTGTAGCCGTTTTAAGAAATAATATACAAATTATTTAAAATTTAGCTTAACTAATTATAATATTCCATTGAATTAATAATACTCTTTAAGTCCTGAACTGAATATTTTCGTTCTACATCACAAGTTGGGCATTCCAAACTTGCCTCAGTATCTTGGGCCAACTCCGAAATATCCTCCTTCAATCGCAAATGATGATTACAGCCTTTAATACAAGGATAATTGACATATCTACCTGCTGCGAATTTATTCTTCATCTCTTCACCCTTTCTTGTATAAATTTAAGTTTAAGGCTAAGGTTGAGGCTAAGCCAGCCACTAAAAGCATTGCAGTTTACTCTTACTTAAACTAAGAATCGAACTTAAACTCAATTACTAATATAAGTTTTAAGTACTGGCAAAAAATTAACTAAATTTTAATTCTTTAAATAAATTATAAAACATCATCCTTGAATTGTCAAACTATTCACTCATGTAAATAATATCAGTGTGTGTAATAAGTGTCAGTTAAAGTCAAAAACTTTAAAAAATAATGCCAAAAATCATCTTAAGTTAACATGTATAACTCAAATTAAAGATTTCAACATTAAATTACTGAAGATACTGACCAAGATCGCCCCTGAAACTGCTGCTAAAAAGTTAGCCACAATAAAACCTGGTACTAGCCACGCAGTTAATAATAACATTCCTCCATTGATTAGCACTAAAAACAGACCAAAACTCAAAATCGTCAATGGCAAAGTAAACAAAGTCAAAATTGGTTTAATAAACGTATTAACCAACCCTAATATTAAGGCAGCCCAAAAACCTGCTCCTAAGCTAATAATTTCAATTCCAGGTATCAGTTGGGCCGTTAAGATCAGGGCCAACATCGAAATAAATAATCCAATAATCCTCTTCATCATATTTCCTCCCTTAACCTAAGGTCGAAGATGGTGTTGCAAATAATCTTTAATCCCTGTAGCTAAATTATTACTAATCCCTTTAACGTTAACCAACTCCTCTACAGAAGCTGTCTTAATCTTCTCTAACGAGCCAAAATGCTGTAATAAAGCCTTCCGCCGCTTAGGGCCAATCCCTGGAATATCATCTAACATTGAATGGGTTAATCTTCGTCCTCTTAACTTACGATGATAACTGACTGCAAAACGATGTGCCTCATCCCGCACCCGTTGTAATAAATATAATCCCGCAGAATTTCTAGACAATCTAACAGCTTCCTCTTTACCAGGTACAAAGACCTCTTCTTCCCTCTTAGCTAAGCTGATAATCTGCTGTCCTTTTTGACCTAACTCATCCAAAACCTTTAGTGCTGAATTCAATTGTCCTTTTCCACCATCGATCAAGATCAAATCTGGAAATTCTCTTCCTTCTTCCACTAATCGAGAATATCTCCGCTGTACAACCTCATTCATCGCTGCAAAGTCATCTTGGCCCTGTACAGTCTTAATCTTAAAGCGGCGATAACCCTTCTTATATGGTTGACCATTCTGAAAAGAAACTAAAGAAGCCACTGTATCTGTCCCCTGCAAATTAGAGATATCAAACCCTTCAATCCTAACAGGTGGCTGCTTAAGCCCTAACTCCTGCTGTAACTGTTTAACTCCCTTATCTAACTGCTGAGAACTAAACTTCTCCTTAAAGCGATATTCTTTCAAATTATACCGGGCATTACGGGCTGCCAGATCGACCAACCTTTTTTTCTGACCCTGCTGGGGAACCTTGACCTCTAACTTAGCACCTTTCTTATGCTGTAACCACTCCTCAATTACTGGCAAGTCATCAATCATAAATTCCAATAAGATCTCTTCAGGAATATAATAAACCTGATCATAATACTGCTGTAAAAAAGCAGTCACCACTTCTATGAAATCATTACTATCGGCAAAAATAAAGTCTTCTTTCCCAATCAATCTACCACTTCTCACAATTAATAATTGTAAACAGATGTCATTATCCTCAGTTGCTAGAGCAATTATATCCTGATTGACCAACTTCTCTGCTACAACCTTCTGCTTTTGAGTGACCTTATTGATTGCTTTGATCTGATCTCTCAACTTAGCAGCAGTTTCAAATTCTAAACCTTTTGCTGCTTGCTCCATCTTAACCTCTAACTGCTCTACTAAATTTTCTTCTTTCCCTTCCAAAATCATAATCACTTGAGCGATTAATTCATTATATTCAGTCTGACTAATTTCGTTAATACAGGGAGCATGGCACTTCTCAATATGATAATTCAAACAAGCTCGTTCTTCTTTATCAGTTGTTAAATCACGCTTACAATCCCGCAGAGAAAATAGATCAGCTACCAATTCTAAGAGATCATTGACTGCCTTAACATCTGTATAAGGACCAAAGTAGCGTGATCCATCATTCTTGACGATTCGCGTTTTATAAACTCGAGGGTAAACTTCAACTATCGTCACCTTGATATAGGGATAAGTCTTATCATCCTTAAGCTGAATGTTAAACTTCGGGTTATACTTCTTAATCAAATTATTCTCTAAAATTAAGGCTTCTACTTCAGTATCGGTCACAATATACTCAAAATCAGCAATCCTATCGACCAATACTTTAGTCTTAAATCTCTGCTTACTAGACTGCCAATAAGACTTAACCCGCTTCCGCAATGACTTAGCCTTTCCCACATAAATAATTTGGCACGTCTGATCCTTCATCAAATAAACCCCAGGCTCACAAGGTAAATTCTTAGCTTTAACCTTTAAGTTGATCTTAATCACTCCTCGGTAAAACATTTAATATTTAATATCTAATATTGAATAATTGAAGTTCACAAAAACCATACAATAAATATTTATAAGACTAACTTAAAAATACTTAAATTAATTCTTCATTTTTCTCGTTTTTTACTTCTAATTGATTTTTAACTATTAAATATTCAATGCTTTTATCTATTCAATGTTCAATATTAATTATTCAATGCTTTTAAAGGATTTCCTGTAAAAACTGTCCTGTATAAGACCCTTCAGATTCTGCAACCTCCTCTGGAGTACCAGTAGTAACCACTTCTCCTCCATAATCTCCACCTTCTGGTCCTAAATCAATAATATAATCAGCACTCTTAATCACATCTAAATTATGCTCAATTACCAATACAGTATTGCCACCTTCTTTTAAGCGTTGTAAAACCTGCAATAACTTATTGACATCCTCAAAATGGAGTCCGGTCGTCGGTTCATCCAAAATATAGATTGTACTTCCTGTACTCCTCTTACTCAACTCCGTTGCTAACTTGACCCGCTGTGCTTCTCCTCCAGATAGAGTAGTCGATGGTTGTCCCAATCTAATATAACCTAATCCAACATCATATAAGGTCTGCAATCTCCGTTTGATCTTAGGAATATTTGCAAAGAACTCCAAAGCCTCCTCAACTGTCATCTCCAAGACATCAGCAATCGTCTCTCCCTTATAATCAACCTCTAATGTCTCACGATTATAACGCTGACCATCACAGACTTCACACGGGACATAAACATCAGCTAAAAAGTGCATTTCAATCTTGATGATTCCATCACCTTTACAGCCTTCACACCGTCCTCCTTTGACATTAAAACTGAATCGCCCCTTCTTGTAACCTCTCTCCTGGGCCAACTGCGTCTTAGCAAAGACATCACGAATATGATCGAAGACTTTAGTATAAGTTGCTGGATTAGAGCGTGGAGTTCGACCAATCGGCGATTGATCAATATTAATTACCTTATCTAAATACTCCATCCCTAATACTTGATCATGCTCACCTGGTCTCTTCTTAGAACTATAAAACTCTTTCATCAACCTCCGATTCAAGATTTCATTAACCAGCGTACTCTTTCCTGAACCTGAAACTCCAGTGACACAGGTAAAGGTTCCTAAAGGTATCTTGACATCGAGCTCCTTCAAATTATTCTGCCGAGCACCTGTAACCTCTAGATACTTCCCGTTAGGTTCTATTCTATCAACTGGCACCTTAATCTCCTTCTCTCCTGACAAATACTGCCCAGTCAAAGACTCTTCTGTTGTAATAATATCATCAACCTTACCTTGAGCAACTACCTCTCCACCATGTCTACCGGCCTTAGGGCCAATATCAACAACATGATCAGCAGCCCTGATCGTCTCTTCATCATGCTCAACAACTAAGACTGTATTACCCAGCTCCCTTAACTCCTGCAATGTATTGATTAAACGTTGATTATCCCGCTGATGAAGACCAATACTTGGCTCATCTAAAATATAAATTACCCCTACTAAACTGGAACCAATCTGCGTTGCTAATCTAATTCGCTGTGCTTCTCCACCAGATAATGTACCAGCAGGCCGATCCAAGGTTAGATAAACCAATCCTACATTGAGCAAGAATCTCAACCGCTCCCTAATCTCCTTCAAGATCTCAGTCCCAATAATCTGCTCTCGCTTACTGAGCTCTAACTGATCAAAGAAGTCATACGCCTCTTCAATTGACATCCTACTTACCTCGGCAATCGACTTCCCACCTACCGTTATAGCTAAACTTTTACGATTCAGACGGGCTCCCGTACACTCTGGGCAGCGACCAATACTCATATACGACTCCAACTTCTTTCTTTTCCGCTTCGACTTACTCTCTCTAAACTTCCTATTAAAGACCTCTAATAACCCTTCAAATCTCTTCTGATGTAACCTGGTTCTACCCTTACGATTTGTATATTCAAATTCAACTGGATTACTATCACCAGACAATAAAACATCAATAAATCCTTGCTCAACCTCTTTTAATGGTCGGTGGCGATCAACCCCATACTTATCGGCTACTGCAGCAACCATCTGCGGGTAATACCTACTCCTTGATTTCTGCCATGGAATAATCGCTCCTCCTGCCAATGATAGTTCATGATCAAGAATTAAATCAGGATCAAATTCCCGCTTAACACCTAAACCATCACAGGTAGAACAAGCTCCATAAGGACTATTAAAAGAAAACATCCGTGGGGATAACTCTTCTAAACTGATCCCACAATCTGGACAGGCAAAACTCTCACTGAATAATAACTCCTCCCCATCTATCAGATCAATAAGTACCAATCCCTCAGCTAACTCCAGTGCTGTCTCCAAGGAATCTGCCAGTCTAGACTTAATTCCCTCCTTCATAATCAACCGATCAACTACTACCTCAATCCAGTGCTTATAATTCTTATCCAGTTCAATCTCTTCACTGATATCTCTAATCTCTCCATCAACCCTAACTCGCACAAATCCATCCCGTTTAATCTGGGCCAACAGATCCTTATACTCCCCTTTTCTTCCTCGCACAACCGGGGCCAACACCTGAAACTTAGTTCTCTCCTTCAACTCCAAAATTTGATCAACAATCTCCTGTACCGTTTGCGATGAGATCTGTTGGCCACATTCAGGACAGTGAGGAGTACCAATCCGAGCATACAATAACCTTAAGTAATCGTGAATCTCCGTTACCGTTCCCACTGTAGAACGAGGATTCTTGCTGGTAGTCTTCTGATCAATCGAAATCGAAGGAGATAACCCTTCAATATACTCTACTTTAGGCTTTTCCATCTGACCTAAAAACTGTCGAGCATAAGCAGATAGAGATTCGACATATCTACGTTGGCCCTCAGCATAAATAGTATCAAAAGCTAAGGACGATTTACCTGAACCACTTAAACCAGTAATTACAACCAACTTATCCCTTGGAATTTCAAGATCTATATTCTTTAGATTATTCTCATGAGCACCTTGAATGATAATCTTATCTTTAGCCATTTTTACCACCTCTATATTTTAATTATTACTTCTATACGTATTATATCAGTAATGATTACTAATTACAAATAAGAGTTGATAAAAAAAGATAGCCCCTCAAGGACTATCCGACAAAATTTATTCTATTTCTAAAATTTCTTTGATTTCTTCTCTAATCTCTTTACTATGACAACTTCTATTGTGTTTAATCTCCATCTTCTCTAAACCTTGTAACCCACGATGAATCTCTAATCCAGTTAGCTCTTCTAACTCTTTTAAGATTTTAAATTCGTTCTCTTCTTCTATATCCTGTAAAGATTCCAAGACTGCCTTACTGAATTTATAAGGATTAGCAGTTGAATCAATTACAGCTACAATATTATCTCCTACTTCTTTTTGATACTCTTGATAAGCTTTAACTCCTACTGCTGTATGAGTATCTAATGTATAATCAAATTTATTAAAGACTTGAGTAATTGTCTTTTGTGTCTCTTCTTCTGTAGCATATTCTCCTACAAAAAGATCATTAATAGCTATTTTAGTATCTTCATCAATTGCAAATTTACCCTCTTCATTTAAGCTTTCATAATAACTATTAATCTTATCAGCATCATGACCAGTCATTTCAAACAAGAATCTTTCTAAATTAGAAGAGATTAGAATATCCATTGAAGGACTAATAGTCTGTTTAAAATCACGATTAATATCATAAATACCCGTTTTAAAGAAATCAGTCAAGACTTTATTATCATTAGATGCACAGATAAATTTATTAACAGGTAGTCCCATTTGGTAAGCATAATAAGCTGCTAAAATATTCCCAAAGTTACCTGTTGGAACAGAAATATTAATCTTATCTCCTTCTTTAATCTCTCCATCACGTAATAAGTAAGCATAAGTAGCAAAGTAATAGATAATCTGTGGTAATAATCTTCCCCAGTTAATTGAATTAGCTGATGAAAATTGGTAACCATTCTTAGAAATCAACTCTTTAAAGTGATCATCACCAAATATATCCTTAACTACACTCTGACAATCATCAAAGTTACCCTCTACTGCTATAACTTCAGTATTATTTCCTCCTGTTGTTAGCATTTGGCGCTCTTGTACTTCACTAACACCACCTTGAGGATAGAATACAACAATTTTAACCCCTTCTACATCCTTAAACCCTTCTAAAGCAGCCTTCCCAGTATCACCAGAAGTAGCTACTAAAATTAAGATCTCTTTATCAAGCTTAACCTTAGCCAAAGCTTTAATTAATAGATGTGGCATTAACTGTAATGCCATATCCTTAAAAGCAGCAGTTGGCCCATGCCATAGTTCTAAAATATATAATTTGTCATCTAATTTAATAATTGGTGCTATATCCGCATGGTCAAAGTTAGTATCGTTATAAGCTGATCTAATTACATCCTTTAATTCTTCATCTGTATAATCTGTTAAATACCTTTCTAATATTTTATAAGCTATGTTTTGATAACTATCCTCCTTCATCCTATAAATCTCTTCTTGAGAAAAAGTCGGTACTTTCTCAGGTACAAATAAACCTCCTGTTGGAACCATCCCTAATCTAATTGCTTCTGCAGCACTCACTTGTTCATAGTTGGCCCGTGTACTAATATAGTTCATCTACTCCATCCTTTCTACTCTAGTTTGAACTATTATATCAAACTTAAGCAAAATTTTAAACTTTAACTTATATTAAGTTTAAAGAGAAAGAAAGATCTAAAAAAACAGATAGAACCTTGCTAAAAAATATCTTTAAATGAATATTTTATTTTACCTCACAAATAATATAATTGATATAAATAAAATATAAGGAGTGGTTTTTTTGGCAGATAGAATCCCAGGTATTCAAGAGCTAACAGACGGAAAAGTTAGTATTCACCAAACTGTTCAAGAAATGTATGAAAAAATTAATAAAGATGGTTTAAGTAATGTCTTTGATAGGTTTGATCCTCAAGATAAAATTAGATGTGGTTATTGTAGCGATGGAGTTAGTTGTCAGTTATGTACTAATGGTCCTTGTCGTATCTCAGAGAAGGCAGGAGCAGATCTTGGAACTTGTGGAATTGATCCTGATGCCATAGCAATGAGAGATATGCTTCTTAGAAATATTATGGGGACAAGTACTTATACTCATCATGCTTATAATGCTTTTCGTACCTTAAAATCAACTGCAGAAGGGAAGACTCCTTTCGAAATTACTGATGAGAACAAGTTAAACTGGTTAGCAGAAAGCGTTGGCATTAATACTGAACAAAGTAAAGAAAAAATTGCTATCCAATTAGCAGACTTTTTAATGAATCAATTGAGCAGTAATTATGATCAACCTCCAAAAATGGTAGAAATATTTGCTCCAGAACCTCGTAAAGAGATTTGGCGTGATTTGGCCATCTATCCTGCTGGAGTAATGCATGAAATTAAAGATGCAACAGCTAGTTGTTTAACTAATGTAGATGGCGATCACATCTCAATGGCCAAAAAAGCATTGCGAGCTGGAATTGCTACTATTTATGGAGCTCAATTAGGATTAGAGATGGTACAAGATATTTTATTTGGTACTCCTACTCCTCATGAAGTAGATACAGATATGGGGATTTTAGATCCTGACTATGTTAATATTATGTTTAACGGACATGAACCTTGGACTGGAATAGCAACTATTTATGCTGCTCGCAATCCTGAAATCCAAGAAAAGGCCAAAAAAGTAGGTGCTAAAGGAATTAGAGTTATTGGTTCAATTGAGACTGGTCAAGAGATTTTACAACGTTTTGAAATAGATGATGTCTTTAGAGGATTAATTGGAAATTGGTTAGCTATTGAACCTGTTTTAGCTACTGGTGCAGTAGATATCTTTGCTATGGATGAAAACTGCTCTCCACCAAATTTAAAACCATATGAAGATAAATACCAAGTTAAGTTAGTCTCAGTTAATGATTTAGTTAGAATTCCTAATGTAGAGGAAAATTATGATTATAAACCAACTGAAGTAGAAAATACAGCACATAAATTAATTGATATGGGCATTGAAAACTTTAAAGAACGAAAAGAAAAAATAGAAGCACACGTTCCAAATAGAGTCCAAAAAGCTATCTCAGGTTTCTCAACTGAAGCAATTTTAGAAGCATTAGGAGGGGAACTTGACCCTTTAGTAGATGTTATTAAAGAAGGAAATATCAAAGGAATAGTTGCTCTTGTAAATTGCACTACTTTAGCTAATGGCCCTCATGACTATATGACTGTAAATCTTGCTAAAGAGTTAATTAAACGTAATATTTTAATTATTAGTGGTGGTTGTGGTAATCATGGTTTAGAAGTAGCTGGTTTAGCAGATTTAGAGGCAATTAAAGAAGCTGGAGAAGGTTTACAAGCAGTCTGTAATCAACTAAATATCCCTCCTGTTCTTAGTTTTGGAACTTGTACTGATACAGGAAGAATCTCTATGTTAGTTACGGAATTGGCCAATTTCCTAGAAGTAGATACTTCACAACTTCCAGTTGCAGTAACTGCTCCACAATATCTAGAACAAAAAGCTACAATAGATGCTATGTTTGCTTTAGCCTATGGTTTATATACTCACCTATCACCTACCCCACCAGTTGCTGGTGGAGAAAGATTGACTAAGTTTTTAACTGAAGATTTAGAAAAGATTACCGGGGGAAAAGTAGCTTTAGGAAATAATCCAGTTGAAGCTGCAGATGAAATTGAAGAACATATTAATAAAAAGAGAGAAGAACTTGGAATATAAAGCTCCAAATATATTGGCCAACCTTAAAAAAGGTTGGCTTTAATAATAAAATTATTATTTTCTCTCTCCATCAATTCCAACAGTTATAACTTCAACTTCTAAATTAGAACCTGTTTGTGCTATAGCTTGCTCGACTAATCTAGTCAAACCACCACAACAAGGAACTTCCATCCTAGCTACTGTAATACTATTCAAATCATTATTTGTAATTATTGCCTTCAACTTATTTAAATATGCATTTCCATCGTCAAGCTTAGGGCAAGCAATGGCTAATGCCTTACCTTGAAGCATCTCTTGATGATAGTTAGCATTAGCAAAAGGTACACAATCTGCTGTAATTAATAAGTCAGCTTCTTTAAAATATGGAGCTGTTGGCGGTAATAGATGTAATTGAATTGGCCATTGTTCTAACTCTGATTCTATCTTTCTCTTTTTAGTGTTACTCTCTTTATTCTTATCCTTTTTAATCGTTCTCATCCTACTACCAGGACAACCCCCTGTTGGCATTTTCAGATCATTATCTTCTTCATGTTCTTTTTGGGCTTTTAGCATCTCTTCAACTGCTTCTTCACCCCTAGTACTTTTAACATGATCTGCTGTTGCTTCTAAATCAAACTCTTCTGCTTCTCTCTTTTCAATCTTTAAAGCTCCCGTTGGACATTCACCAATACAATCTCCAAAGCCATCACAAAATGATTCATTTACAAGCTTTGCCTTCCCATCTACTATCTGTAACGCTCCTTCATGACAACCTACTACACATTCTCCACAACCATTACATTTATCCTTATCAATTGTGATAATATCTCTCTTTCTCATTTTTAACTCCCCCTCTTTGTTAATTGATAATTTATAATTGATAATTGATAATTAAATTTAGAACATAAAATCAAAATATTAATCTTTGTTATATGCTGATTAAATTATATATTGATTTATCTTTTTAATCTATGATATATATCACAGATAAATAAAAAAAACCCTTGAAATCAAATTCCAAGGGGCGAAGCAAAATTATATTATTTAAGCTAAAAACATATCAATATCTTCTTCAACTTCTCCAATACCAGCAATTCCAAACTTATCTACTAATACATTAGCTACATTTTCTGATAAGAAAGCAGGTAACGTTGGCCCTAAGTGAATATCCTTATAATTTTTTATTCTTACGGAATAAATAAATCTTATAATTTATCCAAAAATTAAAATAAAGAACAAAAAACCAGATCCAAGCTCCATACCAGTCTGCATATAGTCTAAGTCCTAGATTATGAAAAAAGTTATCTAACCCTGCCCCTAAAAAAGCATATAAAGCAATATATAGATACGATATCCAATGGGATTCTTCTCTAGGAAGAGCCCATAAAAAGATAATAATTGTAGCAAACCAAGCAATTCCAATAAAAACAGGGATACCTAGCATTATATAAGGCTCAGCCTCTATATACTCCCAAGCATTTATTAAATCACTAAAAATTAATAAAATAACACCAGTAATTATTGCACCTAAAATGCCATGTGGTAATAAATATTTATAGCTCTTTCGATCAACAAGTAGCAACGATAAAATCAACATAATTAAAGCCCATAATGGATATATTGGAGAAGATTGAACTAAAATATCTTCTAACATTTTATCACCTCATAACTTATTATGGCTTTTCCTAATTATTTATAAACATAATTCAATCTTCTATCAATAATTTCAAACTTTGTAGTTAATAATAAACTCAAATAATATATTTGGCCAATTTCTAATATTAGAAATTGGCCAACAGCAACTTAATTTAATTTTTCTAATCCTTTTAAATCCTTAATAATAACCTTTTGTCGAGCAGTATCAATTAAGCCTTGATCTTTAAAGTTATTTAAAATTCGAGAGACAGTCTCTCTTGAGCTACCAATTAAATTGGCCAACTCCTGTTGACTAATCGATAGTTCAAGCTCTATCTCTTGATTAGCACTTCCATACTCAGAAGCTAGATAAATTAATATATTGGTCGTTCTAGTCTCTGTATTATGTAAGCCTAAATTCTCTACCATCTTTTGTGCTCTTCTTAAGCGTTTACTCATAATCTTTAATAATTCCAAAGAAAGTTTAGGAATCTTTTTAATCAAATTTTCCATATCATCCTTACTTATTACTCCAACTATTGAATCTTTTAATACTATTGCTGTAGCAGGATAATCAGCCTCATCAAAGATAATTACTTCTGCAAAGATGCTACCTGATTTTAAAATAGTAAGAATCTGTTCTTCTCCACTCTCTTTCATCTTAACTAACTTAATCTTGCCCTTTTCTAGCATAAATAAAGCATTACCTGCTTCACCTTCAAAAAAGATAATCTCTCCTTTTTTGTATTCTTTAGTTCTTACTACCTTTGCAACTTCTGCTAACTCTTTATCTGTCAGCTGAGAAAAATAATCATAGTTTCTTAAACTATCAATCCTCATTTTCCCTACCTCCTTACTATAGATTATAGCATATAATCTTAATGTGAACCTCTCCACCTAAATCAGAAACAAGATTTAGATGGAGCTTCTCCTACGAGTGGAAAAACCATTTCACTCTT
>NZ_JALKBX010000055.1 GCF_023227745.1 Natroniella acetigena | reverse complement strand
TTTGATCTTAACTGTAAACTGTTCACTGTACACTGTCAACTCAATTATGTGTCACTTTGTGACACATAATTGTAATAAAGTTTCACTTTACAAGTAACTAAAACTAGTATAATCAATCTATAGTTAACAGATAGGACAACTTTTGATTTTCTCTTTGACATTTTCTAAAGGTAGTGTTATAATTATTTAAAATAACCAAATAAAGATTCATCTCTTATTCGGAGTGGTGGAGGGACTGGCCCGATGAAACCCGGCAACCAGTAGCATATTGCTACAGTGGTGCTAATTCCTACAGAAGTCAATTTTCTGGAAGATGAGAGAAGGGACTATGATTAATCCACCATCTCTTCTCTTAAGAAGAGATTTTTTCATTACATACCATGTAAAAATATCATCTTTTTTGTAATGTTATTAGTTGTTAGTAACTAGTAAAGAAAAAGGACCAAAAATAAACATTAAAACTTAATTAATCTTTAAAGGGAGCAGATAAATCATGAGTCAACTATTAAACAGATTAAAGGAAGAAATATTAATCTTGGATGGAGCAATGGGGACAGAATTACAAAATAAGGGTTTAGAGGTTGGAAATTGCCCAGAAAATTTGAATCTAACCTATCCGCAGATATTAAAGGAGATTCATGCTAGTTATGTAGAAGCTGGGAGCGATATTATCCAGACCAATACCTTTGGGGCCAACAGTATTAAGCTAGCAAAGTATGGTCTGAGCGAAGAACTAGAAGCGATCAATACTACAGCCGTCAAATTAGCTCAAGAAGCTGCAACTGAGAATACACTCATCTCAGCTTCAATTGGCCCTACTGGTAAATTGTTCGAGCCGATGGGTGCTCTATCATTTGAAGAAGCTTATCAAGTCTTTGCTCAACAGGCTGAAATTTTAGCAGCAGCTGGAGTAGATCTAGTTAATATCGAAACGATGATCGATTTACAAGAGGCCAAAGCAGCACTGATTGCGGTTAAAGAAAATACATCCTTACCTGTCATCTGTAACTTGACTTATGAAACGGGCCAACGGACAGTGACCGGTACCGATCCTGCAACTGCTATTACCGTTTTACAAGCAGCTGGAGCAGATATAATCGGGGCCAACTGTGGCCTTGGCCCAGCAGAGTTAACCAAGATCATCCACATAATGGACCAACAGACAGCTAGCTACTTGGCAGTCCAACCAAATGCTGGATTACCAATTCTAGATGAAAATAATCAAACTATCTTCCCTATGGAGGCTGAAGAGATGGCCAGCTATGGGACAGAATTTGTTGCAGCAGGAGCAAATATTATTGGGGGCTGTTGTGGCTCAAATCCAGATTATATCAGCTTGTTAAGAAGAGAGATTAAAGATCTCAAGCCTAAATCAAAACCTGAACAAACAGGAACAAAATTAGCTAGCCGCACCCAACAGTTGAGCCTTAGTCAAGAAAAACCGATCATCATTGGAGATAAAATTGATTCTACTAAACCAACAGATTTAGCAGCCGAATTAGAGAACAATAAGACTAAACTGCTCGATCAAGCAACTACTACTCAAGAGCAGGCAGGTGCAGATATTATCAGCTGCAACCTCTCTAATTTGACTGAGCCAGAACAGATTAAAAAAATAATTAATACTGTCCAAATAAGAACTAGACTGCCGTTGGCCCTTAAATTAGAAAAACCAGAACTGTTAGAAATTGCTTTACAATCAATAGTAGGTAAACCAGTGGTTCAACTAGTCAACCCTAAACAAGAAAAACTAGAAAGAATATTAACTTTAGTTAGGAAGTATGGAGCAACTACTTTAGTCCCAACTTTAATAGAAGCTCCACCTATTACTGTAGAAAAAATAATGGTTACTATAGAAAACAACCTTAAGCTACTTACAGAATTTGGATTGCAAAAAGAAGAAATTATAGTTGACTTACCTAATATTAAAATTAGTCCTAAACAAAATTCAGTTCAACAAATTTTAACAGCAATTAAATCAATCAAAGAAAATTTAAATTTATTAACTGCTCTCAAAATTAGTCATACTGAAACAGATTCAATTAAGCTCGAAACTGATTATATAAATATGCTTACCCAAGTTGGCTTGGATCTTATAATTTTAGATCCAACTCAAAATAAGTAAAATTTGAAATATTTTAAAGAATAATCCTCCTTACTAATCCCAATACTAAACCTAGATTATGGTAAAGGAGGAGCTTAAATGAGAATTCCAGAACATATAGGAATCATTCCTGATGGTAATAGAAGATGGGCCCAAGCTAGAGGGTTAGGTAAAGAAGAAGGTTATGCCCATGGACTCAAACCCGGCTTAGAAGTATTTAAACTCTGCCAAGAAATGGGGATCAAAGAATTAACCTTTTATGGTTTTACAGTAGATAATACCAAAAGGCGTGCTGTTCAAACTCAAGCCTTTACTAAAGCATGTATCGAAGCTGTTAAAATTATTGCCCAAGAAGAAGCTTCAATCTTAGTAGTTGGTAATACAGAATCTCCTATGTTTCCTGAAGAGTTATTACCATATACAACACGAACAACTACAGAAGAAGGACAGATTAAAGTCAATTTCCTTGTCAATTACGGTTGGCATTGGGATCTAAGTAATCTAAATCAAAATGAAACAAGATCTAAACAAGGGATAATTGGCTCCTTACAATCAAAAGATATCTCTCGAATCGATCTGATTATTCGCTGGGGCAATAGACGAAGACTGAGTGGCTTTTTACCAGCTCAATCTGTTTATTCCGATTTTTATGTTGTTGAGGAGTATTGGCCCGACTTTAAAGAAGAACACTTCTATCAAGCACTTAACTGGTATGATCAACAAGATATTACTCTCGGAGGATAAGCAATTGAAAGGAGTCAAATTCAATGTTGAAATAACCTTACCTAATAGACCACCAGCAAAAAGCCCCCTTTCTTAAGCTTAAGAAAGGGGGCTTTTAATCTATACTTTAAAATTAATTCAAAACTTTAACCACTGCTTTACCTGGATTTAAAATTTCATTGGGATCAAAAGCTTCTTTGATCTTCCACATTATTTGTTGCTCTGCTTGACTGAGTTGTAAGGGTAAAAATTTCAAGCGTAACATTCCAACCCCATGCTCCCCAGTAACTGTTCCTCCAAGTTCAACAGCTATTTGATAAATTTCTTCCTTCAGCTGATCATAATAACTAGGAACTTCTCCTTCTTCCTTTAAAATAATCGGATGAAGATTACCATCTCCCGCATGGGCAATTACAGGAATCTTGGTATTATACTTTTCAGCTAATTGATCAAGTTGATCTAAATACTCAGCAAGTTTACTACGTGGTACAGTAACATCCGGACTGTCAACAATCTTATCTGCAATTGCAGGTAAGACATGACTACGAATCTCTAAAATATTCTGCTGTTCTGCATTGGTCTCAGCAATTAAAATCTCCCCTGCTCCTACTTCTTCACAAATCTCTCCAATTACCTTTGCTTTATCATACAGAGTATCCTCTTTATCTTCAGCAAGAATCACCATCAAATAAGAGTCGCCTTCTTTGCTTGGCCACTCTTTACCTATACCTTGTGCAGCATCTTCAATCTCTTCTTTCTCCATATATTCAATAGCCATCGGGATGATCCCTTCTTGCAATATTTTAGGAACTGTTTGGAAAGCATTACGCCGTTTTTGATAAGGAATAATCAAAGTTCCAGTCGCTTTAGGTTCTGGATAAAGCTTCAAAACCACTTTAGTGATAACCCCTAAGGTTCCTTCACTTCCAATCAGCAACTGCATCAAATCATAACCTGCATTATTTTTAAGCAACTTACCAAACTTACCACCAAAACTGACTATTTCTCCTGTAGGAAGGACAGCTTCTAAACCTTTGACTTGATCGCGCATTATACCATGCTTAACAGCCCTAACTCCTCCAGCATTCATGGCAACCATACCACCAATCTGTGCCCCTTCATCTCCTGGGTGGAGAGGAAAATAAAGTTTATCATTCTTCTTTAATTCTTCAATTAAATCACCTAAGGTTACAGCGGTCTCACAACTAACCATTAAATTCTCTTCATCTACCTCAAGGATACTATTTAACCTCTCCACTGAAAGAATTATACTAGGTTCAGTAGGAATTGCATTAGCAGAAAGACCTGTCCCTGCTCCTTTAGGTATTACCTTAATCAACTCTTGATTAGCATATTTAAGAACTTCAGCTATCTCTTGAGCTCCTGCTGGCTTTACTATCACACTACCCTCAACTGGTTGAGGAGTTACTAGATCATAGGCATTATTGGTCTGTTCTCTACTATAGCTTATAACCCGCTCAGAGTCAGTATCTACCCAATTAGGGCCAACTATCTCTTCTAACTTTTTAATTATCTCTTCTTTCATCTTCTTCTACCTCCTCAATCAACCTTGGAATCACTTGATACAGATCCCCTACAATTCCATAATCAGCAACTTCAAAGATCGGAGCAGATGGATCTGTATTGATAGCTATTATCTTATCTGCTTCTTTAATTCCTGCAACATGCTGAGGAGCACCTGAAATACCACAAGCAATATATATTTTAGGAGCTATCCGATAGCCACTATAACCGATCTGGTATTCTTTAGAAAGATAACCCACATCAATAATATCCCGTGAAGCACCAATTACTCCTCCTAACTCAGTAGCTAATCTCTGTAACAATTCAAAACCAGCCGCCTTTTTAATCCCTTTCCCTCCTGCTACAACTACTTCCGCTTCTGCAATATTAATCTCCTGTTGCTCTAGTAACTCTAAAATTTCTACACTCTGATCTTGGACTTTAGTCGGTCTCTTTTTGATAATCTCCCCTTCTAAAGTCCCATCACGCTTCCGTTCTACAAACTCTTTATATCTAACTGTAGCCATTTGAGGATAAGTCACTGTCTCTATCTGGGCCAATATATTCTCACTGAAAGCAGGTCTAATCTGTAACAACTTTCCTGCTTGATCAACCCTAAGCTCAGTACAATCAGCAGTCAATCCTGTATCTAAGGCTGCAGCGACTCGAGGTGCTAAAGAACGTCCAAAATTGGTTGCTCCAACTAAGATAATCTCTGGCTTTAACTCATCTATTAAATCAACTAAGTTTTCCTTATAAAATAATTCATCAGGTTGTCCAAAAGCTTGATCTTCTAGATAATAAACTTTATTAGCTCCCCGATAGATCAACTCTTCTGCTTTAATCCCTGTTGGCCCTAGCAAAGCAGCAAAAATAGGACAATTTAGCTCAGCAGCCAACTCCTCTGCTTTATTTAATAATTCATAACTAACATGATGGATCTCTCCACCTCTCTGTTCAGCAAAAACAAAGATCCCATTATACTCTTTTTCAGTCATATTATCATTCTCCCATCCTATCTTTTTCCTGGCAGATTTGAGCTACTTCTGTTATCGCCTCTCTTAATTGATCTCCTGTCCACATCTTACCCTCTCGTTCAACTGGAGAAGGAACTTCAATCTTTCTTACTCGAGTACAAGAACCTTTTAGGCCTACATCTTGAGGGTCTAACTCAGTTTCGAAATCAGCAATCCCCCATTTTTCAACTTCTGCTTCTCTAACCTCCAACTTTCGCTTCAATAAAGGTAACCGAGGGGTATTTAAATCTTTGGTCACTGTTATTAGACCTGGATAATTAATCTTTTTTGAGTAATTACCATCCCAAGTCGGAGCAACTACCGTTAAATAATCTTCTGTTATCTCCTCTAATTTTGTTACATAAGCTATATGGGCCAACCCTAAATATTCAGCAGTCTGCGGGCCAACTTGAGCAGTATCTCCATCTACAGTCATCTCCCCTGCTATCACTAAATCAACATTTCCAATCTTATCAATCGCACTAGCTAATAAGTATGCAGTTGCCCGTGTATCTGCACCAGAAAACTTTCTATCTGTCAATAAAATTCCATCATCAGCCCCTCTGGCTATCGCTTCTTTGATAACTCCTTCAGCCCGAGTTGGCCCCATACTTAAAGCAATTACTTCTGCAGCAAACTCTTCTTTAATTTGCAGTGCTGCCTCTAGTGCATTCAAGTCAAAAGGATTAATCTCAACTCCAGCTGATTTACGATTAATTACCCCTCTTGTTGTATCAAATTTGACCCGTTCCATTTCAGGAACTTGTTTAATTAGTACAATAATCTTCAAAGTATTATCCTCCTTCTTAATTAACAGTAATCATTAAATATTCTCATCTTTAGCTAAAGTAGATTCGGCATCTTTCGATAACAATAATTTATATAAGACAGGAATTATAATCATAGGTATCCCTAAAATCCCTAACAAATCATAACCTCTAGCCACAAGTGGGATCAAACCAAATAATGCTATACACCAAGTCAAAATAACAAAGATTAATGAAGCAATAATCGCTCTCTTCCGTTCTTTTTGCTCTTCAACCTCTCCAGGCCACCAAGCAACAATCCTTTTAACTCCACCAAAAACAAAATTAACCCCAGTAGAGACTGCTCCAAATAAAATTAAAACCGAAATCAATCCTTCTGCAAAAGCCCCGCCTACTCCTTCTCTAACTACATAAATTGTCGGTACTGGAATATCAAGTACCTCAGGATAGTGGGCCAACACAGTTATACTTGCTAAAGTTAGTAATATAGCATTAATAGCAAAACCTATCATTCCTGCTTTCTTAACATCTTCTCCATCATTTAAAGCATCAGCTACTGCCACGTATGCTCCAACTGCTAAAGCTTGAAAGCTGGCATATAAAAGCATTCTCCATGCTGCTGCTAAAAAGCTTGTCTCTGTTCTTTGACTAGCAACTAAATCCATAACAGCTGGAAAACTAACCACAGCATTAGTACCGTAAATAATTCCTACTCCAATAATCAAAGCTATTGCTACAATAGTAGCTACCTTACGTATTAACTTAGCTCCAAAAATAGTCAATAAAAATATAATAACAGCAATCATAAGAGTATTAATTATATAAGGTGTACCCAATGCCTCTTCTATAATCTCCCCTCCTGTTGCAAAACCAACAGCAGTTGCTACAAACATCGTAATCACAAAAACTAACTCATATAAATTAGAAAAAATCTTTTGATAAGGACTATAAAATTTATCAGTCCAACTTTTATAATCAAAAACCTGATGTTTAACACTAAAATCCCAAGCATAATAAAAAACTAACCCATTAATTGCCATCGCTATAATCGGCATAAAGATAGCGAACCAACCATAGGTCACATAAAATTCAGCTACCTGCCTACCCGAAGCAAATCCACCTCCAAAATGGGTAGTAAACCAAACAAATGCCACTCCAAAACAACTAGGAATTACTAGTTTTTCTTTCATACTCTCAATCCCTTTCTCCATTTATTCTCCCTACTCAACTACTAAAATTTAAATTAAAGAGGGGAGTTAATACTATATTCTTGGTTTAATGGTTTATTCCTTTAAATAATTAAACAAATGCTGTTCAAAGTCTAAATTCAAACATATAACGACAATCAGTCTTCAACCTCCAGTTTGCTTAATTTCTTGTTCAAAAATCACATAAACTTTAAGTTACACGTTGTACTAGTTAATTTTAAAAAAAGTTAATTCTTTACTTAATAAACTCAAAAATAAAAAAACTAGCCAACAAACCTTCTCTAACGAACAACAAAATAAAGATACCAACTGATTATTACTAACTGCAATCCAATCTTTATAATGCTACTGCTAAAAAAAGCAATTATCGTACCCAGTGCCCTTTTTAGGGCCAATCTCCCACCAATCTGCTCTACAAAGAAAGTTACCATAAAAACTATCACAAAAGGACCAGCTATAATCCCTATTGGTCCTAAAGTCAAAGGGCCAACAAAGAGACCTATAGCCCCAGCTAATATTGTCCACTTCGTCCCACCCTGCTTCTTGATAAAAAAGCTATTAACAATAAAATCTGAACTCAACATTACTATAGTCATTAGTAACATTACAATCCAGAAACTAGCAGGTATACTTACCGGCGGCTCAAAAAATCTACCTAGAAAGAAAGCAACCCATAATAAGATAGTATCTGGGACCAAAGGTACAATAACTCCTATCAAGCTAGTAATACATAAGATCACTATCATAATTCCTAAAAAAAGATTCATACTTTCCTCCTGTCAAAGAACAAAGTTGTCTTTAGACAACTTTAGGTTAAGTTTAAAGTTGAGGTTAAATATGTAATGGCAGTATTCTGTGTCAGTGTCTGTAGTCTGTCAAAATCAAACCCTTTAACCCTTCATAGAGTCTTAAACCTTGCTTTTTTACTGACACAAATCACTGGCATTGACACTTTATTCCTCAATATTAGCCAACAAAGCCTCGTCAAACTGTGGCTGAGTTCGTGGTAGATCATGAGTCGCCTCAGAAAGATCGATCAACTTAGCAGTTGATAACTTCTTAGCAATCTCATAAGCAATCTTACGCAATCCTGGATGGCTCCTCCCACCAGTATAAATATAAGCAGGCAGAGATAAGTTTTTAATTCTGTCTGCTGGATATTCTCCTGAATATTTTTCAGCAAGTAAACGCTCTGTCTCATTGATTATCTTCTGCCAAGCTGGTGAGTCCTGTAACTGCTTGACAGCTTGAGCACCGATAATTGTCATAAAGAATCCTTCAGCTACCCCCTCAACCCCCAACTCAGAACCTTGCTGGAAGAGAGATTTTATTTTCTTGTTTAATGAACTTACATCAGGGTCATTAGGAAGTAAGCTCAAATACGGAGGCTCTAATAAATGTAGAGTCAAAATCTGATCTGCTAGATTGTTAGCAAGTTCAATAGCTACCAGCCCTCCATAGGAATGACCAATAAGATGAAAAGAATCTACCCCTGCTTCATTTAAAATAGTTATAATATCCTGTGCATCCTGAGCAATAGTATATGGTTGTGGTTGTTGGGGACTCTTCCCATGCCCTCTCCGATCACAGATAATTAACCGATAGTCTTCAGCAAGAGTATCTATCTGCCTCTTCCAAGTCAGATAACCATTACTAAAGCCACCATGAATTAAAACTAATACATTTTCTTCTGATTTATTTAAATCTCGATAAAATAAAGGTTTAACTGAATTATAATTTTTCATTTTTAACTCCTATTTTAATTATTTATTATAGTCAGCTCTGTTAGTTTCCGTCGCATCAACTTACCTGTCGCATTTCGAGGCAATTCTGTAACAAAATAGATAGATTTTGGTACTTTATAACCAGCTAAATACTCTCGGCAGAAGGTAACTAGCTCTTCTTGATCAACTTCCGCCTTAACTTTAACATATGCCACTGGTACCTGACCCCACTGCTCATCGGATTCTCCAATAACCCCAGCTGCTTCGACATTTGGATAATTAGTCAGTACATCCTCTACTTCAGCAGGATAGATATTTTCACCACCACTAATAATTAGATCATGTAACCGATCAACAACATAAAGATAACCATTATCATCTAAGTAGCCTAGATCACCTGTCTGTAACCAGCCATCTTGAATAGCAGCTGCTGTTGCCTCCGGTTTATTAAAGTAGCCTTGCGTAATGGTTGGCCCTTTAACTACGATCTCCCCTACTGTACCAGAAGTTACCGATTGGCCCTTTTGATCAGCAATATAGAGTTCAGTCGGAAATAGTGGCTTTCCAGCTGAACCTAATTTATTTAAGGCTTCTTCTGGAGCTAAGGTAGCTACTTGGGAAGTAGTTTCAGTTAGACCATAAGTTTGAACTACAGGTGCTTTTATTTGAGCACAACGTTTTAAGAGTTGTTCAGATACTGGTCCACCACCTACTAATAAACAGCGGAGGGTTTCAGGATAAGGTCGATCATTACGTTGATTTAGCATTCGCAGTAACATATTACTAACCAGTGAAATATGGCTTACCGTGCCTTCATCTATAGCCTGATTGATCACCTCTGGCTCAAAAGAAGAATAGAGCATCATTGGAATACCATAAATCACACTCCTGATTAAAATAGAAAGCCCTCCTACATGAAAGAGGGGTAAGCAAGCCAGCCAACAATCGCCATCATAGAGACCTAGATTCAGAAGAGAACCCATAGCACTCGACCAATAATTTCCGTAAGTCAATAAAGTTCCCTTAGGATTACCAGTTGTACCTGAAGTATAAATAATACTATGCAGATCAGATTCTTGATGCTGCTCTTGTAATGAAATTTCTACTTTCTTCTGTGGCAATTCTGTAATCTTTACTTTATCTCTTAAGTTTAATTCAAGTGCTAACTCTTCAGTTTGTTCATCATAGATTAGTAATGAAGCTTCAACATCTTGTAGTTGAAAGTCTATCTCTGAAATGGTTAAGCGAGTGTTCAAAGGAACTAATATAGCTCCTAATTTATTCAAAGCATAGATCACTCGAACAAAATCTAAACTATTATACATTAAAACAGCTACCCGCTCACCAGAACTTACTCCACAATGGGCCAACCGCTGGGCCAATTCTATAGCTTGATTATTAAGCTCTGAAAATGACCATTGGCTTTGTGTAGTAATTACTGCAGTTCTATCAGGTGAAATATGAGTGCGTTTACTGAGCCAATCTTTCATGACTATCTCCTTTCTAATCTACAGCAGACTAATAGCAAAAAGTAATCCAAAAATCAGATGTAATTTACCGGTATCTTTCAAAGTCAGATTAAGTGCAGTACCACTCACTTGAAAAACATTCCTAACCAGACGCCCACCCCATGGCAAGGTCAATAATGGAAGCCAGAAAAGATTAGTAGCCAACATTCCATTAACCCAGAGTAAGATTGGAATTAGATAAGCTCCTACAATCAAGATTGTAAATTGGATACAGGTCTTCTGCCGACCTAAACGTACAGCTAGAGTCTTTTTATTTGCTTTCCGATCTGTCTTAATATCCCGTAGATTATTGACAACTATGATATTTGTTACTAAAAAGCCAACTGGCAGAGAAACATAAAGCGAGAATAAGTTAATGCTACCAGTATGGAGATAAAAAGTACCCATTACTGCAACCAATCCAAAGAAGATAAAGACAAAGAGATCTCCCAACCCATGATAACCTAGCGGCCATGGACCAGCAGTATAAAGAATACCTGAAATGATACTCACTATACCAATCACAAGGATTGGCCACCCACCAATCTGGATTAGATAGAGACTGGCTAAAAAAGCCAGTCCAAAGGTAATCCAGATTCCAGCAATAACTTCTTTAATTGAAAGAAGACCGGTCTGTGTTACCCTCGTTGGACCAAGACGTTCTTCAGTATCACTACCTTTTTTAAAGTCATATAAATCATTAGTTAAATTTGTTCCTATTTGAATCAACAATGTTACTAACAGTGTTACTATAGTTACTGACAGATTGAAATAACCATACCGCACAGCAGCAGTTGTACCTACCAGTACTGGCACTATTGCCGCTGGTAATGTCGGTAATCTTGCTGCCATGACCCAGGCTTGAACTTTAGTTACTTCATCTATCTGTTGATTAATTCCCATAACGTACCTCTCCTTTCTGCTTCGATAGTTCTATATTATTAAGGGAAGCGAGGGAATTGATCAAAGTTAGGTTTCCGCTTTTCTAGAAAGGCTTTCTTTCCTTCTTGAGCTTCTTCTGTCAAGTAATAAAGAAGTGTCGCATCTCCTGCAAGCTGTTGAATACCTGCCAATCCATCTGTATCAGCATTGAAAGAAGCTTTAAGGAATCTGAGAGCAGTTGGGCTCTTTTCTAGAATCTCGTTGGCCCATTTAATCGTTTCAGCTTCAAACTCTTCAAGTGGTACTACAGTATTAACCAACCCCATATCCAAAGCTTCCTCAGCTGAATACTGGCGACATAGATACCAAATTTCTCTAGCTTTTTTATGTCCTACAGTGCGGGCCAACAAAGTTGCTCCATACCCACCATCGAAACTACCAACCTTAGGGCCAGTCTGTCCAAAGACTGCATTATCTGCTGCAATTGTAAGATCACAGATTAAATGTAATACATGACCACCACCAATAGCATAACCTGAAACAGCAGCAATAACTGGCTTAGGTAAAGTTCTAATCTGACGTTGTAAATCGAGTACATTTAACCGAGGCACCCCATCATCACCAACATAACCTCCTTCACCTTTTACGTTCTGATCTCCTCCGGCACAGAAAGCTTTCTCTCCAGCACCAGCCAAAATAATGACACCTACTTCATGATCTTCTCTGGCTCGAGCAAAAGCATCCATCAACTCCATCACCGTTTCTGGTCGGAAAGCATTACGAACCTCCGGTCGATCAATAGTAATTCTAGCAATTCCTTGATATCTCTCATATACAATATCTGTGTAATCTCCAAATGATTCCCACTTTGCTTCCATGATTTACACTTCCTTTCATTTATTTAGCTGTCAGCTATCAGCTAACAGTCTTCAGCATCTATTGTGTCAGTGTGAGTAATGAGTGTCAGTTAAAGTCAAGAACTTTAAAAACCTTTGAACTTATGATTTTTCACCCACACACTATATAATAAATCTTTAATTTGAAACAATTGTAAACAAATTAACTATGTTATCTTTAAGAACTTGATCTTTAATTACCAATTATCAATTATCAACTATCAACTATCAACTAGATTATATCATTTTTTTGCAAAGCAGCAGTTACTACCTCCCACATCTCACGATGTCTAGCTGCATTTACCTGACGGTCAGTACGAATTTCGATAACTTGCAACCCACCGTCTATCATGCTCTGTTCAACAGCACTATTAAAAGCTGACCAAGTATCTACCTTGACGAAATCCCCTTGATACATCTGAACAACATGCTCAAAATCAAGCCCAATCGGTGTTCCAAACAGCTCTTCAAAGTATTCAGGATATTCTGCCTGAGGGAGGAACGAGAAGATCCCTCCTCCATCATTATTGACCACAATTATCGATAGATCCAATTGATGAAGCTTAGCAGCTAATAGACCATTAAGATCATGATAAAATGATAGATCACCGATCACAAGTAGCACTGGATCATCAGTGGTAGTACTTACTCCTAAAGCAGTAGAAACAACACCATCTATTCCATTTGCACCTCGATTAGCTAACAGCTTAATCTCTTTATCTGTCTTAGCAAAAAAGGTATCCAAATCACGAACTGGCATACTATTTCCAGCAACAAGGGTCGCTTTATCAGGAAGTATTTCTGCTAGTTCAGTAAAGATTCGACCTTCAAAGAGATCATCATAATCACCAAGTCGCTCTTCAATTGCTTGCTCAGTAATTCTGCTAGTTTTTAACCACCTTGCAGACCAATCAGTACTTCCAGTTGGATAATCACTGCCTTTTAACTCTTCTGCTAGCATTGAACAGAATAAATTCGGCTCTACATAGAGAAATTGAGCTGCTAGAGCAGTAGGATCATGCCACCCAGCTCCCTGATCAATCACAATCTGTTTAGCTTGCTGATGCTTCTTTAAATAGAGAAAGATGGCCTTAGAAGTAGGCATCGCTCCAAAACGAATGATAACTTCAGGCTGATAGGATTCGCAAAACTTTTCATTTCTCAAAAAAACATCATATTTATCAATCACAAGCTCCTGATTATGGCTACCACAACGAAGTTGTGATAAAGGATCAGCTAGAATTGGAAATTTAAGCTGATCAGCCAGTTCAACAACCGAAGTTGATAGCTCTTTACCAATCTGAGGTCCACAGATAATCAATCCTTGCTCTACCTTAGCCCAATCAGAAGCCAACTCTTCTAATTGAGTTTGTTCAAACTTACGCGGTGCCTGTGCAACAGTAACATAACCTTGATTATTCTTTCGTCCGCTCCATCCAAGAGAGCTTGGTTGTTCAGTTTTATCCCCAGCCAGAGGAACTAATGGCTTACGGAATGGAAAGTTTAGATGAACTGGTCCAGCAGGAGAGTCCTTAGCAGTTGCAACAGCTCGTCCAGCTGTGGTACGAACATAGTGCAAGATATCTTCTGTCACTTCAGGCAAGGCCATTTCAACAGACCACTTAACATGGGTTCCATATAAATTCGTCTGATCAATAGCTTGAGGTGCCCCTATATTCTGTAACTCAGGGGGGCGATCAGCAGTTAACAGTAATAAAGGAACTCGAGTATGGTTCGCTTCAATAACTGCTGGCAGGAAGTTGGCTACTGCAGTTCCTGAAGTACAGACTAAAGCCACTGGTTCTTGGGTTATTTTGGCCCTGCCTAAAGCAAAAAAAGCTGCTGAACGTTCATCTATATGGCGCCAAATCTTAATTTGTTCTTTTTTAGCTAAGATCATAGCTAAAGGTGTCGATCTTGATCCAGGACATAAGCAGACATGCTTTAATCCAGCTTTAATTAATTCATCAATAAAAGCTGTTAGATAATCATTCGTTATTTGCTGTGAATTCATTAAGCTCCCCCTTTAATGCAGATAAAATCGGTTGTAACTTTAAGCATGTTTCTTGATATTCATCTTCTGGCTCTGAATCAGCTACAATTCCACAACCAGCATAAAGATAGGCATTATCATCCTTCACCAAAGCAGAACGAATAGCTACTACAAATTCTCCATCCCCAGTAGCATTGATCCAGCCAACAGGAGCAGAATACCAGCCACGGTCGATCCCTTCCCTCTTGCGAATAAGTTCGAGAGCTATATTCTTTGGTAGTCCCCCTATAGCAGGAGTAGGATGTAATTCCTTAACCAAATCAAATAGAGAAAAATCAGGCTTTAACCGACCAGTTATCGGAGTATGAAGATGTTGTACATTGTCTAATTTCAATAATTTTGGCTTTTCAGAGATATTAATTTCTAAACAGACTTTTTGCAAAGAGTTACGTATACTCCGCAGTACTATCAGGTGTTCATGCTGGTTCTTCTCACTATTAAGAAGTTGATTACCTAACAGTTGATCTTCCCTTTTTGAGCTTCCCCGTGCAGTAGAGCCAGCTAAACAGCTTGTTTGAAGTTGATCACCTTCAAACTTAACCAACTGTTCAGGGGTAGCTCCCAGAAAGCATTCATCTCCTTGCCCAACTGCAAAAATATAGCAGGTCGGATATTTATTCCGTAATCGATCAAGAATACAGGTAGTTGAAAAAGACTGTTCAGCCTTGACATCTACTTGTCGGGCCAACACAACTTTTTCTAACCGTTCATCCTTTATATCTTGAGTAAGCTGCTCTACAGTTGCCTTCCAACTTTCTACTTCACCTTCCTGCAACTTAATTTCAGTACTGAAGGTCTTCCTCCAACTCCTCTGAGTAGCCTTTCTTTCAATCATATTCCACTCCTGCTCTACCTTTTTTATCAGCTCATCAACCTTACTCTTTGGCCCAACCATAATATTTGTAGTCAGCCAATATTCCCCTTGCGACATAGTCAGAAGAAATCTTGGTAGTACCAACATAGCATCAGGATAGTTGGCCCAAATAGCAGATAGCTGCTGTTGAGGAGTAAAATTAAAACCACCCATTAAGAGTGGCCCTGTACCATTCAAGCAGGCAGAATTATCTATAATAGCTCCTTCTAAAATTTCAGACCAAGCCTTTTTAACGACAGAAAAACGCTCCCTACCTTCAGCAGCGACAGTCCGACTAGCTCCTAGACCAACTAAGCAAAAATCACTAGTAGGTCTTCCCCACAAAAGGGTTTTCTCAAATAGTTGACGTCCAACTGCAAAGTATGCAAGGGGATCGAAAGCTGGTAACTGTCGATCAAGACTGACTAATAAGCTCCGCTGCTCTTTTCGAGCCCGATTAACCCCAGTTTTTAGCAATTGATATAGTTTTTTATCTGTAGCAAAAATTGTATCAGTCATAGACATTATTCTCATCTCTTTCTTTATCTTTACTCTTTAGCTTAGTAATTATTTATCTTGATAAGATTATATATCTTCCAGTTCTCAAAATATTGCTATAATATAGCCTAATATACAGATTCATAACCATATTTATCATATCATAATTATTAAATTATTGCAATTAAGACTTGTAGTTGATAAGCCTAAAAATTGAGCTATATCTTAAGTTTATTGGTAATCTTATCCAAACTGTGTAAGGATAATTGTCCAAACCTTAAGCGAAACTTAATTGATATATAGTGGCAAAATGCCACTATATATCAGTGTACAGTTTACGGTTGACGGTTGACAGTTAAAACCATTAAAAACTTAAATCAAAATCACTCTAAACCTGCCAACATAAGGCATTTCAGAGGTCTTAATTTTTTAAGGTTTTGATCTTAACTGTAAACTGTTCACTGTACACTGTCAACTCAATAATGTGGCACAAAAGTGCCACATTATTGTAATTAATCTCTACTTAACAAACTCCTCTTTCTTCACTGTATAACCCTCCAGCAAATCCTGATTCACCTTAAATCCTAATCCCGCTCCTGTTGGCACTTCGATATAACCGTCTTCAGAAAGTGTCACTTCAGGAGTAATGATATCTTCTTCCCAATATCTATCTGTTGCTGAAATATCACCTGGCAGACTGAAACCTGGTAAAGTCGATAAAGCTAATGCATGAGCACGACCAATACCCGATTCAAGCATTCCCCCACACCAGACAGGGACTTCTCTCTCTTGACAGAATTGATGAATCAACAGAGCTTCACTTAATCCGCCAACCCTAGCAATCTTAATATTGATAATCTGACAGCTGCCAAGTTCTATAGCTTTCCGTGCTTGAGCAGCAGTTTCTATACTTTCATCTAAACAGATAGGAGTACCTAAAACCTGCTGTAATTTAGCATGATCAATAATATCATCAGGGGCCAACGGTTGTTCAATCATCATTAATCCAAATCGATCTAATTTCCGTAACCGATTGGCATCAGTTAATTTATAACTCCCATTAGCATCTACCATTAATGGAAAGTTACCATACGCTTCCCTTAGTGCTTGCAATGGCTCTTCATCCCAACCAGGTTTAATCTTGATCTTAATCCGCTGATAACCTTGCTGCAGATAATCTCCAACTACCTCAACCAGTTGATCTAAATTAGGATAAATCCCAACACTGACACCAGCTGGTAGTGATCTTGGGATTCCATTGATTGAAGAAACTAAAGATTTCTTATTCTCACGAGCATAAAGATCCCAGATTGCACCTTCCAGTCCAGCCTTAGCCATATGGTGGCGTCTTACTTGCTGTAATAGTTCAGCTAACTGCTTTGGTTTACTCCATTCTTCTTTAAAAGCTAGCGGAATCAGAAAGTTGTCTAGAACATACCACGCTGTTTGGACAGTTTCCTCAGTATAATAAGGAGCAGACAGTGCGGAAACCTCTCCATAACCTACCTTATCCTCCGAATGAACTTCAACTATAATTAAATTTCTTTTATCCTCCTTGCCAGAACTGGTAACAAAAGGAGTCTTAAGTTCCATCGCAACTTCACGTAATACTATTTTAGATAATTTCATAAAAATTACTCCTTATTTTATTAATATTATTGACAATAAAAGGAATCCGAAGAAAACCATTAAAATCCAAAACACTCTAAATCCATAATTGCAAGTCTTTTTAGGGATTTTATCTTTTAAGTTTTTGAATTTCAACTGTAAACTGTTCACTGTTCACTGTAAACTGTCAACTATCAATTATATATATCTATTCCTGATAAAACTGATTAAATTCACCAAGCCAAATACTATTAAAATTTTGCTCAATCTTTAATTTTTTAGCTTCCTCCCAGGTTGTTGGCCCGCCTTGCTCCTTAATTTTCTCTACATCTTTTTTGAATTTTTGGTAATTATTACGTCTAATCTTACTACCAGAGATTATATTCCCAGTAGTATCAAAACCAAATGAACTAACTAAAACCCTCCTTTGATCCCAATACTTTCGGGTAGGATAATCAATCAATAACTTATCCCCTAACAGCCCTCCAACCACTTCCAAATATAAATCATACTCTTCTTCTCCCCAGAAATTAAGGGCTTGATACTTATTTACAAACTTCTGATAAGCTGCAAGAAACTTCTCATTAAATTCTCGATAAGTACAGAAACCTCTAAAAAACCAACAAGCCAAATCTTGGTCACTCCTTCTTGGACCAACAGGCACATCCTTTCGTCCTATAAATACTATTCCTTCAAACTCATCTTTAACATAGTCAATTATTACTCTACTTTTGAGTTCATCTTTAGCCATTGCTTTTTCAACATTCTCTAAATCATTTTCTATCATTACATTCTTATGTACCTTATTAACTTCAGTTAATAATTTTTTAGCTTCCATTAACTTAGGATTATTAATTGCTTCTTCCAAGCTAATACCTAATCCTTCTAGTTTATTGATAGCCCTTAATATCCTTTCCTTACTCATCTTATCACCTCATAATTTTATAATAATTTTACTATCTGATCATTAATTACTATTATTTTAAAACTCTCTAAAAAATCTTTGGCGTCACCATTAAATAATATAAGGCGATTACATTATTAGATTAAGTATATCATAAATTGTAAAAGAAAAAAAGTAATCAAAATGTGATAATGATTTAATTTTTATTAACTGAATTGATATATAGACGTCCTATGTCAAGTAAAAATTTGGAACTTAATTTTAGGGTATAGTTTCCCCTAGGTCAATTTTTGAA
>NZ_JALKBX010000054.1 GCF_023227745.1 Natroniella acetigena | reverse complement strand
GCTCAGTTGGTAGAGCGAGTGGCTGTTAACCACTTTGTCGTAGGTTCGAGTCCTACTCGGGGAGCCATTTTATTTTATAATACCTTTGTGGGTGTTTTTTTATTTTAAAATCATATTAAGAAAGTAGGAAAAAAGATGATAGCTAGAAATTTATCTAAACTGAATAAAGAATTTGCAAAATGAATCAAAGTTATGATATATTATTAATTAGTTTGAACTAATTAAAGTGATTTAAATGATTTCATTATTAAGGTTATAAATATTAATAAAGAGGTGGGTTAATAGTGGAGATTAAGTTAATCAATATTGGATTTGGTAATATTGTTGCTGCTAATCGAATTATTGCAATTGTAAGTCCGGAGTCTGCACCTATTAAAAGAATTATTCAAGATGCTCGTGATCGTGGGATGTTAATTGATGCTACATATGGAAGAAGAACTAGAGCAGTTGTAGTTGCTGATAGTGATCATATTATTTTGTCTGCTGTACAACCTGAAACAGTTTCACAACGATTAACTGATGATGATTAATGATATTTTAGTGGAGGAGGTACTTCTTAGAATAAAATGAAATATAAAAAAGAAAGTAGCAAAGGAAATTTGATAGTTTTGTCTGGTCCTTCCGCAGTAGGAAAAGGCACAGTGTTGAGTGCTTTATTAGAAGAGTATAAGGATATTTATTATTCTGTATCTGCTACTACTAGAGAAGCAAGAGCAGGAGAAGAAAATGGAGTAGATTATTTTTTTATGTCTACAAAAAAATTTAAATCTTTGATCAAAAAAAATGAATTTATTGAATGGGCCAAAGTGCATAATAATTATTACGGGACTCCTAAAAAATATGTTGAAGAGACTTTAGCAAATGGTCGAGATGTTATTTTGGAAATAGATATTCAAGGAGCTAAACAAGTAAAAGAATGTTTTGAAGAGGGGATCTTTGTATTTTTAGCTCCTCCATCATTAGATGAGTTAGAATCTAGAATTTATGGTCGAGGAACAGAGAGTAAAAAAGCAATTGAAACAAGATTAGAAAATGCTAATCAAGAGTTAAAGCAGGTTGAAGAATATGACTACTTAATTATTAATGATCAAGTAAAGAATGCTGTAAAAAAGTTAAAAGCAATAATTATAGCTGAAAAATGTAAAGTATAATATTAAATTTTAAGGATTATAAATGAGTACTCCCAGCTTAAAGAAAATATTGGAAGACAAAATGTTTAGTTATAGGATGTTTTGCAAATGTTGATGGGTTTAATGTTTTGAATGTGTAATTTTGAATTTCCTAAAATTGTACACTAAAACGGGGGGCAGAGAAAATTAGTTATCTGCGAAGCACTGTAGTGATAGGCTTAAATTTAGCAAATGGTTTTTATTACGGAAAGTCTAATAAGATTTGTAGGGAGAATACTACTATAAAATAAAGAGGAGAGGTAGAGATGCTAGCACGTCCAGAAATGAAAGATATATTAGAAAAGTGTGATTCAGTTTTTACTGCAGTTGTAGTTTCTTCTAAACGGGCAAGGGTTTTAAAAGATAGAGAAGAAGAACTGTTAGATGAATATAAGGGTTCTAAAGAGGTTTCAAAGGCTTTAGAGGAAATTGTAGCTGGAAAAGTAAAACCTAAGATGGAGGAGTAATCTTAAGTCTAATAATAAGGTGATGATATAGATATGTTGAAAGATAAAACAATTGTTATAGGGGTTACTGGAGGGATAGCTGCTTATAAATCTGTTGAAGTAGTAAGCAGGTTAAAAAAATTGGGAGCTAATGTGCATGTAATTATGACTGAAGCTGCCACTAAATTTGTTCAACCACTTACATTTCGTTCATTAAGCCATAATCCTGTAATTGTTGATATGTTTGCTGAACTTCAATCATGGGATGTTGAACATATCTCTTTAGCTGAGAAAGCCGATATGTTTTTAGTTGTTCCGGCAACTGCTAATCTGATTGGTAAAGTGGCTAACGGGATTGCAGATGATATGTTAACGACAACAATAATGGCTACTACAGCAAAAGTGATTTTTTCACCTGCAATGAATGTAAATATGTATCAAAACTCAATTGTTCAAAAAAATATTGTAAGATTAAAAGAAGAAGGTTATCGATTTATTGAGCCAGATAAAGGTTATTTAGCTTGTGGAACTGAAGGAAAAGGTAGATTACCTGCTCCTGAGGAGATCGTTACTAGTGCTATAGCTTATTTATTAAGTTCATTTGATTTAGTAGGAAAGAAGGTTTTAGTTACAGCAGGAGGAACGCAAGAAGACTTAGATCCAGTTAGATATTTAGGAAATCGCTCATCAGGAAAGATGGGATATGCTTTGGCTAAAGTTGCTAAGGCTAGAGGAGCAGAAGTTACTTTGATTTCTGCTCCTACGAAGCTAAATAAGCCTTCTGGGGTAAATATAATTAATGTTAGAACTGCTGCTGAGATGTGTCAGCAGGTTTTTAAGTATCAAGCAGAGCAAGATATAATTATTATGGCAGCAGCAGTGGCGGATTACACTCCTCAATCTATTGCTAAAAACAAGATCAAAAAAAGTAATAATTTAACTTTAGAATTAAAAAGAACAACAGATATATTAGCAGAATTGGGTAATAGTAATGGAGAACAAATTTTAGTTGGGTTTGCTGCTGAGTCAGATAATTTAATTGAAAATGCTCAGCAAAAATTAAAGAGGAAAGTGGTTGATTTTATTGTGGCTAATAACATCAGGGCTGAAGATACAGGTTTTGCTTCTGATTTTAATCAAGTTGTAATCATAAGCAAAGATGATCAAATTGAAGTGGCTAAAGCTACTAAGTTAGAGATTGCAGATAGGATCTTTTCAGAGGTTGTTAAAATTTTAGATTAAGGAGTGATAGAGTGGATAAGATTAAAGTGGAGAGTTTTAGCCTTGATCATACTAAAGTAGATGCTCCCTATGTGAGGAAAGCAGGAAAGATAACTACTCCGCGAGGAGATATTATTCAAAAGTATGATTTGAGGTTAGTTCAGCCGAATCAAGGGTCAATTCCTACTGGAGCTTTGCATACTTTAGAACATTTATTAGCTACTTATATACGAGAAGAGATGGCTGATGTGGTTGATATTTCACCAATGGGATGTAGAACTGGCTTTTATTTAATCAAAATTGGTAAACTTGCAATAGAAGAGGTAGAAGAAGTATTAATTATTGCTTTAGAAAAGGTAGTAGAAGCTAATTTAGGGGATATTCCAGCGACTACGGCTAAAGAGTGTGGAAATTATCGTGATCATTCCCTATTTGGAGCACAGGAGTATGCTAAGAGAGTTTTAAAAGAATTTGATAAGTAAAAGGATTAATCCACTCAGTTACTGAGTGGATTTTATGTATAGTAATGATTAAAAATAATAAATTAGGTAGTTATATTCAAATATTAAGACAGATAAATGTTTATTAGAAAAATTGACAATTTGACAAAAAATAGTTCATATGTTACTATAATAAAGAATAGACTATCTTAATTGTATTGTTTAGTTATAATCACTAGAATTGCATTAAGAAATAGTTCATTTATTAAGTGAAAAGTCAAGGTAAGGTAGGAATATTTTACTCATTTATTAAAATATTTAAGGACAATCTTTGATCATATCTTCACACAATATTAATTTAATAGGCAAGAAATAGCGATCTTAAAGGTCAAATTTCTTTATCCATAATGGAGGGGGGGGATTTTTTAAGCTGTATTGTGAAATTTAACACTTGGCTTTTTTGATTTAAGTTTTTGCAATACTAGTGAGTTGCAATTAAAGATAAGAAAGGAGTTAAGAAAATGAGTGTGACAATAAGTGAAGAAGTTGATATGAGAAGTAAAACTAAAAGATGGATATATATTCCTTTAGGGCTATTAATATTTATGTGTATGGGGACAATATATTCTTGGAGTGTTTTTAGAAGACCTGCGGAGGATTTATTAAATATTAGTGCTACTCAAAGTGGATTGCCTTATATGGTTTTCTTAGTTTTTTATGCTATTATGGTGCCAATAGCAGGTGGATTTATAGATAAGTACGGACCAAAAATAGTAACTATGGTAGGAGGGAGTTTGATTGGTCTTGGTTGGTTTTTATCAAGTTTTGCAACAAGTATAACTTACTTAACAATAACTTATGGTGTGATTGCTGGAGCAGGAGTAGGTATAGCTTATGGTGCTCCTATGGCAGTAGCTGCTAAATGGTTTCCGGAAAAGCAAGGTTTTGCGGTTGGTCTTACTTTAGCAGGATTTGGGCTTTCTCCTTTTGTAACTGCTCCTCTAGCAAACTGGTTAATTAATTCATATGGTCTATTTCAGGCATTTAGATTTTTGGGAATAGCCTTTGGTATAATTATTACAATTTTAGCTTTACCTTTAAAGTTTCCGCAACGCACTTTAGAAAATAAGGACGATAATTTAGTAGATAAGGATTCTTTAGATTTGGATGTTAAGGGTATGATCAAGACTAAATCTTTTTATGGATTATGGCTCTGTTATATTGTGGGGGCCTTGATAGGTTTAATGGCTATTGCTATTTCAAGTCCAGTAGCAGAAGAGGTTATTAATTTAGATTCTCAAACTGCTGCTTTTATGGTTTCTTTATTTGCTATCTTTAATGGAATAGGAAGGCCGATTTTTGGTTGGCTTACAGATGAATTTGGCCCTACTTATTCTGCTATATTATCTTACATATTAATAATTTTGGCTTCTGTTTTAATGTTAAATGTTCAAGAAGGTTCTATAGTTTTATATGGTATAGCTTTTAGTGCTTTGTGGCTAACTCTTGGTGGTTGGTTAGCAATTGCTCCAGCATCTACGGCAATTCTTTTTGGTGATAAGAATTATAGTAAAAATTATGGGATTGTCTTTACTGCTTATGGTTTAGGAGCAGTCTTAGGAAATCTAATTTCAGGTAATTTAAGAGATATGTTGGGAAGTTATATCTATACTTTCTATCCTGTAATTATTTTAGCTGTTTTAGGGATATTAATAGCACTCTTTTTATTAAAAAATTCTAAGGGAAGATAAGAAATAAAAAAAGACTTGCATATGCAAGTCTTTTTTTATTTCTTATCTTCTGTAAGCTGCTACAGATAATACATTATCTACTGTATCAAAATCTAAATCTTCATTTCTTGTTTCTTCAATAATAGTTGGTAGAGCTTCAACAGTTGGTGCTAAACTATTTCCTTTTCCGGTAGCAGAATGTAATAGAATGATGCTACCTGGATTAATTCCTGGTAATGTATTATCAAGTAATTCTTCCTTACTGTCAACCTTCCAATCGAATGAATCAACAGACCAGTTAACTACTTTATAATTTAAGTCGGCTGCTTGATTTACTACCCTACTTGAAGCAAAACCATAAGGTGGTCGTAAAAGATTAGTCTTACGGTTGATGATCCGTTCGATTGCTTCTTCTGTCTTCAGTATTTCTTCAGTGATTGTATCATTATTTAATAAATTCAAATTTGGATGTGACCAGGAGTGATTCCCAATAACATGATCTTCCTTAAAAATCCTCTCAACTATATGAGGATATTGTTCTACATTTTTTCCTTCTAAAAAGAAGGTTGCTTTAACATTATATTCCTTTAGTATATCTAAGATTTGTGGTGTGTATTTACTATCTGGGCCATCATCAAATGTTAGTGCTACTTTATCAGCACCACGATAATAGATCTTTGGCTCTTTTCGTTCTTTTAGTTCGGCGGATACAGCTCCTTCTCGGCTTAGCCAGTTAGTTGGTGAATATCTTGTTTTAGCATTAGAACTACTTAAGCTTTCTTCATCTAATATTTGTTCCTTGTCATTAGTTTGATTTTGATAATTATCAAAATCAGAGCTAGAATCAGTATTACTAGAAGGTAGATTTAATCTATCTCCAGGATAAATTAAATTCTGATTACTAATGTTATTAATGCTAGTTAAAGTAGAAATAGTAGTATCGTATTTTCTAGCAATTGTGAATAATGAATCTCCTTCTCTAATAGTGTGAGTTTGATTAGCATAGCTAATGTTAATGGAAACTATGCTCAGTAATAGTGTAACAACTAGTAAGATTATTAGATTATTTTTTGACTGGATCAATTATTGTACCTCCTTAGAAAGTATACTTTTAGATTTAGAATAGCATAACTTATAGAAGTTCTCAAGTTGTAAATAATGGGTGCGGTAGCTGGTGATTAGTAATTAGTGATTGGTAAAATTAAAAACTTAAATCAAAATCACTCTAAACTTGCGAACATAAGGCATTTCAGAGGTCTTAATTTTTTAAGGTTTTGATCTTAACTGTAAACTGTTCACTGTACACTGTCAACTCAATTATGTGTCACTTTGTGACACATAATTGTAATTAAACTGCAGTTGATATTGACAGAAATTATTCAGTGTGTTAAACTTATAGTA
Organism: Natroniella acetigena; assembly: GCF_023227745.1. Classification (GTDB taxonomy): domain Bacteria; phylum Bacillota; class Halanaerobiia; order Halobacteroidales; family Halobacteroidaceae; genus Natroniella; species Natroniella acetigena. The sequence continues at coordinate 12,258 of NZ_JALKBX010000054.1, read as the reverse complement.
ATTGTAAAAAATATAATAACTGTAGTGCATCAAGAGTAGTGGAGGGACAGGCCCTATGAAACTCGGCAACCACCTTGAAAGAGGAACAGGTGCTAATTCCTGCAAGGATAACCTTGGGAGATGTAGAAATTAAGAATCATCTCTCCTATGAGGAGGGATTTTTTGTTATTATGTGATATATTTTAATGTTAGAAAACTGAAATATATAATTTTACTGTTTAACTATTAAAGGAGGAAGAAATATGTCTAAAAAATACTTATTAACATCTGAGTCAGTTACTGAAGGGCATCCAGATAAGGTTGCTGATCAAATTTCGGATGCTGTATTGGATGAAATTCTAGCCCAAGATCCTCAAGCACGAGTAGCTTGTGAAACTAGTGTGACGACGGGAATGATTTTAATAGCAGGTGAGATATCTACAGATTGTTATGTGGATATCCCTAAAATTGCACGTGAAAAAGTAAAAGAAATTGGTTATACAAGGGCCAAATATGGATTTGATGGTGATACATGTGCTGTATTAACTTCAATTGATGAGCAGTCACCTGATATTGCTCAAGGGGTAGATGAAGCATTAGAAGTTAAGGAAGGTGAAGAAAAGGAAGAAATCGGAGCAGGAGATCAAGGGATTATGTTTGGATATGCTACTGATGAGACTGAAGAGATGATGCCCTTGCCAATCACTTTAGCACATAAATTAGCACAGAGATTGGCTGAGGTAAGAAAAGAAGGAATTTTGGACTATATCAGACCTGATGGTAAGACCCAGGTAACTGTCGAATATGAAGATGATAAACCTGTTAGAATTGATGCTGTTGTTGTATCTACTCAGCATGATCCTGAAGTTAGTTTACAACAGATTAGAGAAGATATAATCGAACATATTATTAAGGAAGTAATTGATCCTGAATTTTTGGATGAGAAGAGTACATATTATATTAATCCAACGGGACGTTTTGTTATTGGAGGACCTCAAGGAGATGCAGGATTGACAGGAAGAAAGATAATTGTAGATACCTATGGAGGGGTAGCCCGCCATGGTGGAGGAGCTTTTTCTGGTAAAGATGCAACTAAAGTAGATCGTTCTGCAGCTTATGCTGCTCGTTATGTAGCTAAAAATGTTGTCGCAGCAGGTTTAGCCGATAGGTGTGAAGTTCAACTATCTTATGCTATCGGAGTAGCTCAGCCTGTTTCAATTATGGTTGATACTTTCGGAACTGCTAAAGTTGATGAAATAAAAATAGAAGAATTAATTAGGGAAAATTTTGATTTGCGACCAAGTAAGATTATTGAAACTTTAGAATTGAGTGAACCAGGGTATAGTCAGGTGGCAGCCTATGGACATTTTGGTAGGAATGATTTAGAGCTTTCGTGGGAGCGAACCGATAAAGCTGATAGTTTACGACAAGAAGCAGGATTATAGATTAGATTTATTAAAGCAAGGGTTTTAAAATCTTTGAGTAATTTTAATTATACTGTTAATAATAAAAATGGAGGTGACCCCAATGGGAAATATTATGTCCGATGAAACTAAGTATGAGTTAGCAGAGGAGTTAGGATTTGCTGATAAGGTGAAGGACGGCGATTGGGGAAATATAACCACCAGAGAAGCTGGGTCATTGGTTAAGAGAGCAGTAGAGAAGACAGAAAAATCATTGGCCCAGCAAGAAGAGTAGGGAGTTAACTCCCTACTCTTCTCTTTGTAAATTATATGATTTGCAAATAAGATTTTAATGATTTTAATTGTCAATTGTATATTGTAAATTATCAATTGATATAATAGAGGTGATAAATTTGGTACTTAAAATAAAACGTGATAAATTAATTAAAGAAGGGCTCTGTGATCACTGCTTGGGAAGGCAGTTTGCGAAATTGGGCTATGGTCTTGAAAATTATGAGCGGGGTGCAATATTAAGGCATAATGAAGAAGTTAGTGAGAATGATTTTATTAAAGATAATGTACCACAAGATGCTGAACTTGGTGGAGAGTGTTCTTTATGCCAAGGGGTATTTGAGAAGATAGAGGATTATGTTAACTTGGTCAATGAAGCATTGAAGCCATATCAATTAAATAGTATCTTAGTTGGAGTTTCTTTACCACAGCAGATGAAAGAAGATGAGAAGGAGTTATGGGCCAATCATGGTAGTCAAGATGCAGAGTTACTTAAATCAGAATTAAATCGTTTGATCGGTAAGCAGGTACTAAGAAAGCTCAATGTAGGGGTTGATTTTGAGCGTCCTGATATCAGTCCAGTAATTGATATTGGCAATGAAAGGGTAGAATTGCAGATTAGTTCACTTTTGCTCTATGGTAAATATAATAAATATGTTCGTGGCATATCACAGACAAAATGGTTTTATGATAGAAAGGTGAAGTCGGTAGAAGAGATTGTGGCTCAACCAGCGATTGAAGTTTCTGAGGCTGAGGGGGTTAAATTTCATGGGGCAGGAAGGGAAGATATTGATGTTAGATGTTTTGGAAAGAGAGAGTTTGTCTTAGAGTTGACCAGACCTAAGAAGAGAAATCTTGATTTGCAAGAATTAGAGAGAAAAATTAATACTTATCAAGAGCAAGTTGAAGTTTTTGAGTTAGAATTTAGTAATAAAGGAACGGTTAAGGACTTAAAGGCAAAAAGAGTTGCAAAGCTTTATAAAGCTTTAGTTACAACATCTCAAGAGGTTGCTCCAGATAAGTTGATTAAGTTAAAAGAGCTTAGTGGTATAATTAAACAACGTACTCCACAGCGGGTTAACCATCGTAGAACCGATATGGTTAGGCAGCGAGAAATTTATAAATTAGAAGCGGAATTACTGACTGCTAACAAGCTAGAATTAATAATTAAAGCTGAAGCAGGAGCTTATATTAAGGAGTTGATCTCCAGTGATGATGGTCGAACAGAGCCTAGTGTTGCTGAGTTGTTAGAGTGTTCAGCTGAATGTGAGAGATTAGATGTGATCGGAATAGATAATTAAATTTATATTTTTAAGCTAGATTTGGGTACTATAAGAGTAAGAATGATATGATAGGAGGAGTTAAATGGATAAGCAAGGTTTAGCAACTAGAGATGAGATTGCAGAAGAGTTCAAATGGGACTTAACAGCTATTTATGAAAGTGATCAAGAGTGGGAAGAAGAGTTTAATCAAGTAGTAAGTAGGATATCTGAGATTGAAGCCTTTCAAGGAGAGTTGGCAGAGTCAGCTGATAAATTATTAGCTGGTTTAGAATTGAGTACTGAGTTGAACCGTTCATTAGGAAAATTATATACATATGCTAATCGTAAAAGTGATGAGGATACAGCGAACAGTAAATATCAAGCTTTACTAGCTAAAGTACAAGGGTTGCAGAATCAATTGGCCAGTGCTACTTCATTTATGGTTCCTGAAATCTTACAATTACCGACTGAAAAGTTAGAATCATTTGTGGAAGAAGAGGAAGGGCTACAGCTTTATCAGCAGAATTTAGATGATATTATGAGAAGGAAAGAACACTTCTTATCGCCAGAGGAAGAGCGGATTATTGCTTTGGCAGGAGAAGTAGCTCAAGGGCCAGAGAATATCTTTGGGATGCTCAATAATGCTGATCTAGATTTTCCAACTATTGAAGATGAGACTGGGGAGCAGGTTCAGGTTACCCATGGGCGTTTTATTGAGTTATTAAAGAGGGATAATAGGGAGGTAAGAAAATCAGCCTTTGAAGCTTACTATAATCTATATCAGAACCAAGAAAATACTCTAGCAGCAACCTTGAGTACCAATATTAAAAAGGATCTCTTCTATATGCGAGCTAGAAATTATTCAAGTTCCCTAGAAGCCTCATTAGATGGTGATAATATTCCAGTTGAGGTTTATGATAATCTTTTGCAGACTGTAGAGGATAATTTAGATTACATGCATGATTATATGGAGCTAAGAAAGAGGACATTACCTATAGATGAACTTCATATGTATGATTTATATACTCCGTTAGTTAAGGATGTGGAGATGAAGGTTGAATATGAAGAAGCTAAAGAGATTATTTTGCAGGCTTTTGAGCCTTTAGGAGCAGAGTATGTAAAGGTTGTTGAAGAGGCATTTGAAGATAACTGGATTGATGTTTATGAAAATAAAGGGAAACGCAGTGGTGCTTATTCTGCTTCAGCTTATGATGCTCATCCTTATATCTTGTTAAATTATACTGATCAGATTGATGATCTATTTACGTTGGCCCATGAGTTAGGGCATGCTTTACATTCGTATTATTCTAACGAGAATCAACCTTATATTTATGCTAATTATAGTATTTTTGTAGCAGAGGTTGCTTCGACAGTTAATGAAGCTTTATTAATGAACTACTTACTAGAGACTACTGAGGATGAAGAGAAACGGAAGTATATTTTAAATCATTATTTGGAGCAATTTAGAGGTACAGTCTATCGTCAAACTATGTTTGCTAACTTTGAAAAGTTGATTCATCAGCAAGCAGAAGAAGGTCAAGCGTTGACATCAGATTTATTATCAGAGTTATATTATGATTTAAATCAGAAATATTATGGAAAGCAGGTTGTAGTTGATGATCAGATTGCTATTGAATGGGCCAGAATTCCTCATTTTTATTACAATTTTTATGTCTATCAATATGCTACCGGTTTTTCTGCTGCAGTTGCTTTATCTCAACAGATTTTAGAGCAAGGAGAGGAAGCTGTTAATAGATATTTAGAGTTTTTAAAGGGTGGTAGCTCTGATTATCCACTCAATCTATTGCAGCAAGCTGGAGTCGATATGAAATCTTCTGAGCCGATTGAGAAGTCATTAACAGTCTTTTCAGATTTGATTCAGGAGATGGAGCAATTAATTTAAGACTTGTAGAGGCAGATCTTAAATATTTAAGATCTGTCTTTTTTTTCTTGCTTAGGAAATTATGCTTTTCAGGGGTTGTGGATAATTTTTATTTTTAATGGTTTGCTTAACCTTAGACTTAGCCTTAGACTATGACCGGAGGTCATTTTTTTCTAAAGGTGATATTTTTATTAAGTCCCATAAATTAAATTTTAAGGGGTTAAATTACTAGAGGATTTGGCTATTAGTTCTAGAAGATTATATTAATCGAACTAATTAAATAGAGAATTGATGGAGGAGTAGTTATGAAAAAATTTGCAGTTGTTATTGTCTTAATAGTCTTAGTAATTTCACCTACGCAAGCGCTGGCTAGAGGATTTGAGGTGGTTGGCGGAAGTACTTATAATACCTTTTTACTCTCTTTATCTGTTGATGGGGAGGATGTTTTGATTGGAGATGGGGTTAAGGAAAGGCTAGAGGATGGAGTCGGTTTTTATGCTGGAGGAAGGTACTGGCTGAATGAACGGTTGGGAATTGAGGTAGGAGTTGACCAAGCAGCTAGTAGTTATGAGGATTCAAACTCTGACTCTATCTTTGCGATTGAAGAGAAGTTGGTTGGCCCGTATGCTGGATTGAAATATCGCTTAAATGATAAATTTCATTTAGAAGCGGGAGCTGTTAATTATTCCTATCAGCAAAGTCAAATTGAGATTTATCAAGATTTAGAAGAGTTTAATGAAGTTTCTGCTACAGGTGAAGGTTTAGGTTTTTTAGTAGGAGGGGAATATAGTTATTCAATTAGGGATAATTTATCTTTAATTAGTAGCTTTAATCATCGAATTATAACAATTGATATCAATCAAGCCTATGATTATGAAGAGAGTAAGTTGGTTGATGTAGAAGAAGAAAAATTGAATATGGGTGGTTTAAGGGTTAGTGCTGGTATTAGTTATGATTTTTAAAAAATTAATAATTTAATATTAAATTAAGGGAGGGTTGTCTAGACAACCCTCCCTTAATTTGAATAAAAATAAATGTTTTGGTATAATTCAGAATAAGCCATTTAGATTACAGTTTATCATTTTATAATCTAGTATTGGTATTAACTAATTTCAAATAAATGATAAAGGTGCTTTCCAAATAAGGCAACTATAGAGCAAATATTGTAGAAATTCTTTTTATAGTAAGAAAACTCATAAAAATTATTCTGAAAATTGTGAAAAGATATAATTTCTTTATTAATATGAGCATCACTACCAAAAGTAGCAAGTTTATCTTCTTTTTTTCTCAGTTTTTGAGCAATTAAATTTCTGTTTTTAGGGATGGCATGGTTATATATCTCTAATGCATCTACTTCTTGTAGAACACCTTTAATATAGGATTTATTTTTAAGATAGTTTTTTTGAGCTATGCCGGCAATATGGGGAATAGAAATAAATGAATTATATTGTTTTGCTTCTTCAAGATAAAATTGGTACATTTTTTCAGTCCGTGTGATTTTATACTTATTTTTAAATGGTTCTACACTATTGATATAAAAATCTTCTAGTTCTTGGGCGGTATCGAAGTAAATTAAGAATTCAAAACTATCTTTACAGCCGATTTCTATTCCAGGAACGACATTTAAGTTTTTAGTTGTACATAATTTAAGATTGTTTTTGATTGAATTATGATCAGTGATTGATATCAAATGGGGAACATTTTTTAAAAAATCTTTTATAAATTTAGGTTTAATCAGACCATCACTATCTTCAGTATGAATATGAAGGTCAATATACTGTAGTGAAGTTTCAGGTGAAAATTTATCGAAAAAAGCAGGCAAATTATTAGCACTTATCATTAGATTACTCCTTTACTTATACTTATTAATTTATAAAGCTATTATATCAACAAGAGAAGTACTTTACAAATTGCATAGAGAAATAAGTTTTTAATTTATGGGTTTGAGGTATTAGTTTTCAAGTGGAAAATATTTTATTTAAAATTATAATTTAATGGGGTAATATAATGATGGTTTTAATCTATTTAAAAATTTATTATGGTGCTAGTTTTGAACCGTGGGAGTGGGTTTTGGCTACAGGGATTTATGTTGAAGATATTGGAGGTAGATTATGGGAGATAATAGGGAGAGTTCAGAAGGTTAAGAAAGGAAATGGATTTATAGTTGTTGCTGAAGAGATTAGATAATTAGCTGAAAATAATGAATAATTATTAAATGGAGCAGATAATATTGATAATATGTCTGAAGGAATAGCAGAATCTTGACAGCAGTTAGTAAGCATGACTAATAAATTACAGAGTTTAATAGAATAGTTCAAGGTACAAGTTTACAAGAATTAAGGAGTTCCCTAGGGAACTCCTTGATTTTTTAATTAGCCAGTTCTAAATTTTGTTTACTAGCTTTTGTTATAAAATACTGATGAACTGTTAAATCCTGATCCAATTCTGGGTGAAAAGATGTAACAAGTAAATTATCTTGTTCAGCAGCTACAATCTTTCCTTCTAATTGCAATAAGGTTTCAACTTCACTCCCAACATTTGTGATAAAAGGTGCTCTAATAAAGGTTAAAGGAACTTTTTTATCAGAGATTTTAGGAATAACTTCTGTAGTTTTAAAACTATCAAGTTGGTTACCATAAGCATTACGTTTAACGGTAATATCCATTAGATTGAGATGGCTATCTTCTTGCTCTTCGATATCTTTAGCTAGTAGGATCATACCTGCACAGGTTCCCCAGATAGGAAACCCTGAGTTAGCTTTTTTAATAATGATCTCTTTTAACTCAAAGATGTTAAGTAATTTACCTATCGTTGTGCTTTCACCACCAGGTAAGATTAAGCCATCTAAACCTTCAAATTCTTCTTTCTTTTTAACAGCAAGAGGAGTAACCCCTGGAATTTCTTCCAGAAGTTTCAAGTGTTCTGCAACTCCTCCTTGTAATGATAAGACTCCGATTTTAATCATAATTAGATCACTCTCTTTATATAATAGTCAACAATTTTTCTTACCAACCACGATGAGCTAGTTTTTCTTCTTGTGGTAATGTATCGATATTGATTCCTACCATTGCTTCTCCGATATTTTCAGATACTTCAGCAATAACAGTAGGGTCGTCATATTGAGCAGTAGCTTTGACGATAGCTTTAGCTCTTTTTTCTGGGTTACCAGATTTGAAGACACCAGAACCGACAAATACCCCATCACAACCAAGTTGCATCATTAAAGCAGCATCAGCTGGAGTAGCTACTCCTCCTGCAGCAAAGTTGACTACTGGTAATTTACCATGTTCAGCTACATATTTAACTAAATCAAAAGGAGCTCTCATCTCTTTAGCAGCGGCCATTAATTCTCCACTATCCATAGTAGTTAATCTTCTGATTTGAGCGTTGACTGTTCTCATATGTCTGACTGCTTCTACTACATTACCTGTACCTGCTTCACCTTTGGTTCTAATCATGCCAGCTCCTTCGCCAATCCTACGTAAAGCTTCACCTAGATTTGTTGCTCCACAAACAAAAGGAACTTTAAATTCTGATTTGTCGATGTGATTATCTTCATCAGCAGGAGTCAATACTTCACTTTCATCTATGTAATCTACTCCTAATGCCTCTAGTACTTGAGCTTCTACAAAGTGACCGATTCGTACTTTGGCCATTACAGGTATAGAAACAGCTTTGATAATTTCTTTGATCATTGCTGGATCCGAAGCTCGAGATACACCACCTTCTTTGCGGATATCAGCTGGAACTCTCTCTAAAGCCATAACTGCAACTGCTCCAGATTCTTCAGCAATTCTTGCTTCTTCTGGATCAGTTACATCCATAATTACTCCACCCTTTAACATTTGAGCTAAGTTTTTGTTCAATTCATCTCGTTCAGTCATTATTCTGCCTCCTTTTTAGAAATCTTTACAAATGGTTAAAATTAAGCTATAATAAATGTATGGGTATAATGTTAAAAAAAATAGAAAAGTGTACCCATGACCTATTATCACAAATAAATAGTGTGTTGTCAAGAGGGGTACAATAATTTTGTGGTCGGGTACAATTAAACTCTAAGTCTAAGTTTAAGCAAAGAGCTAAAACATTATCTTTTTAATGGTTGACTTAGTTTAAATCTTAGCCTTAAACTCAAGCTAAATATCAATTCAGTTTAAAACTAACAATAAACGGGGTGTAAATAATGATTAAAGAGATACAGTTAGAAAAGGAATTAACTAAACCGTTGTATTTGCAATTATATAGTCAAATTAAAGGTTTAATTGAAGAAGGAAAGCTACAAGCTCATGATAAATTACCTTCAATTAGAAAGTTAGCTAAAGGGTTACAAGTTAATACTGTAACTGTTGTTAATGGCTATAATGTATTAGAAGAGGAAGGTTTAGTTTATAAAAAAGTAGGCAGTGGTACTTTTATTATGCCTAATGAGCAAATTAAAGATAAAATTATCCCTGGTGAGGGCCAAGCAGATGATTCAGAGTTGAAGAAGGAGGATGAGGAGGTTATTAATTTTGGAACAGTTGCTCCCAGTCCCAGTCTGTTTCCAATTCAGGCTTTTAAACGATTATTAAATCAGGTACTTGATCGTGATCAAGGTTATGCTTTTGGTTATCAAAAAAGTCAAGGTTATTTACCGTTGCGGGAATCAATTGCTCAATATGTAGAAAATTATCAAATAGAGATTGGCGCTGAGCAGATTCAGATCGTTTCTGGAGCTCAACAAGGGCTTGATGTGTTAGCTAAGACATTTTTAGATTATGGTGATACTGTTTTTGTAGAACGACCTACTTATCCTGGTGCTATTTCAGCATTTAAGTCAAGAAAGGTAGAGCTAATAGATATTCCACTTGAAAAAGATGGTTTGAATTTAGAAGAATTAGAGGTGCTGTTGAAGCGTTATAAACCGAAGTTTCTTTATTTAATGCCTAATTTTCAAAACCCAACGGGCTATAGCTATTCTTTAAAGAAGAAGAAAGAATTATTGAAGCTGGCTGACCAATATGAGTTGTTAATTATTGAAGATGATTGTGTCAGTGATTTAAATTATCTGGGACAACCCCGTAAGTCTCTAAAAGCTTTGGATACCGAGGATAAGGTGGTTTATCTCAAGAGTTTTTCTAAGCTCTATATGCCAGGGTTGAGGTTGGCTTTTATGATTATTCCATCCAGTTATTGTGAAGATATCTTAGTGTCAAAGTATTTATCCGATATTTTTACTGATGGATTGGTACAGCGAGTCTTGGATCTCTACCTTCGTAGGGAAGATTGGCAAGAGCAGTTAAATTGTCTAAAAGAAAAGTATAGTCAGCGCTATCAAGTAATGATTACTGCTTTGAAAGAATATTTACCGCCAAATGTTGATTATATAGAACCAGAAGGTGGACTTAATTTGTGGTTGAAGTTACCTCAACAGGTTTCTGCTACTAAGTTACATAAGGTATTACGTAAAGATGGGGTTAACATTGCTCCTGGAGCATTATTCTATCATACTAAGCCTCATAAAAATAGAATTAGATTAAGTATTGCAGCAGTTACTTGCCAACAAATTGAAGAAGGAATCCAGCAGTTAGGACAGAGAATCAGAGAGGAGTTAAAAGAAGAGGGGGATTATAGGTTTGATGAATCAATGATGCCTTTAGTTTAGTCTTTAGATTGTTGTTGATCAATTTTAAGTATAAGCTCAACAGCATCTTCTAATGTTTCTAAAGAATAATCGGCTGCTGGATATTTGGCCCCTAATTTGATTGTAGTACATCCTACTTGATTACCAGCTTCAATATCAGAGTTACGGTCGCCAACTAGATAGGACTTCTTAAGCTCAATATTATATTTATCAGCAAGTTCAAGAACCATACCGGGTTTTGGTTTGCGGCACTTACAGTCTGATTTGAAGTGGGGGCAGTAAGCAATATCATCTATAGTCGCTTCTTTTAGTTGTAATTGTTCGATTAGATGTTGGTGAATCTCTTCTAAATCTTGTGCAGTAAAATAGCCTGACTCAATGCCTCCTTGATTAGTGACGACATAAACTTTAAAGTCAGTTTCGTTTAGCTTTTTGATAGAACTGGCAGTCCAAGGATATAATATTAAATCTTTTGCTTGGTTAACAGGTTGCTCATATTTATTAATCACTCCATCACGATCTAAAAAAACAGCTTTAGTCATATTTTTCCCTCCTCATCTTTAATATTTTCGTAATATTTATCTGTTATGCAGGTAGTATTTAATTTATCTTTATTCAATTTCTTCCCCTCCAATCTATAATTTCTGTTGTATGAAGCATATTATGAACCATTATAAAATATGATACTTAGTTACACGTTATAGTTGAAATGTTAACATTTTCTTAATAATTATCTGTTATACTAGTTATTAGCGATAGAGATGATTATTACTGCATTATTTTGGAATCGATTACACATTATATCAATTAACTGAAAGAGGTGCTCTAAATGGGCCAAGAGAAGATATTGATTGATTATGATCGGTTGCGAGAAGTAATTATAAATCTATTGAGTAATGCTATCAAATATACTGCTGATGATGGTCAGATTGAAATTGAAGTAGTTAATCAAAAAGAGCAGGTAGAAGTCAGTGTGAGTGATGATGGAATTGGGATACCAGATGATGAGTTGCCTTATATTTGGGAGAGATTTCATCAAGTAGATAGAGTAAGAAACCCTGACTCCGAAGGTACAGGATTAGGATTAGCAATTGTCAAAGAGATTATAGAAGGATTAGGTGGAGAAGTGAAGGTAGAGAGCCAAGAGGGAGTTGGCAGTAAATTCAGTTTCAAAATAAATAAAAGAGGACCTTTTGGGGTCGTTTTTTATTGTTTAGGAAATTATGTTTTTTTGCATACTGTGGATATTTTTTTGCTAACTTTGGGTAGTATATTATAATGGGAGAAAGGATGATAAATATGTCTCTAGGATTTAATAGTAATCCAGATTTTAATTTGGATGAATTGGTAACAAAGGAGCAGATTATTGGTCAACCTATCCAAGTAGCTGATATGTTATTGGTTCCAGTTAGTGATTTGATTATTGGAGCAGGTATGGGTGTTGGAAACAAGTTGCAAGTAGAAGGTGGGGGCGGAGGAGTTTATTTAATGCCGAAAGCGATTATTATAATTAAGTCTGATCAAGAGGTATCTTTATTACCTATGGCAATCAATGAAGATGCTGAAGAAATCGAGGAGTTAGTACCGAAGGTGTTAGGAGAGGTTGAGGAGTTAATTGAGAAGGAGTAAGATAAATTAGATAAATAGCTTATATGTGTTAGAACTAAGTTTAAGTTCAAGTTTAAGTCTGAGTAATAGCTAAACCTTTATGTTTTTAATGGTTGGGCAACCTCAATCTTAGCCTTAAACTTAAGCTGTTGTGTTATGTTAATAATAGGAAATTGTTAACTTGTACTTCACCTTGTTTTTTGGTATAAT
>NZ_JALKBX010000053.1 GCF_023227745.1 Natroniella acetigena | reverse complement strand
TTGCATAAATATAACTAAAAACCCTTTTAAAAACAACAATAACCTTAAGTTATTAACTATAAAAAAAGAGGAGAGTGTTTATTTCACCCTCCCTGCTTGCACTCTACCTCTTTGTCTACTGGCTGCCCCCTGCCATTGTTCAGGTATATTATTGTTATCATCGTCAGTATAGGTCAGATGTTGATAAACTTCTTTAGGAGTAACTCCATAATCTGCAAAGAAAGCTCCCCTAGCTTGAGGATCTTGCATAGCACTTTCAAGAAAACCTCTTATTTCTTGAGAAGAGTAATCAGCAAAATCACCCATAAACCTAGTAGTAGCATCAATAAGTGGATCTATTGTGTCGCTCAACTCCCCTTGATTATTAGGATATGCTTGAGGGGATGGGCCACTAAGTATCTCAAGTGGTGAACGTTCTACTACTTTATTTTCTTCAGTTCCTCCTCCATCAAACCAATTAAGAGGATTCAAGAAACCACCAGCAAATCTACTGCCTTCTTCTTGCTCTTGAGCTTCTATAATTTCATTTTCTAATACTGGATTCCCAAATTGATCTATATAAGATTGCCTTCCTCCCATTTCTTCGTTATATTGCTCCATATGGGAATAAACAGGACTACCATCTTCCCTATAACCTGCTACCCTGTACTCTGAAAAATCTATATAATCAGGTGATTCTGCTATTTGACCACTTGGCCCATTACTAGATCCACCTGTTAAAGCTTCAAGAGCTGCTCTTTCTTGCATACTCATTTCATCCTGGTGTTGCTGCTGCATAAAGTCTAATTCATCACGCTGTAACTTATACTGATCTTGGTGCTGCTGCTGTTGAAAATTAAGTTCATCATTAAACATAGACATTTCCTGGTCCAAAGCTCTATCCTGATAGCCCATTTCCCAACCAACTTGCTCTTCTTTTAATGCTTGCTGGCCCAATGCTAATTCCCTGTTAGTCCTTCCATCTTCCCACATTTCACCTAAACTACCAACAGGTGCACCAGTTAAATCGCCCATATTTCCAGCATAGATATTAAGTCCATCAGCCCAGCTTAGATCTTCACCAGCATAACCTGATGAACTTAAATAGTCTTTCAAGGCTATTTCCTGCTGCATATTTTGAGATAAATTATTCTCTAACTGCTGTCTTTCATTAGCAAGCTCTTGAGCTGCTACTTGAGCTTCCATTAGTGGCTCTTGTTGTCGCATCTGTTTTAATTGCACATAATCATCAACTAAACTTCTTTGTCCCCCATTACTAAAACCTTGCATAAAAGCTCCAAATTTACTCATGGTTTCAACCAACTCCTTAATTTATTTATTAGTTATTCTCATAAAAAACAAATTACCTAGTTGTTACTTTAAATATTCTCTCAAATAGTAATAAAATTCCCATCTGATAAAATTACCTACAGTTACAGGATCTAAAAATTGAATTGTAATGTTGTATCTATGCTGAAAGGACATCAAGCCCCCAATATATGATCTAGGATTGTATTTAGTGTTATACTTGTGGGCCAATATATTTTTATAACCCTGCTCATCTTCGATTAAGAGAATAAACTTAGCCTGGTTTGACCTTAATAGCTCGTTCTCAAATCTTGCTCTATCTTGCGTCATATTGCCAGATAACTCCTCTAGACTTGCTTTGCGCTCAATTACAATCTGATTATTAAAATATATGTCTCTAGCTATTCCTAACTCCTCGTTACGAGGTAACATAAATGAGTAATCTCCAAAATCTAGCTTTTTTGATTTATATTCAATCTCATGCTTATCAAAATACTTTAGAATATGATCGTTCTTCTTCTCTCTCGTGTCAATTAAGATAACTATACTATCGAGTAGCTGATCCAGCTCTGACTTAGTATATCGATAAGCTATTTTATTATTTATCATCGCTAAACTCCTTTCTGTATGCTCTATCAAAAATTAACCTCTAACCAACCCCCACTTACCTGCCTTTCTTTTCTTCCTATCTCCTGCTTTAACTTTTTCAATGTATCCTTTATTGACTAGATCTCTTTTCGCACTTCCAATACTGCTACGCTTCAAGCCTGTCCAATATGCTGCAAAAGACCTACTAAAAGGTGCTATCTGTTCCTTGTCTGCCTTATAACCTTGCTGTACCTCTAACAATTCAATAAAACCTTCATATAGCTTCTTCTGATTACCTGACAACTTACTTACTGGCTTTGGTGGTGCTATCCTAGGTAACTCTATAATTCCAGCTTTTCTTAGCAATCTAATTAACCAGATGATCCAGCTACCACTCTTTAACTTCTTTTCTTCTCCAGTTACATAAGTAAAATACAACTCTGGTAGAGTGTAGAAGTTAGCTGATCTATGGAAGTCTTTTAATCCTATATCTCCACTGTCTGCTCTATACAATGCTGCTGATGGATTGTCTTCTTCATGCAGTGGACACTTAAAGGCCTTACCTACTCTAGATACTTGGATATTAAATACCCTTTTAACTATTTCCAACACTACTTCTTCACTTCTTATTAAATCTTTGTACTGCTTAATATTAACTTCTGTATCACCACTAACTGAAAGAGCTTTTACCCCTTTGAACCTACTATAAATATTTATTGTAGGTTCAACTGTCTCTTTGTGCTCTTTTGAAGTAGACCCAGTAGTAGTGCTAGTAGTAGATTTATTAACTCCAGTACCACCTTTTAAGTAGCTAATTATAGCCTGACTGTCAATAGAAAAGTTAGCAAGTGGTAGGTCAACAAAAGATAAACAGTCAACCCACTCATACCTACCACCTTCAGGGTGAATACTTGGTGGTGCTACTACATAACCATTAGTCTTTATCTCACCTCTACTGGTCTTGTGTGGCTTAGGTAAGTTATCAGTCAAGTAGTAAAGGTGGTATCCTCGACTAGTTTCAACTATTGGCGTGTATGTGTGATTTAACTGCTTAGCTGTTGGTCTTTCATCCAGGTCAACAGCTATTAATCTCTTACCTTCTTGGATCTCTACACCTGTAATAACTCCAAAGTTCAATTTATTATCTTTATCAAACCACTCTTTAACCATATCAGGAGTGGCTTTGTTTTCTCTTAATATGCTCCACTTACCAAATGGTATTAAATCGTTATATGGTACTTTACTCTTTGGTTTAAGGGGGATTAGATGAAACCCACGCCTAACCATTTCTAAAGCTGCTGTTAATTTATTCTGATTGATTCTCTTACTGTTTTGTGGTATAATATGCATTAACAGACACCTCTCTTATAGCCTTTGCTGTGGGCTTTATTAGAGGTCATATTGATTCGATCACAAGTTAGATCGCTGTTGTCTTTGTTGCTTGTGTTGCTTGTCCTGCTGTTGCTGTCAGCAGGATTTTTTCTTTGCACCATCAATAAATCATCTTCTACAACTTCCAGCCCAACTTGTGCTAATTTTTCTTTAACTTGGGCCAACTTCACTAGCTACCACCTTCCTCTTTAACCTTAATTAATATTGCTCGCTGACTTTTATCAGCTAGTACCTCTACCTTATCTCCTTCTTGTGCTCTCACTGCCTTTCTGACTGCTGAAGGAATATAAGTCTTGCCAACACTATCGATAGAACTCTGGTGAATCACTGGCTTAAAATTCATGTTTTAACCTCCCTTTTTTTATTAAACAATGCCAAACATTAATTAAAAAAACATCTATTAAAAAAACCTTTGAAAGCATACTACTCCTAATTAAAGAAGTAATACATCCTCCAAAGGCTTTAACTTTCTTTTTAATGTTAATTGTTATGACATCATGTCAGTATTAATAATTATCTCTGCCTAAAAGAATTAACAATAAATTAGATACATAGCAATTAGCTTGTATTCTCACAATAATTTATCTGTTGACAGATCAAATATTAATAGTTATAATTTAATTAAATTAATGAGTAAAAGAGATTAATCTAATTAAAGAAAACTAAAAACACAATGTCTTCTCAAAAAAAGGTTGTAATAGTTGGCGCTATTATTACCTTTAGAAGAATGTCCCATATATACAAGTTGGCGCTTGTATCATGGGGAATTATTTAATTTTAGAGCTTTTTAATTTTAGAGCTTTTTAGTTTTAATCTTTCAGTTAAGGACTGTTGGCGCAGTCCTTTTTTACTTTATGGTAATATTTTACCACTTGTTGTCTTACCATGTCTAATCTAGACTAAAATCATTTAACTTAATTTAAACCTATTAAAGCAAATTAGAATAATTTAACTATTCTAAACTTAATTTTATATTTTTCCTTCAAAATTTAAATAAAGCTTCTTAACTGCTCTTGCTCACCTATTCACTCTTCTCCTTTAAAACCCTTTAATTAAATTCTATCTTTTTAAAGTTTCATCTTTCTTGAATTATAAAAGACTTATTTTCAAATAGCAACAAATTCTTAAAATTAATAATTATTCCTTAATTTGAATTATATCAGCCTTTTTAATAAAATCAAGTATAATTAGTTGACAAAATATCATATTTATTAAACTAGATTTATATTTATAAAAACATAGTTTCTTCTTTAACAAGAAAACCAAATTTTTATTAGGATTAACTCAAGAAAAACTTGGAAAAATCCTGTGCAATGATTTTATTTCTTAATATTTATCCAGTTCGATTAATTTATCGATTTTTTGAGGTTTTTTAGTTTGATAAATAAATTTTTAACTCTAGTCATTAGTTGGCTTTTCAGATAAAACCCCTTGCTTAATATCAAAATTGATCGTACTAAACCCTAGTTTCCTTAACTAAATAGCCAAAGACTTACCAGAAGTTTTGCACGATCAATGCTATTTCAAACTGATATATATTAAATACCTCAAATTTATTTTTCATCTATTAACTCAATCCCCCTATACAAATATTATATCATATTCATTCCTATAATGTCAATTTTTAAACTTCTATAAAGCCTATTATTTCAAGGGTTTAGACCACTTTCGTTTTTAACAGTTTTAGCTGGTATTCCAGGGAAATAAGCTACTAAAACAAACCTAATTCTATGATATATTTTATAAGATAATCACAATCTGTTTTTTGCCTATCTAAAAATAAAAACTACCCCAAAAAGGGCAGTCTTAATTTAATTTGAAACTAATAACTTTTAAAGCATATCTAATTTACTCTCTAATACATCTTTTTGAGTTTCAGGCTCAGTTTCTTTAAGTTGAATATTGCTTAAATCTAAATCATCCTCTTTACTTTCTTTATCATTCTCATTACTTTCATTATCTGTTTCTAACTCTTTTGTATTAGCTTTCGTTTTCTTAGTAGTGTTCTTACTAGGCTCACCTGTCATATCTTCAATAAATGCGTTCTGTGTTCTTTCTTGATACTTAATATATAACTTTATAGCTTTCCTCACTTCTTCAGAAGCATTTGGTTGCTTATCCCACCAGGCTGCAAGCTCTTTGGGGATCTTAATACTTTTCTGGACTAAAGTTTTCTTTTGATCCATTTGTATCCACCCATTGCATTAGAAAATTGAGGTTTATCCAGAAGCTCAAGATTTTCAAACCCTTCTTCATTAAATTTATTTTTAAGTTTTGGGTATAAAGCTACTGCACCACCACCAGTTAAAAGTATATTATCGATCTCTTTAATTTCATCAACTAAGTTTATTATGCCAATGTAAATGTTGTTAGCTGCCTTATCATAGCAAGGATTCAAGATTGAACTTATATCAAATTCCTTGCCTTTAACCTTAATCTTGCCTTCTTCTATGTTCTCCTGCAGGTTATGAAGTTCTTTCCTTAGACCAAAACGCCTGTTAATCTCTCTTGCTACTTGTTGGTACACCTGAACCATGCCACGAATTGGCTTAGCAGGAATTTTAGAAATAGGCTCTAGTGAATCCATTAAATAAATATCTGTTGAGTAATGACCTACGTCAGCAACTAAATTAAATTGAGAAGCCAAGTTTTGTTTTTCCTCTGCTATTTTCCCTTTTTTATTAAGAACCTCATTCATTAAAGCTAAAAAACCTTGTGGTCTCACTTCTACTTTTTCAATATAAAACACTTTAGTTTCATATCTACTAGCATCATAATTATAAAAACCAATTTCAACCCTGTTACCCTCAAATCTTTTCTTGATAATGTCTTTATAATCGATAAAATGAGAAATTGGTAAGGAGATCAATAGTTTGACTTTGTTATTATCCTTTTTAAATTTATCATATAAAAAACCAGCTGCTGTATTAACTAATATTTCTGTTTCAAAACTATCTACATCATCATCATTAATATTTTGCACGACCTGATCAGATTGTTTTCTAGCTAATTCACCTATGAAGTATTCTTGGTTATTATACTTAACTCTCATTTGTTCAATATCATTATGACGTTTCAAGCCAATCATATCTAATTCCTTAACGTCTTGGCTGATTAAAGAAGGAAATCTGATAACCTTACTACCATCAGTTGCCTTTACATGACTATGACCAAAATCTACACTAATCTTCATACTTAAAACCTCCTATTTATTAGTCATACTTAGTACTACATGGTATTACCTAGTATTACTTAGTATTACCCAGTAATACTATCAAGTGTTACATGGTATTGCTTAGTATTACTGCAACCTCAACCCCATTCCCTCAACCTCTTACCCTTAACCTAAATCAATTAAAGTTTCATTAAGTTGTTTGAATTCTTCTTCTAGTTTCATCTTTCTATTCCAAAAGTTATGCCAAACTTTCTGATACTCTGCAAGAGTTAGCTTTTTTTCCTCCACTCTCTGATCCAGATCTTCAAACTCCTGATTTATCTGGGCCAACTTTTCTTAATACTGGATCGCCTTTTAACTACGATAATAACCTGTTATTCACACTTCCCCTTTTAATAAACTGGCTGCCCTTCTACATATATCTGAACTTTATTAATATATACATCATCAATAAACAATTCTAATTTTTCTCTACTCTCAAATTTCTTAATCAATTCTTGGCTCTGATCTGTCTTATATTTAAGCTCCCAAACTATATCATACTCTAATTTATCTAATTGCTCTACTACTTCCCATTTCTTCTTGTTTAATTTCTCTATTTTTTTATCTAATTTATTCGATTCCTCAAAATTTTCAAGATTTGAATGTAAAACAGAATCTTTTTCCTGTACTAAATCATTTATCAAACTATTAAGAGCATTAACTTCAGATTCAAGATTTTTAACTTTTTCACCTTCCATTAATCCTTTCTCGTGTAACTGGCTAACTAGATCCAGCTTATCAAACATCAAGTTTAACCTTTCCTCATAACCTGTAACAGGTTCTTCTTTTCTTGACGTCTCAATTAGCTCTTCAAGTTCTTTTATCTTAGCTTTTATCTGTTCTCTGCTCATCTACTCACCCCCATATTAGAATTAGAACAAAATTATCAGCTACTATATATAGTTAATCTAACTCTAAATCAATGAACTCCTGAATTGATTCTTTCATCTTCTCGACAAACAATTTAGAATCTGGTGCTGGGCCAACTTCCCACTCCACATGAACTGTTCCATCAGATTCAGCAGTAATTGTTCCTCCAGATTCATGAGTACCCTTACCAATAAATGTAGTGTCTCCTTCTCTAACCTCGATATGTTCCATGGTTATCACTCCTTTTTTATTCTTCTTTTATAAAGTCTAATATTAACTCTGGGTCTCCTCTAACTCATCATCACCTTCTAGATAATCCCTCAACTGATTCTCTGTTACTCTCCACTGCCTAGCTACCTTCTTCCCTTTTAGCTCTCCTTTATTTAACAGCTTCCTAACTGTAACATCTGTAATTTTTAATATTTCAGCAACTTCTTTAACACTATATACTTTAAAATCCATTTCTTCACCTCCTTATTTAATATAGTACCATAGTTTGAAACCTATTTCAAGACTGTTTTATATTATTTCATACTGCTTTGATAGTAAACAATGTAAACATACGTTAGTAATTATCAATCTTGTTTTTAGAGTAAATGTAACAAAACTTATATTGAGTTACTTTTTTGATGATACTCATAACCCCAGTAGTTACTAAGGCTCATGCCTATTTTAACTAAATTAGAATCAAATAAACGTAACATAACAACTTGACTTGTTACATAAAATGTATTATATTATGTATATAAAGCTATTATCAGGAGGGGTTAAAAGATGAATAAAGTATCACCAATCAGGGATAAGAGTAAAATTAAGGAAATGAAGGCAGAACTATTAAAGAGAAGTTACAGGGATTATTTACTTTTTGTTGTGGGGATCAATACTGGATTAAGGATCTCTGATATATTAAAGTTGAAAGTTGAAGACGTTAAAGATAAAACCCATATTGAGATCAAAGAGAAGAAAACTGAAAAGGAGAAGAAGTTTCTAATCAACTCCAAGCTCCAGGAGGAACTTAATAAATATATGCTTAACATGGAAGATCACGAGTTTTTATTTCAAAGTCAAAAAGGAACTAATAAAGCAATTAGTAGAGTTCAAGCATACAGAATCTTAAGAGCTGCAGCTGATAAAATAAAAGGATTAAAAGATGTTAAGATTGGTACTCACACACTACGCAAAACTTTTGGCTATCATCACTACCAAAGAAATAAAGATGTTGCATTACTACAGGAGTTATTTAATCACTCCTCTCCATCTGTAACACTTGAATACATAGGAATTAACCAAGATGTCATGGATAAAACAATAGAAGACTTTTATTTATAAGCCTACTCTTTGAGTGGGCCTTTTTCTTTTGGATTCTTTTAATATTAACAATAATTCTTGGAATAAATTGCATATAGTAATTAGACATAAGTTTGATATGTTTAAGTATTCATTAAACAGACTGGGTTGCTAAGATAACACAGGTGTTTTTTGCTAACAGGCGTTAGTTTGCAGGCAAAGTTGGCAGGGTGGTTAATGGGTGAGATTATTATAATAGTGAGTATTTTTATTGCTCACATATTCTAAAAAGGAGATGGTCGTGTGTTGCAAGATAATATTTTTTGGCCTTTGGTTGAAGAGTTGTGGCCTATTTATTTGATGATTTGCGTTATTGTTGCTGCCAAGAGAATTGGCCAAGGAATTTGGAGAAAGCTTAATGGCGAAGATGATGGGATCAGCGAAGCTATAAACGATATAATTGTTGGTTTCTTTTTTGCTCATACTGCATTGGCATTTATTGCAGTTGTCTGGTACTTGATGCAAGGCATTGGAACTACAGCTGAAGGGGTTGTAGAGCTTATAGTTAATAGGATGGGCTTTTATGAATAACTTACGTAAGTTGTGGGAGGTTCTTAATTCATATCCAGAATATGAAGGTTTGATATCTGCTAATTGGTTTCATCACATAGTAGTAAGCATAACTCAATTTTTTCAAAGAATAATACTAACATCTCCTACTATATTTTTAACCACAGAAGGTTTTTGGTTAGTCTATGAAAAGACTGCTAGTTTATCTATAGTTGTCATAGCTTTTGTTTGGATGAAGTTTGCAATCAATAAATTACGAGAAGTACCAGTTAGTTTTGAGGAATTGCTTTTTCGTACAATAACATATGCAATCACACTCAAGGCAGCACCTCATATAGTTGTAGTTGCAATCAAAATATTTAATCGTATTACAGCAACAGTCATTGATGCACAAAGTTTAACTGTACCAGAGAATGTTGGAATAGGAAGTGAAATAGGGCTTATATTTTTGATGGCAGCTTTCGTTTTATTAATGTTGCGTTTAATTTGGTGGTACTTTGAAAGAATAATATGGTTAATATTATACACTGTTATAATTCCTGTTGTTTTGGCCCTTAGATGTTCTATGAAATATAGAGACATTGGAGAAAGGTTATCTAATAAGATAAGAGATAAGTTAGTTGTTCAAGTGGTTCATGCTCTAGTGCTGTCAATTATAGGTACGATAGTTTTGGGTGTTAGTGGCCTTAATCCAATACTTACATTAGGTTGTCAGATAGGTGCTTTAAGTGCCATGAATAAGATGGAAGGGTTAGTAGTAGAGTTACTAGGGGCATCATCTAAAGATTTAGCCCCTGGTCTCTACAATTCAATCCAAAGGTATAAAACAACTGGTCAAGTTGCAAAAGAAGGTGTTAAGTGGGGAGCAACAGCTAAGAAAGCATGGAAACTGTTTAAACGTATGAGAGGAGGAGTCTGATTTGAGTTTAAAAGATAGGTTCAAAGAAGAGTTAGAGAAATTCAAAGATTCTTCATTGAAAGTAGCTAAGAAGGCAGGAGACAGCATATTAGAAGAGTATGAAAAAGGTCTAGGTTTGGATAGCAGAAAGAAAAAGCGAGAAGAAGAGTTAGGAGAAAAATTTGACGTTCCAAAGGTCAACAAGAAAGGTGCAACTTTGTATGGGAAAGCTAAGACAGGAGTTATTAGGCGTAATCTTTATTTCCCTTATGGTGATTGGCGTCATAAATTGATTGTTGGAGGTACAGGATCAGGAAAAAACACTTGGGCAGAAAACTTTGTAGTTAACTGTCCTCATGGTGTCGCTTTCCTTGATAATGCAAAAGGTAGTAGTGTCGATAATATCCTTAGGGCCTCATCAAATGAACAGTTAAAGAAAACTATAGTACTGGATCATAGTATTAGAGAGCAGCCTCTTGCTGTAGCCACTGTTGAAAGCATAGATAATATATTTGAAAATGATATGTTAGTCAGCCAATGGGAAGATTTCTTTATTAGTAACTTTGATATTGGAGATAAGTTTAGAACTCGAAAAGTAATCAGAAATGCTTTAAAAGCTGTTTTTGGTGTAGATAACATGACAGTATTAGACGCAGTTGAATTTGTCAGGAATCAAGATTTCAGAACATATATATTAAATAAGTTGCTAGGCGAAGACTATAGAGATGTTAAGAGGTACTGGAATGAGTTTGATGAAATGAGCGATAGTAAGCAGCTAAATTATATTGAACCATTTTTGAACAGAACAGGCAACATTAAAGGCGATACAATACTCAAGACTACACTGGGCCAAATACCAAAAGAGAAGCTAGATTATGAAAAATGGGTTAATGAAAATTACAAGGTATTGATTAAAATTCCAGAAAAACAATTGCCAGCTGAAGCAGTAAGAATTATATCTTCGTTACATATGCTCAATTTTTGGCGTGCTTGCCTAAGTCGTGGCGATGTTTTCGATCAACCAAGCAAGCAATTCACTGTTATATGCGACGAACCACAAGGTTGGCTAGGAAAAAACACCAAAGTACTCGATAATATATTCAGCAAAGCTAGAGCTTATCGCATGAATGTAATGTGCTTGATCCAATCAACTGAACAAATAAAAGATGAAAGCAGCAAACTGTTAAATGTTATACTGCATAATCAACCTGATATTATAGCTCTTAGTTATGCTGATATAGATGGTTTTAGGAATTTCGACTGGCAAAACTTAAGCGATTATAGCTTTTTAGCTCGAGTGAATAGTCATAAATTTGTTGGTAAGTCACTGAAGCCTGTTACTTCTAATGCAGAACGTCCAAAAAAGGAAGCCTTGGCGTTTTGTTCTCATATGAGGGATAAGTATAACAGACATTACTTAGATGTGCTTAATCGCATCGAGAGGAGGCATAGAAGATGGGAAGAAGGAGCAAGTGTTATAGAGAGCCAGAGTCAGTCAGAGTCACTAGACAGTGGTACAAAGACAACGTCAAGCATAGACTCACAGACAAAGACAAGCGAATCCTCAGATTCATCCATAATCACAAACTGGTAACAAATTATCAAATCAAGAAAGTATTCTACAGGGATAACAAAGGCATAAAAAACTGTAATCGCAGGCTTAGGATGCTATATCACGAGATGTATTGTATTGATAGATACTTCCCTCCAGTTGATACAGGCAGTTCAAAACAGCATTTAATGCTTGATAAGGCAGGAGCTAAAGCAATAGGTATTAGTCCTTTCTATAAGCTAAATAAACCAGTGCTTAGACATGAACATCATAGACTAGTTACTGAATTTAATATAAGGGGATGGGAAAAAGGTCTAGGTTGGGCCAAACTTGAACACAAGATAGCTGATCAGGTAGCAGACCTATATTATCCACGCAAGAAGATGGCAGTTGAGATTGACACAGGCAGCGAGTCAAGGAAGACACTTAAAGGGAAGATTAAAGGATATAATAGAACTACTGACCTTAACTATCTTATTTTTGTAACTACTGGAGGTCAAAGCAGAATTGATCTTTGGGAAGATAAGATTAGATCAGATATCAAGTTTGCTGGTTGTCAATTCAAAGATGTAGACGAATTATTAAATATCATCAAATAGGCTATACTATCTATGAGGTGACATATTGGACTATATGAAAGATTTACAACATCATATGACTAATAGGTTTCAAGATATGAACCCATACGAATTTGAACACTTTCTAGCATCTATGTTTGATGATATGGGGTACACTACCATAGTCACTAACAGTAGTGGTGATTTTGGAGTAGATTTCATAGCTGAGAAAGATAACAGAAGAATAGCAGTCCAGGTTAAGAGATATGCAAAGGGAAATAAAGTTGGAGTTCAAGATCTGAATCAAGTCTTTGGAGGTAAAGAATATTATAACTGTGATACTTCTATGCTTATAACTACATCATCAATGACTATGAGTGCCTGGGAGCTTGCTAATAATATAGATAGAGCTTGGATCTGGGAGTGGCCTGACCTTGAAAAAAGGATAAGAGAGACTTACAAAGACCAATTCCCAAGTTATTTTGCAGATGATCATATAGCTATTAAATTTGTGAAAATGGTAGGTAAAGCTATCATGGTTATTATTTCGATTGCTTTTGCAGCTGCATATAAAGAATAACTATTTCTAGCAACTCCCCTATTCTTTACTCATCTTATTTACCAAATTGTTTCTGATGCAGATAATATTAACTAAAAAACAATTCATATGTTTTTAATTGACTACTCCTAATGGGAAATAATCATTTCTTGTCCTTAATCAAATTTCTTAACTGCTCAGCATTACTATGCCAATATTCAAAGTTTGTATTACAACCTTTTTTATTTAACAAAATAAGTAATCTATTAACTAGATCATAGTTAACTCCCTTGCCCTTCTTAGCAGCTTTAATCCCTATTGGTGTAGTAATATGTATAGTTAGATTCACAGGTTCTTTTAATATCTCAACTGCTTTAATTATTCCTGTAATTATACATCTATTAGGTGTAGTTTCCTCTTTAATCTTACCTTCAATAAACTTGGTAACTTCCTTATATTCTAATAACAACTTATAATAATTACCTAATTCGCCATGACCAACGCCACCAATAACATAAACATTAACTTTTTTCATAATAGCATTCCTTTCTAAAAAAAGTTTTCTTATAATCATCCCTTCGATTCGAGGAAAGTGGCTAGGCATAGTTACCCCCTTGCATTATCAAAAGATAAAAACAAAGAGGATTCTATACAAAATATCCCAACGAACTGAGGTATTCGTTTAGTGTATAGGTCAAGGTGTTATCTTCCTCGACAAGTCTTGTCTGCTGTTGCAGAATGTGCTGTGGTGTAGTTTTACCACACTAAGGTATATTAACCTTACTCGACTTTTTCCCCCTCTACTAGCCTATTACAGGCGTTCGACTACGACAGGGCGACAGTTAGTCTGTTCACACACTCACCAACTAGATTAATATATTTCTTGAATATATCCCTAGTCAGGTGGCTTCTGTTCTCCAGCTACATATCACTATATAGCCTGCGACTAGATTTACCTCTAGTAAGGCGAAGGTATTGCCCTCTTTGGTTATCTCTTTTGCACTATGGCAGGTGCTAGAGCCTTCTTGAGTGCCAATTTTTTCCCTGGATAGCACAAACGAGGTGGCTTTCCTCAGCAGTTTTTTTGTTATTTAATTTCGTGGCTTTTCCCTTTGCTCACGAACGAATAAAATATTTAATTTTAACCATAATTCTTCTAACCATTTTTATAATTTAACTCTATCAACTAAATTTTTAATTGCTTCACTAACGATAGTTTTAACTTGTTCTGGCATCTTGTTGGATTGAACCAAAAAGCTCTTTTTCTTTTTACTGTAAGTTATATCAATATAACCACAATCATCTAGCTTATAGTAACAATTCAATCTTACCAATGATCGATTCTCTTTGGTCACTACGCAAACAACTTTCTCTTTCTTTAATTTATTGCTAATCTCCTCTGCTTTGTGGAGTAGGTTAACATTGTGTTTTTCACCTTGCTTCAACTTAAACTTTTTACAGTTGCCTCTAGAAAAGCTTTTAATTTTGGTATTATAGCCATTGCAGTATAGGTCTCCATCAAAGTATTTACATCTGGCACAAGTCTTTTTACTTCTTCTTGTTTTATCTAATTGCATAGAATGACCACCCCAAACTTTACCCATAATATCACCCCTTTCTTTTTGGTAAGCAACCTTTTAGCTTGCAACTAAATTAAATTGTATTTAAAACACAAAAAAGCCCTAGACAAGACAAGGATTCACTCCCTATCTTATCTAGAGCTTTCTAGATAGTTCTATATTGCCAACAGTTTCTATTGCTTTAAATTATCATTTTTGGTATAATAACTTAAAGTAAATAAACTACTGCAAGATAGACAAGGGGGATTCTTGTCTGTCGAATTGTTAGAGCTGTTGGTTGCAACTCTGACAATGTATGTAGTATTTAAAGCTATTCGTTAAGGTGCACCAACACCTTTAGGCGAATAGCTTTTATTTTATTGTGATTTAATCTTCCTATCCCACCACTGGGACCCTTAACAAGTTTAATCTTTTTCTTCTAATACTAATTATTCTTCTATTTCTTTCTAATTCCTTCTTCAAACTAAAATTAAATTAAAACAGTTAATATTCACTTAAATATTAACCCACAACCTATTACCTCTCAAGCAAACTAATCACTTGTTCTCCAGATAGATTATTTTCAACCATGCATTCCATAATTTTAATAGCATAACATCGCCCTTCCTGATTCATTCTAAAGTAATTATTAATAAATCTAACTATATTTTCTGACTCTTCTTTAGAAATTTCTGTTTGCTTTAATTCTTCTCTGATACTAAACTTCTCTACTTTACTTAAGCCCCTACTCATTATCATTCCCTCCTTATTTTATTTTTATGTACATATGTACATTTGTTTTTATATACATATGTTACCATGGTTAGTACTAAAATGTCAAGGTTAGCACTAAAGTTACAAAAATGTTATAATAAAAATATTATGTACATATCAACTTTTGCTTAAATAAACAAATGTGGAGGTGTTAAAGTGAGTAAAAAGAATATTCATACTACAGTTGATAAAGAATTAGTAAAAGAAGCTAAGATCATGGCTATCAAGCTAGATATTAACCTTAACGAGTTAATAGAGGAAGGTTTAGAAATGGTCTTAGAAAAGTATGAAAAGGAGTTAGCTGAAAAAGAGTAAGAAGTTGCAGGCCTCCCCCCTGCTCCCTTCTTTTATCCTCAATATGTTACTTAAAAAGTAACTTCTATTCTCGTTATATTACATTATTAAATATATTCCTTAGCAATAATTGCTATAAATCCTATTGTGGCAGTGGTTGAGGGCAATTTGAGGAAATGTAACACAACTACAGTTGTGTTACATTATTTTGTTTTGTAAATAAATTCAATATTATCCTCTAGTAGCCATCATATAGCACAAAGGATTCTATAACTTAAACACGAATTAAAAAGTAACGCTAAAGAAGAGTTTAAAAACAAATATGGAAGGAGCTTACCTATGGATTTTTATTTTTTAGACTCTGATCATGAAATGTATTTTTACAAGATGTTTGAAAGAAATATTTCTTCTTGTTCACAGGTTGATCTTGCATCATTGCTTTATATTTTATCAAGCCTAGATAAATTTCGTCGCCAAGTTGATAAGTTTTTTGATCCTGATAAACAGTTTATGGCAGACCTTGATAAGATTACAGAAAATCCATCGATTACTTTGTCAGATTCAGAATTTGCTTTACTGCGACTTGCTTATCATCTATATACTTCTAGTGATCATTATAATGCGACGTTTATCAATACTCTTTCTGGTTTGTCAGATGAATTAACAAAAGTAGTTCTTACTGCTTTAGAAATCAATATTGGTTTAAATTTAAATTTTGAGAGCGAGGGGGAATTTTAATGTCAGAAGAAGAAGAGATTGTAAATCAACCATTAGACATTCCAACTGCAGAGGAAAGAAGAGCAGCTGCACGTCAGCACGAAAAAGAACTTAAAGACTATGAAAATTGGAAGCAAAATTGGAGTTTTGTGAGTGAAGAGCATAAGTCGAATTTTCAAGTATTGCGTGACCAAGGTGTTCACACAGATAGAGCATATTTGATATCAGGGAATAGAAAATTATGGGTCTATAGAGATGAACTTTTAAGTTGTCACGATCTCGATCAAGCTGAAGAAGTTATTTCAGGATGGAGTAGTAGCGAAAAAAGTTTAGCTCGACTTATATTCACTCTAAATGTTAATATTTCAGAATTTTGTGGTAGACTTGATATGCAAAATGAGAAACTCTTCATTAACTTTTTAAAAATTAGGTTTTAATATTATTTGTGAGGAAGTAATGAGTTTACTCGTTGTTTCCTCACAAATCTAAATAAGACCCTAATCATTAAGTAGGTTTTAATGAACTAGGTAATCCTCTTTAGCTTGAATGCTACAGCTGTTAATATATACTGTAATAACAGTAAATCAAGGTTAAATTCAGCTTGAAAATAAGGTGAAAAATTTTTCATCTTATTTTCATCATACTTTCATCTAATTTTTTAAGGTTGGCCCATATCGACACCCTTTTAATTAAGGTTATTAGTAGTAGGTAACATCAGTTAGTTAACTAATCACTCTCTTACCTTTATGCTGCAATGTCAATCAATTAATCTTAATATTGGCTTTCAAGATAAAATCAAAGGCTTGAAAGTTTTTTGAAACTATTTTGAAACTGAATATATTACAATCACCCTATTAAATCTTCTGCCTTCATGCAAAACAATTCATCTAACAATCTTTCCTGCTTAATAATATCTTTTCTAATCCCTAAGTAAGTCCTTTGGTGCATATTCTTAGGCTTATCTGGTATTGTGCTATACACACCACGCCACTTTCCACCTAGCTTACTATATAGCTTATCTAACTTTCTTCTAACCTTTGCTAATTCATCTCCACTTTCTTTACTACTCCTATAAACTAGATCTAAACAATCACGACAAAGAAAGTAATCACTAGCACTACTTTTATATATCTTCTCTACCCTGCTATTGCATTTGGGGCATTTAAAATAATTTTTATATCCTCCAAGGTTCATAGGTACTTTATCAAGCTGGACGTTATAATTTATCCCTTTTTCTTGATCTACAGTGTAATATAAAAAAATATAATCCTTGTGTGCCTTAGCTGATATACTAGCACTCCAATCATCTCTAGACCATCTTAAAGTAAACTGGCAACCTTCTTTTAAGAACCCTTTTTTATTTAAATAATTAATATCTATACTTAAGCAATCTTCAACTGCTGTTTTTCTGCTGCATCTACCACTGCCATAACCACCCATGGCTTTATCACTCCTCATTTTTTCATAAATCCCCTTATAAATTTGATTAAGGTTAAAACTGTTTTATTCCCACTACACCCCTCTAGAAACCTGCTGCGTATCATCATATAGTTCTGCACTGCTATAAGGGCCAACATATAAGCCTACCTACGACCTGGGAGCGTTACTTTATTGTTCTCCCCTTTATATTAGTTGCATATTGTTGCAAATTCTTGCATAGAACCATACTAAACATCACATTTTAAAGTTTCTATGTATAAACTCCCCCACTACTGGGAATACTAATTTTAGTAGGTGATATTATGTCTAGTGATAAAAGTTATATCAGAATAGAATTGATTCCTATGGTTGCTGTAGTGGCTCTGTTAGCTATTTAACTGCTAACCTATGTTATATGACCTTTAGTGACTAACTCTTGTTATACAGTTGAATATGACATTAGTAAGGGGTTTTTAGTACAATTTAGTATAGCTTAGTAGCGATGATCTGTTGGGTTAATTTTTAGGTTGAATTAGATTGCTGTTCGACAATAATTTTTACTTAACCCCCCCCCCTAGTTTTTGCTTCTTATCAAAACCACTTTTTAACCATTTTTTATAGCTTGTCCAATTAAAATCGATGGGGCAGGGAAGTGGTAAAATGTCGAATTTATATCGAAAAAAATAAATTAATGACTTATATTAGCTATGACATTTTACATCTCTTCTACCCCTTCTCACCTCTCTTTAACCTTGCTTTATTAATAATTCGACAACTTAACTTGATTATTCTTTTCTTGTTGTACCTGCTGCTATTACTTATTTTTTATACCCCTTCTTTAACGTAAAAAAGCAACCTCATTAAAGGTCACTTATGATGCCTCCATATCTTTAAAAAACTCTTCTAATATCTCGTCTAAGTCTTCATCAGCAGGTTTTTCTTGTTGCTCCTCTTGCTTTGACTTTAAATATTCTATATGATCATTGATTTTAGAATAAGTATTTGCCACTATTGTCTCAGCTAACCTTTCCATTTGGTTTGGTAGATATCTATAAAGCCAGTTGTCAATAAACTCTGGGATAATTCTGTCTTCTGAACTAATGTAATTGTTATAAATTAAGTTATTAGAAGAAATAACTATGAAATTATTATGAGTTCTAGAATTAAGTACTATTTCATAGATTGGATAGATTTCTCTATTGTTCGCTACTGTAAAAAAAGGAGAATTCTCAAACTTTTCAAAAATATAATATTCAAGTAATTCTTGAGTTGAATCATTATCTCTAGCCATGCTAATGTAGATAGGGACTTGATTAGGAACTTCATTTTGAGCATTAACTTTAAAATTAAAACTTAATAAAACACTACTAATAACGATAATAACAACAATTTTTTTCACTTCATTCACTCCTCCTGCTCTTTATTTTGCACCATGTATTTCTAATG
>NZ_JALKBX010000052.1 GCF_023227745.1 Natroniella acetigena | reverse complement strand
GAAGCTCAGAAAAAATCTTTCAGAACGAGAAATCTCCCTCATGGTTCTAAGCAAAAGTTACACATAATTGTAATTAAATTTAAGTTTTTAACTGTCAATTATCAATTGTAAACTATCAACTGCTTTCGAAAGGAGTTATCATGTTATCCCCTAGCTTAGAAGATTACTTAGAAGAGATCTATCGCTTTTCTCAGCAAAAAGGCTTCGTCCGCACGACAGATATAGCACTCAAATTGGACGTCTCCTTACCCTCAGTCACCAAGGCAGTAAAAAAATTGACTAAAAAAGGCTATTTAGATTATGAACGCTATCAAAATATCCAACTGACTTCTACTGGAAGAAAATTAGGTAAATTCTTAGTAGACAGAAATCAAACCTTGCGAGATTTTTTAGAGGTGATCGGTAGTGATTGTGATCTAGAAGAAGAAGCTGAGGCAATGGAGCATTATCTATCAGAAGAGACGGTTGATTCAATCACTAATTTAGTCAAGTTCTTTGCTGCAAACCCTGACTACCAACAAGAGTTACTTCAATTTCAAGAAAAGCTCAAAGAATGACGAACTAAGTCTAAGGCTAAGTTTAAGGTTGAGTAAATCCAAACCATTAAAAATAAAAGTTACCCACAACCTCTAAAAAGCATAATTTCCTAAATAATAAAAAACCAGTTAGAGAAACCCCTAACCGGCTTAATGATTTACAACTATTTAATTAATATGTAAACTTAACATCATTTTACCTTTGATCTTATTTCTTCGAACTTTTCTTTTGCTCTTTAACTATCAATTACCAATTGTAAATTGTTTTAACTATTCAATATTCAGTATTAAATATTAATTGTTTATTATCTCTATCCCGGAACTCGTTCCAATCCTTGTTGCTCCTGCTTCAATCATCTTCATTGCCTCAGCCTTAGTTCTAATTCCACCTGACGCTTTAATCCCTACCTCATCTCCTACTACCTCTTTAATCAACTCAATATCCTCTACTTTGGCCCCAGCAGTACCAAAGCCGGTCGAAGTCTTAACAAAATCTGCTCCTACTTCCTTAATGATTTGACAAGCCTTCCTCATCTCTTGCTTAGTCAGATAACAGGTCTCAATAATCACCTTAACTACTGCCTCTTCTTTAGCCTCTCTGACTACAACCCTGATATCATCCTTGACTACATCCCAAACCTCTGATTTTAAAGCCCCTATATTGAGTACCATATCAATCTCTTGTGCACCTCTTTTAATAGCATTCCTAGTCTCAAAAACCTTGGTTTCGGAAGTAGAATCACCAAGTGGAAATCCAATCACCGTACAGACTTTAACTTCACTATCTGCTAATTCCTTACTAGCCAGCCTGACAAAAGAAGGGTTAAGACATACTGAAGCAAATTTATAATCTACAGCCTCCTGGCACTTAACCTTAACATCTTCACTAACAACATCTGGTCTAAGAATAGTATGATCGATCATAGCTGCTAATTGATTACTATCCATTTTACTTCCCTCCACTCATTATTTATTAATCGCTATTTAGTGACAAAGTGCCACTAAATAGCAGTTGACAGTGAACAGTTGACGGTTGACAGTAGATAGAAAAAATCTAAGTGCGGATTTTTTCATCACGAAGGGTTCAAAGAACCCGAAGGAAAACCTTAAAATCAAAACCACTCTAAACCTATAATTCTAAGTCTTTTCATGGGTTTTAGGCTCTTAATATTTTGCTCTTAACTGTAAACTGTACCTACGGGTCTTTATCAAGACCCTTCGTGAAAATCACAAAAACCGTATCCACCGTAAACTGTCAACTCAATTATGTGACACTAAAAGTGACACAGTATTGTAATTAAATCTCACTTCACAGTTGAATAACTACATTCAGAACTCTATCATCTTTACTTATCAAGAACTTCTTTAACTGCTGTTATAATCTCTTGCTCTGTCAACCCATATTCCTTTAATAACTCTTTAGGTTCTCCTGATTTGCCAAATCTATCTTCAATTCCTACCCGCTTTAGTCGGACAGGGTGATTTTCACTTACTGCTTCTGCAATAGCACTACCTAATCCTCCATAAATATTATGCTCTTCAGCAGTAACTGCTGCTCCTGTCTTCTTAATTGAATTAATAACTCCTGCTACATCAAGTGGCTTAATAGTATGAACATTGACCACTTCTGCTTCAATTCCTTCTTTCATTAACTCTTCTCTCGCTGTTAAAGCTTGGGCCAACATAATTCCAGTAGCAAAGATTGTAATATCACTACCCTCTTCAACTACCTGGACTTGACCCCACTCAAATTGATAGTCATCTTCGCTAAAAACGGCTGGTGTTCCTACCCGACCGAATCTTAAATAGACTGGTCCATGGTGTTCAGCAGCAGCTTTGGTAACAGCTTTAGCTTCTACATAATCTGCTGGTACAATCACAGTCAAATTAGGAATCCCGCGGACAATACTCAAATCTTCGACTGATTGATGGGTAGCACCATCTGGGCCAACCGTAACCCCAGCATGAGTAACTGCAATCTTAACATTCAACTCAGGATAAGCAATCGAATTTCTCAACTGATCTGCTACTCTAGCACTACCAAAGACAGCAAAAGTACTAGCAAAAGGAATCTTACCACAGGTAGCTAAACCAGCAGCAGTCCCCATCAGATTCTGCTCTGCAATCCCCATCTGAAAAAATCTATCAGGAAATTCTTCTTCAAAATAACCAGTCCTAGTAGAACCTGACAGATCTGCATCTAAGACAACTATATCTTCCTTCTCTTGACCTAGCTCAACTAAAGCTTCTCCATAGGCATTCCTGGTTGGAATCTCCTCTGGCATACTATCCCTCCTATTCTAATTCTACTAATGCTTCCTGATATTTTTCATCATCTGGCGCTTTACCATGCCAAGCAGCAGTATCCTCCATAAAGGAAACACCTTTACCTTTAATCGTATTGGCTACAATCATCACTGGTTGGCCCGTTATCTGATCAGCTTGACTGAAAGCATCCCTGATCTGTTCTAGATCATGACCTTCAATCTCAATTACATGCCATCCAAATGCTGAAAACTTATCTGTAATCGGTTCTACTTTCATAATCTTTTCAGTCCTATCTACCAATTGGACTCGGTTATTATCGACAATTCCGATCAAGTTATCCAATTGATGATGGGCAGCTGCTAATGAAGCTTCCCAGACCTGCCCTTCTTGCAATTCACCATCACCTAGCATCACAAAGACTCGATAATCTTTCTGATCTAGTTTACCAGCTAAGGCCATTCCTAGCGCAGCAGAAAAACCCTGTCCTAATGATCCAGTCGTCATATCGACTCCTAGCGTCTTATTTAAATCGGGATGCCCTTGCAAATGTCCTTCTAAAGTTCTTAACTTCATTAAATCTTCTTTAGGAAAGAATCCTTTCTCTGCTAAAGCAGCATACAAGACTGGTGCTGCATGCCCTTTAGATAATACGAAGCGATCCCTATCTTCCCAGTCAGGATTGGCTGGGTCAATCTCAAGCTCTTCAAAATATAATACCGCCAATATATCAGCAGCAGATAGAGAACCTCCAGGATGACCAGATCCGGCTGTGGTTAGCATCTTTAAGATATCTTCTCGAATCGTTCGTGCTTTATCTTCTAACTCTGTTACCTTGCTCATCCTTAAACC
This sequence comes from Natroniella acetigena, assembly GCF_023227745.1. Classification (GTDB taxonomy): domain Bacteria; phylum Bacillota; class Halanaerobiia; order Halobacteroidales; family Halobacteroidaceae; genus Natroniella; species Natroniella acetigena. Next base: position 15,371 of record NZ_JALKBX010000052.1, on the reverse strand, counting down.
TCCTCAATAATATTTTCTTTAAATCCTTCTCCTAATACTTCACGTACTTCAGTAATAATCACAAAAGCATCCTCATCAATAGTATGTACCACATTCTTAAGATCTGATACTTCAGATCGACTAATAATACAAAGTAATATATCTTTATTTTCTTCAGTAAAGCCACCCCGACCATTCAAAACAGTTACTCCTCGATCTAATTGATTAATAATATCCTCCCTAATCACCTCTGCAGCATCAGAAATAATAAATGCTCCCTTGGAGATAGTTAACCCCTCTTGGACTAAATCAATCGTCATACTGGTAATTGCTAAGGAAATTAAAGCATATAGAGCCAACTCAAGATTAAAAACAAGTCCTGCTAATGAAATAACAAAAAAGTCAATAATTAATAATCCCTTACCAGAACTCAAGCCCGTATATTTATTAATAATCTGAGCCACAAGATCGGTACCACCAGTCGTTGCCTTCGATTTAAAAACAATCCCTAAGCCTACTCCTGCTAAACCACCACCATAAATGGCAACTAACAACAGATCATCAGTTACAAAGGATAGATGAGGGGCCAACAGATCTGCAGCCACAGATAAGACTATAATTCCATATAAGGTCTTAAAACCAAATTTGGCCCCTAATTCTTTGACCCCTAGAATAAAAAGAGGTACATTTAAAGCTAAAATCACCGTTCCTACGGGCCAATTAAAGAGATGATATAATACTGTAGCCAAGCCACTAACTCCACCAGCAGCAATTCGATTAGGTACCAAAAAGATAACTAATGCCAGTGCAATTAAGATTGAACCAACCGTAATCCCTAGATAATCATAAATATCTTGCCGAGTCATTTCAACAATCCCCTTCCCGAACTTAATAACAGTTAACAGTGAACAGTTGACGGTTGACAGTTAAAAATCTAAATTCAAAACCACTCTAAACCCCTAAACATAAGATTCTTCAAAGGTCTTAAGCTTTTAAGGTTTTGCTCTTCAACTGTAAACTGTAAACCGTAAACTGTCAACCCAATATTGTAATAAAGCTATTTATTCTTCAACCGTTGCCGAAGCACTTTAAGCACAAATTCAGGTATCGCAACCATCCTTCCCGCCCGACTTGGCTCTTGTAATAACCGAAAGAACCACTCCAACCCAAACTTCTGCATTACTACAGGTGCTCGCCTCTTATTACCAGCCAAAACATCAAAGACTCCTCCCACCCCGATTCCTACCGGTACTTGTAGAGAGGTTAAGTATTTATTTAACCATTTTTCCTGTAGTGGAACTCCCATTCCGACCAATAAAACATCTATTTGATTAGCCTTAATCTCTGCTATTACCTGCTCTTCTAATCTACGATCTAGATAACCATGATGGGTCTTGATCATTAATTTAGGGTACTGAGCTTGGAGGTTCTCCTTGGCTTGGGCTGCTACTCCTGGTTCTGAGCCTAAAAAATAAAACCGAAGCCCTGTTTGATTACCTAACTTCAATAACCTGTGCACCAGTTCAACCCCCGTAATCCGCTCCTTTAATTCTGTCCCTAACATCTTAGCAGCCAATAATAAACCTACTCCATCCGCTAGGGCCAACTCCGCCGAATTCAAGATCTTTTTTAACTGTTGATCATAGTTGGCCTTAATGATCATTTCAGGATTAGGGGTCACTATTAAATTAGCTTGTCCTGAATTTAAAAAAGACTCAATTTGACCCAATGCCTCTTGTATGGTCAAATTATCAATTTCAACTCCTAAAATCTCAACCTTATTTTCCATCCTGACCACCGAACAACATTAAAGCTAATTCTAGATTATACCTAGCTAATCCTGCTAATTGATCAACTTTTTTATTTATTTTACTCCTAACCCGCCCTTTATTGGCCCATTTTCCAATTATTTCTTGACTAAGTTGCTCTACTTCTAAATTATCTATCCATCCTATAGGAGATAGATCCAAACTAGCTAAAAAACTATCAATCTTAGGATCATAAGAGATCCCAAGTAACGGCATCTGATTCAAAGCAGCAAAGATCAAAGAATGTAACCGCACTCCAAGTAATAAATCAACCTGACCGACCAAGCCCAATACCTCTTGTGGTGAATAATTTCCAGTAACTATTGCAACCTCCCCTTCCATCAGACTCCTTAATTTATGACTAACTTCCAGATCAGCAGGATAATGTAACGGAATTAACAACAGTTGAATCGCAAACTCTTCTCTAAATTGCTCTAACACCACAGCCAATCGCTTCAAATAGCTATTATCACCCCAAGGTCGAATCGAAATCCCAACCGTCTGCTGGGCCAAATCAATCCCTTCCTCAGCTAAGATAGCCTTTATTCTCTTCTCCTTTGTTGGCTGTAACATAAAGACCGGATCAGCAGTCACATAGATCAATCCTTCAACCCCTATTTGTCGTAATAACTCCTTAGACTTTTGATCACGGACAGTGATTAAATCAACCCGATTAAGGACTGATTTGACCAATTTTTGATTAATCACAGCATTGATTGGACCAACCCCTTGAGCACAGAAAAAAACAGGTACCTTAAGTGCTTTAGCCAAGATTATAATCGATAAATAATAAGGAATCGTCTTCCTTCCAGTCACATCCTGTAACAGACTACCCCCACCGCTGATCAACAAGTCAGTTTTTTTTAACTGGGCAACCACCTCAACTAGATTGGTTCGACTGATCGCCTTAACTCCATGAACCTTTCTTGTCCAGCTAGGATTAGCAGATAGTACAATGATCTCTACTTGTCCAAAGACTTCTTGCAACCCTACGATCAAAGCTGCTAGGATTGCTTCATCTCCTGCGTTGTTAAAGCCATAATAACCGGATAGAATAATTCTTTTCATTATTATCTCCTTTTTCATTAACTATTCGCTAAATATCAGTTTACGGTTTACGGTTTACAGTTGACAGTGGATAGAAAAAATCTAAGAACGGATTTTTTCATCACGAAGGGTTTAAAAAACCCGAAGTAAAATCATTAAACCTTAAATTCAAAACCTGTCTACTCCTTTAATTACAAGAGTTTTAAGTGGTTTTAAATTTTTAAGGTTTTGATCTTAACTGTACACTGTACACTGTCAACCGTCAACTGCTTTTAAGTTATTCATTATTCATTATTAAATATTCAATGCCTATCCCAATTACCCCTCCTAAGACTACCCCTTGACCAACCCTAAGCAGTGAAATCAGCAGCGGAGTATGCAGATGAGAAAAAGTATTTAAAATATTGATCTGACCGATCAATCCAATCAATAATAACCAACTATACCTCTTAGCTTGACCTACTAAACCGATCCCTAATACTAATCCAGGATGTCCAATCAAAAAGGATTTAAACCGTGGTCTAACGATCAATATTCTCTCCAAATTCTCTCTGAGCAATACCTCGGTAGCACTGACTGGAATCGCTGGATTATTACCTGTCCGTCCTAGATAAATTAAACCACCTAAAAAGATCAAAAGTAATACTAATACCTCTTTCCACAAAACAGACTGCTCTAAAAAATCTGCTAACTTCCTTTTAACCATATTCAGATTACCATAATTAATAAACAACCCATAAACAAAACTGATCACCAATGGTAAAGCAAAGGCCAATTTAACCCCTCTAAACTGCCTGATCTGCAGTAAATATCTCCTATCTGCTAATAAGGCACTGATAATCAACCCCCCCACAATACTGACCAAACTAACCTGCAAAAATAACTTAAGCACTTGGCTAAGCTTCAAAGGAGCATCAATCTTATTGATTAAGTAAACAAAGATATAACACGGCAAGTTGATAGCAACCACTAAAGCTAATAGCTCTAAGCTGAAATTAACCCCTGCCACATGACCTACTGCTAATAAAAAAGCTGCACTCCCTCCAGCATAAAACCAACTAACTCCTAATATCTTAAGTAATAAACTATTTAATAGCACTATTAAACCAGCTAATATTAATCTTAATTCTACCTGCTCACCTAAATCAGCAAATGGAGATGCCTGTGCTAGAATATAATCCTCTGCTTCCAATCTAGCGACCAACCCTTCCATAAACTCCAGTGTATCCTCTGGCTCAGCAAAAGGTCTTAAATATAAAGTCCTAACATTCCGCTCCCTGACTGCTCGTAAATAACGAGCTACAGCCCGCTCAATTCCTAAAAAATCTAATTCGGCCTGCTCTATGCTATGTACCCGTACTGCTTTTAGATCGAGTAACCGGGCCAACTCTCCACTCCCACTCTGTCGTGCAATAAACGGCTCAATCATCCCAAGTTTAATCCCTCTTGCTCTTAACTGTTGAGCAGTTAGCTCCAGCTGCTCAGGATAACCTACAACCTGCTCCCCACTGAAGATAATCTGCTGACTATCCTCTACTCCAGCCAATAAACTATCCAACTCCTGTGGCTCAATCTCAGCCGGCAACCGAGGAATAATCTGTAACCCTAGCTCAGACAAAAAATCTACCTTCTGCTCAGAAAAATAGAGCGGCAACTCCAGTAACTCTTCTTCATAATCATTAACCTTCAACCCTTGCTCTTCAATCCGCTCTACAGTCACCCTATCAGCTAAGAGCTCTTCTAATTGATCTAGCAATTGCTGGTTATCACTGACAAGATATAGTTCACCAGATTCAAGTTGAGGAAATCCAAGTAACTGTCCAGCCAAACCACTGACCTGATGACCTTGGTAATAACTCAACTCACCATCAGTAGCCAACTCTTTTAAATTATCCATCTCTAAACCGACCGTAGTCAAGCCTAACTCTTTTAACTGCGATAGTAATTGCTCCTGCTCAAACTCCCGCAACAAGCTATAATCGATCACCAGCTCCACAGCTCGATTCTGACTTTCCACCTGATAGCGTCTAGCTACTAAGAGACCTGTTAGAGCTAGGATTGCTATTAAGGTTATAGTTAGTAGTTTCTTCATCTGATTCAACTCCGTCATCTATAATTGATATTTAGTGGCACTTTGCCACTAAATATCAGTGTACAGTTTACGGTTTACAGTTGACAGTTAAAAACCTAAATTCAAAACCAGTCTAAATCTGCAAATATAAGGCTTTTCAGAAGTCTTAAGCTGTTAAGATTTTGATCTTAACTGTAAACTGTTCACTGTTAACTGTCAACTATATTGTGGCATCAAGATGCCACAATATAAAAAAGACCCCTCTCTTTATTTAAGATAGGGATCTTAATGATTAATTATTCTCTTGTACCACCTAACAACTGCAAACTACCTTCCTCAACCTTAACCTCAGTAAGTTCTAAGGGAAGAGGAAAATTAGCTAAACTGATCTTAAAGCCCAATTTATCCTTCAATTGTTCAATTACATCAGTTGAAATTACAACTCGATCAACTGCTAACTTGTCTGAATTAAAGATCAAAGTCTGATGATCATAAACACTGAACTTCCCAGTCAACTGCAAGCTCAATTCAGTATTAAAAAAACTCAACTTACCTACCATCACCATCTGATCAGATGTTAAATCGATCCGGAAAGCATCTAAAATATCCAACTCTGGTCTAGTAGCTAAATAATGATTCAAATCCTGATCAGTCAACTCAATTTCAAGTTCCGTATTCTCACCTTGGCTGACCTGCCATTGTTCATCTTGACCCTTGACTAATTTCAAATCACTATAGCTGCCCTCTAACCGCTCTAAAGTAAGCTGTTCGCTGACTAAACCATTGGCTTTAATTTCTAGCTGATCGACCCGACCAGCTAGTAACTTAATAGCTGGAAAGGAACTGATTGTAACATCTAATTGCTCATAATCATCTAATTCTTGGCTTAAACTAGATTCTAATCTAGTAGAAAATATCCGTGGTAAGATTAATTGGCTACCTACTAACAGCAACAACAACAGAATAACTGCTGGTTTAATTAACTTCTTTAACACCTTTTCCACTCCTAAACTAAAATTGTAATTAAAACTCCAGCTACTAAGCCTAAGATGACACCAATAGTAGCTTGAACCTTAGTATAGCGAAAATTATATGCACTAGGAATTAATTCAAACGTAGTAATATACAACATAGCCCCTCCAGCAAAACCTAACGTAATCGCTAGTACAACCGGGGAGATATAACCGATCAATGAACCGGTCAAAGCTCCTAAACCCATTGGGATTCCAGGTAAAATAGTAGCTAATAATATCTTAGGTGAACTCCAGCCACCTGCCTTTAAGGCAGTAGCCATCGATAATCCTTCCGGGAAATTGTGAAGGGCCATCAATACAGCCAAACCAAATCCTAACTCTGTAGTAACAAGATAACCCGCTCCAATGGCCAACCCTTCTGGAAAATTATGCAGGCTGATCCCGATCCCCAATAAGATCCCGGTTTGAATATACCAATCATCCATCTTTTCCGATTTAAAATAATAAGCCGTTAAATCCAAAGCTATCAACCCTAAAAAAACTCCTGCAACAGCAGCTACAAAGCTACCATGTTCAATCGATGCTGGAATTAAATCAACCAGTACAATCGATAACATCATACCACCTGTCAACCCCAACAATAAACTGACCGATTTATCATCAGGCTTACGCCATAAAATAATACTAGCACCACCTAACCCAGTACCTAACATTCCAGCTATCAGCCCAATTACTGTCGTCATTAAGATCTGTTCCATCAAGTCACCTCACATATTAATCTATATATGTGAGGTGTTGACAGGTTATTCTTCTTTTAAATAAGCTTCAATAAATAAATCTAAATCACCATCAAGTACTTGCTCACTCTTTCCTGTCTCTACAGCGGTTCGATGATCCTTGATCATCTGATAAGGATGGAAGACATATGACCTGATCTGACTCCCCCAAGCTATCTCCTTATACTCACCTCGTAACTCATCTATCTTATCTGCTTGCTTTTCCTGTAAATAATCGAATAACTTCGCTTTCAAGATCTTCAAAGCACCTTCCCTATTCTTATGCTGAGAACGTTGATTTTGGCATTGGACTACAATCCCTGTCGGCTGGTGAGTAATCCTAACAGCAGAATCAGTCGTATTAACATGCTGACCTCCAGCACCACTGGCCCGATAAGTCTCTATCTTCAGATCATTCTTATCAATATCAACCTCAATATCATCATCAATCTCAGGCATTACATCGACTGAAGCAAAAGAAGTATGCCTCCGTCCTGAAGAATCAAACGGAGAAATTCTGACCAGACGATGAACCCCCTTTTCAGATTTGAGATAACCATAAGCATATGGTCCGCTAATCTGTAAGGTTACACTCTTAATCCCTGCTTCCTCGCCTGCCATAAACTCTAATGTATTGACTTGATAACCATGCTGCTCGGCCCAGCGAGTATACATTCTCAATAACATCTCGGCCCAATCTTGTGACTCTGTCCCACCTGCTCCTGGATTGATCGCTAATAAAGCATCACTATCATCATACTTTCCTGATAATAATGTCTGTAGCTCAAGCTGTTCTAAACCCTTGGCAAGCGGGCCAATCCTAAAGTCAACTTCATCAATCACCTCTTGATTATCTTCCTCTACAGCTAACTCCAATAATAAGCTGAGGTCTTGATATTCTTCTTCTAACTGATCAAACTGCTTGATCTTACCTTTAAGATTACTCCCTCGTTTAGCAACCTTTTGGGCCTCTTCACTATCATTCCAAAAATTAGGCTGAGCCATCTGCTCATCGATTTCTTCTTTTTGGGCTAGTAATTGATCATAGTCAAAGAGATTCCCTCAAATCTGATAATCTATCTTTAATTTCTGATAACTTCGACTTTAACTCTTGCTCTTGCATCCACTCTCCCCCCCAAACTTATATTTAACATTTAATAATTAATATTGAATAAACAAAACCAACAATTAGAACAAATTTTATTTATTCAATAGTTTAGGCAGACCTACGAGTCTAAAAAACCAAGACCCTCCGTGAAAACCATATCCACACAGGTTTGCCCTTACTTTTTAGAGATTTTGATCTTTAACTATTCATTATTAAATATTCATTATTCATTGCTTTACCGATCGATACAGCACTTCTTATACTTCTTACCACTGCCACACGGACAAGGGTCATTACGACCAGGCTCTTCTTCCTTAACAATCGGTTGACACTTGCTCTCTTGCTCTTCACCACCAGCTTGAGCTTGCTGTCCTTGCTGAGGCTGCTTGGCAGTATCATAAGCTGTCATCATTGGTCGGCGCTCATAATTTAAATGCTGTGGTCTCTCTTGTTCAGAATCCTCCTTGACAATCTCAATCGTGAAGATATACTTAATAATATCCTCTCTGATCCAAGAGTTCATCTGTTTAAACATCTCAAAACTTTCCAGTTTATACTCTACTAATGGATCACGCTGTCCATAAGCTCTCAGCCCAATTCCCTGGCGCAATTCATCCATTGCTTTTAAGTGATCCATCCATTTTTGATCAATAACCTTTAACATTACTAATTTAGCTAGTTTATTCATCTTCTCAGCAGTTATTTCTTCCCGTTTAGCTTGATAAGACTCTTTAAATTCAGTAAATAAGTCTTCTTTAATCTCTTCTGTTCTTAGTCCTTCTAAATGTTCCTCTGTTAGATCAATCTCTAATGATAAGTTTTCTAAATGATTGATCAACCCAGCTAAGTCCCAATCACTAGGGGCCAACTCCTGATCAGCATAAATCTCAACTACCTCATCTAACCACTTATCGGCCATCCCAAGTAAGATCCCTTCTAAATCATCACCGGTCAAGACCTTACGGCGTTGTTCATAAATAACCTTCCGCTGACCATTTAAAACATCATCATACTCCAAGATATTCTTTCTGATATCAAAGTTGCGATCCTCTACCTTCTGTTGGGCATTGGCCAATGATCTCGTGATTAATTTATGCTCAATCGGCTGATCATCTTCTAAACCTAGAGTATTCATCACCCCTGAAATCTTATCCGAACCAAATAGACGCATCAGATCATCTTCTAACGAGACATAAAAACGAGAAGAACCAGGATCTCCCTGACGACCTGAACGACCACGCAACTGATTATCAATTCTACGACTCTCATGGCGCTCAGTACCGATTACGTGTAAACCTCCTAAATCTACAACTCCTTCTCCTAAGACAATGTCAGTTCCTCGACCGGCCATATTAGTAGCAATCGTGACTGCTCCCTTTTGACCAGCCCGCTTAATAATCTCTGCTTCTCGTTCATGGTGTTTCGCATTCAAGACCTCATGGGGTACATGGGCCTGCTTTAACTTTCTACTCAATTTTTCAGAGTTTTCAATAGAAACCGTACCGACCAAGGTAGGTTGGCCCTTCTTATATCTTTTCTTAATATCTTTGACCACAGCATTGAACTTTGCTTCTTCAGTCTTATAGATCACATCAGGCAGATCTTCTCTAATCACCGGTTCATTAGTTGGAACCACTACTACATCAAGCTCATAAATCTCATCAAATTCACTCTCTTCCGTCTCAGCAGTACCGGTCATCCCTGCTAACTTATCATACATCCTAAAGAAGTTCTGGAAGGTAATACTGGCTAAAGTCTGACTCTCACGCTGAATCTTAACCCCTTCCTTAGCTTCAATAGCTTGATGAAGTCCATCACTAAATCTACGTCCACTCATCAATCGCCCAGTAAATTGATCAACAATATGCACCTCACCATTTTTCACCAGATAATCCTGATCCCGCTTCATCAATGCATGAGCTTTCAAGGCTTGATTTAGATGGTGTAAGTGATCTAAATATTGATTGTCATATAGATTATCGATCCCTAACATCTTCTCTACCTTATCTATTCCTGACTCATTGAGACTGATCGATTTTGCCTTCTCATCAACTTCATAATCTTTATCTTCACCCTGCTCTAATCTAGGAGCAATCTTAGCAAACTTATAGTATAATTTAGGTGATTGTTGCGATGGCCCCGAGATAATTAATGGCGTCCGTGCTTCATCGATCAAGATACTATCAACCTCATCCAAAATAGCATAATTCAGCTCTCGTTGCACTAACTGCTCTTCATTAGTTGCCATATTACCCCTTAAATAATCGAATCCAAACTGATTATTCGTTCCATAAGTGATATCAGCTTGATAAGCTTCCCTCCGCTGCTGATAATCCATATCTTGTAAGATAACTCCTACTTCTAAACCTAAGAATTCATAAATTTGACCCATCCACTCTCGATCACGTTCAGCCAAATAATCATTAACTGTAATAATATGAACCCCTTTACCGATCAATCCATGGAGATAAGCGGGCAAAGTAGCAGCTAAAGTCTTACCTTCTCCAGTCTTCATCTCAGCAATCTTACCCTGGAATAAGACAATTCCTCCAATCAATTGGACATCATAATGTCTCATCTCTACCGTCCGCTTCGCAGCTTCCCTAACAACAGCAAAAGCTTCTGGTAATAGATCATCTAAACTCTCTCCAGCTTCCAACCTAGACTTGAACTCATCGGTCTTGGCCCGTAATTGCTCATCAGTTAACTCGACAATTTCATCTTCCCAACCGTTAATCTCGTCAACTAATGGTTCTAACTTCTTAAGCTTCTTCTCATTAGGATCAACAAATAACTTCTTTAAAAAACCAAGCATTTTTTACCCCTCTCGATTTGTTATTGACAATTAGTGGCAAGACGCCACTAATTGTCAGTGTACAGTTTACGGTTTACAGTTGACAGTTAAAGACCTTCAAATCTTAAAATCAAAACCACTCTAAATCTATAGATATAAGACTTCTTAGCGATCTTAAGCTTTTGAGATTTTAATCTATAACTGTACACTGTTCACTGTACACTGTCAACTATATTATAATATATCTTAAATTCCAATGATATAACTTGCCCATCTTAATTTCAAAGTCCATTATACATTATACCACTTAACCGCCCAATAGGCAAACAAAGCAACAAAATGACCTGCGGTCATAGTTTAAGTCTAAGTCTGAGTTTAAGTGTGAGCAAAGTCCTAAAACAAGAAGACAAACCACTAAAAAATTATCAACCTCTCAAAACATAACTTCCTTAATTAACAAAGAAGCTAGCTGCCTAGGCAGCTAGCTTCTTTGTTTAGTTAAACTTTAGCTTATCGTTATTTAAATTGTCGGTTCAATCAAACCATAATTCCCATCATTTCTCCTATAAACAACATTTACTTCTTCAGTATTAGCATTAGAGAAAACGAAAAAGTCATGATCTAGCAAATCCATCTGCATTACTGCTTCTTCAACCGGCATCGGCTTAATAGCAAAGCTTTTGGTCTTAACAATCTTAGCAGCTAACTCATCATCTTCTTCCTCTTCATCTCGGACTAACTGTCTTCCTAACTGCTCTTCAAATTCTAACTTCTCTCGTCTCAATTTATTACTAATTCTAGTTTTATATTTACGAACTTGCCGTTCTAACTTTTCAATCACACCATCAATTGAAGCATACATATCTCCAGTCTCTTCCTCACCACGTAAGATCAAACCATCAGCAAAGATAGTTACCTCAACTATATGTCGCTCCTTGTCCACTTCAAGAGAAATTTGACATTCAATCACGACATCTTCATCAAAATACTTCTTAAGCTTTCCAATTTTCTCTCGAGCATAATTCCTTAAAGCATCAGTAATTTCAATGTTCTTACCTCTTACCATAAACTTCATAATAGGATCAACTCCTTTTTTTTAGAGAAAATGAGTGTATATCATATCCTTCTTCATCAATCCACATTCTCCTGCTTAAAAGGTACTTTTATTTGTATTATATTAAAAAAAGACCCCGGTTTCATCCAGGGCCTTTCATTTATGTCAATAAAAAACTTGATTACAGTTTAGTTACATTTTCAGCTTGTGGTCCTCTGTCGCCTTCAACGATTTCAAATTCTACTTCTTGACCTTCGTCTAATGCTTTGAACCCTTCTTCTTCAATTGCTGAAAAATGTACAAATACGTCGTCTCCTTCTTCTCTTTCAATAAATCCATATCCTTTTTCATTGTCAAACCATTTTACGCTACCTGTTAATCTCATCAGTTAATTCCTCCTAATTTTTGTTACTGTTCAAGCTAAATTCATCATCCTACAACCTAACTCAAATTACTAATTTATAGTTATTTTTCAGTTATAGTCAATAATAAAGATAAACTTACAGTTTAGTTACTTTATCAGCTTGTGGTCCTCTGTCGCCTTCAACAATTTCAAATTCTACTTCTTGACCTTCGTCTAATGCTTTGAATCCTTCTTCTTCAATTGCTGAAAAATGTACAAATACGTCGTCTCCTTCTTCTCTTTCAATAAATCCATATCCCTTTTCATTGTCAAACCATTTTACACTACCTGTTAATTTCATTAATTCATTCCTCCTATTTTTCTTACCTTTAAAATTTTAGCAGTCTTTCAACTTGCTATTATAAATATAACATATCTATTAAAACTTGTCAATAGAATTATAAAAAATAATCTATCTTTCTGGTGATTATAAAATTTTAGCCAGAAACTCTTGAGTCCTCTCCTGTTGAGGGTTTCCAAATATTTGCTCTGGCGGGCCAACTTCTACGATCAATCCTTGATCCATAAATAAAACCCGATCGCCAACCTCTCGAGCAAAACCCATCTCATGGGTTACAACCACCATCGTCATTCCTTCTTCCGCTAAAGCCTTCATTACCTCTAATACATCCCCAACCATCTCTGGATCCAAAGCAGAAGTTGGCTCATCAAATAACATTACCTTAGGTTGCATCGCTAATGCTCTAGCAATCGCAATCCTCTGTTTCTGCCCACCTGATAGCTGCTGAGGATAACTACTTGCTTTATCCCGTAACCCAACCTTATCTAGTAGATCATAAGCAATCTTTTCCGCCTGCTTAGGTTCGACTCCTTTGACCTTAACAGGGGCCAAAGTAATATTTTCTAGTACATTTTTATGAGGAAAGAGGTTGAAATGTTGAAAGACCATCCCAGTTTCTTGCCTTATTTTATTTATATCCACTTCTAGAGAATTTATTTGTTCTTCATCAATCCAAACTTTACCTGCAGTAATCTCTTCTAACCGATTCAGACAGCGTAAGAATGTACTCTTACCTGAACCGCTTGGCCCGATGACTACTACAACTTCACCTTGTTTAATCTCTTCATCAATCCCAGACAAAACTTCCAAATCCCCAAAACTCTTATGCAGATCCTCTACTTTAATCACCGACATTCAACCTCCTTTCGGCATAATTGACTAATCTAGTCATAATAAAGGTCATCACAAAATATAAAGCTGCTACAGCAGTAAAGATCAAAAAAGACTCATAAGTTCGACTGATAATTAATCGTCCCTGTCTCGTCAAATCTCTAACAGCAATTACCGATACCAAAGATGAGTCCTTCAATAAAGCAATAAATTCATTACCCAATGGTGGAACTACCTGTTTAATCGCCTGTGGTAAGATCACATACTTCATCGCTTGTGGATATGACATCCCCAATGAACGGGCCGCTTCCATCTGTCCTGTATCAATGGCATTAATCCCTGAACGGACTATCTCTCCTACATAAGCACCACTATTTAATCCTAATCCCAAAATTGCAGCTACATGTGATTGAATATCTATTCCTAAATTTGGCAACCCATAATAAAGCAAAAATAGCTGAATCAATAATGGAGTCCCCCGAAAAAACTCAATATAAGCCTTGGCCAATCCTTTAAATAATTTATTTCGTGATACACGGGCCAATCCTAAGATCGTCCCAATCGCAATCCCTATCATCACAGCAAAGAACGTCAATCTGATCGTCATTCCCGCACCCTGCAATAAATACGGAAATGCCTGCCTCAAAACGGTTATTTTATCAACTATCATCAATCCCAACCCTTTCTTAATTAACTTAAGTTTAAATTTGGTTCAAACCATCCCCAAAAGATAATTTCCTTGACAAAAACAAATGTAAGTTTTGTTGACCAAAATAATTATACAGTATTCTTATTATTTATTCAAGGGGAATTAAGTCCAAGTTTAAGGTTAAGTTTAAGCAATTTTATCCAACTTTAAAAATAGGACTTATTTGATATAAAGTGGCACTTTGCCACTTTATATCAGTGTACAGTTTACAGTTGATATGGTTTCTATGGTTTTCACGAAAGGTCTTGACAAAGACCTGTAGGGACGGTTGACAGTAGATAGAAAAAATCTAAGAGCAGATTTTTTCATCACGAAGGGTTCAAAGAACCCGAAGGAAAGACCTTAAAATCAAAATCACTCTAAACCTAAGAACATAAGGCATTTCAGAGGTCTTAAACTTTTAAGGTTTTAATCTTAACTGTAAACTGTTCATTGTACACTGTCAACTCAATTATGTGGCACTAAAAGTGCCACATAATTGTAATTAACTTAGACTCAAATTAAAAAAACAGCAGGGAGACCCTGCTGTTTGTATCTTACTCAAACCATTTACTAAAAATCTCGTCATAAGTACCGTCTTCTTGAATTTCTGCTAATGCTTGATTAATATTTTCTACTAATTCTTCCTCACCTTGACGCATTGCCATTCCATAAAATTCTTCAGTAAATGGCTCACCTACAATCTCAACTCCACCTCGTTCTTGGATATAATCAGCCGTTACCGGCAGATCATTAATAACTGCATCAACCCGCTCATTATTCAAATCTTCAAAAGCCTCAGGAATTACATCATAACGATTAACTTCCACATTGTCCTTCTCACTAACTACTATATCTCCTGTCGTTCCTAACTGAACTCCAACTGTTTTACCTTCTAAGTCTTCCAAACCTTGAATCTCATCATTATCTTCTAAGACTGCGATTACCTGCCCAGCATTGAAATAAGGATCAGAAAAATCAACTGCTTGCTCTCTTTCTTCTGTAATCGTCATCGCAGAAATAATCAAATCATACTCACCTGCTTGCAAGCCAGGAATAATTCCATCAAAAGCTGTATCTTGAAGTTTGATTTCAATTCCTAGTCGATCTCCAATCTCTCTAATCAAATCAGCATCAAAACCAACGATCTCATTATTTTCATCCCGAAATTCAAACGGACGATAAGCCGCATCCATTCCCACTGTCAAAGTTCCTTCCTCTTCAATTCGCTGCCAAGCCGTACTGTCATCTCCTGCACAACCTACCACTGCCAATAATCCTACCAATAAGAAAATTAATAACGTCTTTTTCATCATTTATCTTCCTCCCTAATTTTTAACTATGGTTCTGTCAGTAATTATACACGATTACGTATAAAGATTCAAGAGGGAATTACAAATTTAGGTTAAGGTTAAATAAAAAAATTGCCCTTCGGCAATTTAAATTGATTCTAAACTTTGAACTTAAGCTGTTGTGTTATGTTAATAATAGGAAATTGTTAACTTGTACTTCACCTTGTTTTTTGGTATAATTTATT
>NZ_JALKBX010000051.1 GCF_023227745.1 Natroniella acetigena | reverse complement strand
GCCCTCTCGAAACTGATTTTGAAGTTTATTGGTTGCAGATTTTAATTTTAAAAGTGAAACTATATATCAATTAAGTTTAATTTTCTTTGATCTTAAAGTCGAATAAATATATTATAAAGGTAGGATAAGTTCCTGGTTAATTGGTGAAAATATGAAAAAGAACCATTGGTAAGCATACTTTCAGTTTTATAATTACATACTGTAAATTATAAAATTTAAATTAGGGAGTCTTCTCAGCTAAAGGGAAATATTGGAGGAGTGGATATTTAATCTCAGGATGCTTTGCAATTATTGATGGTTTAAGTGTTTGTGGTTTTATGATTTTGAATTTTAATTGTCAATTGTACATTGTAAATTAGAATGTTTGGAGGTGAGAAAATGGGCCAATTTGTACATCTTCATGTACATACGGAATATAGTTTATTAGATGGAGCTGTCAGGACTGAAGAATTGATTGCTCAAGCCAAAAAAGAAGGTATGCCAGCAGTAGCGATGACTGATCATGGGGTGATGTATGGAGCGGTTGAGTTTTATCGGCAGGCTAAAGCAGCAGGGATTAAGCCGATTATTGGTTGTGAAGTCTATATTACTGATAAGCGATTGCAGAAGGATGTCAATAATAAGAAATTGGCTCACCTGGTTTTATTGGCTGAAAATAATGTAGGTTATCGAAATTTATTAAAATTGGTTTCTCGCGGTTATACAGAGGGTTTTTATTATAAGCCACGGATTGATCGGGAATTATTAAGAAAAAATAATG
Source organism: Natroniella acetigena (assembly GCF_023227745.1). Lineage (GTDB taxonomy): Bacteria > Bacillota > Halanaerobiia > Halobacteroidales > Halobacteroidaceae > Natroniella > Natroniella acetigena. The sequence goes on along the minus strand of NZ_JALKBX010000051.1, from coordinate 18,540 downwards.
AGGGATTAATCTGTTTAAGTAGTTGTTTAGCTGGAGAGATTTCTACTTTATTGTCCAATGAGCAGATTGAGCAAGCAGAAGGGATAGCTTTGGCGTATCAGGATATTTTTGGTGCAGGAAACTTCTTTTTAGAACTACAAGATCATGGTTTGAAGCAGGAAAAGAAGGTCAATGATGAATTGGTGCAGTTGAGTCAAAGGTTAGAGATTCCTTTAGTAGCAACCAATGATGTCCATTACTTAACCCAAGATGATGCTAAAGTACATGATATTCTGCTCTGTATTCAGACGGGGAAGGATGTCAATGATCAAGATCGATTACAGTTTCCTAATGATCAATTTTATTTTAAAAGCTCACAAGAGATGGAGGAGTTATTTTCTGATTATCCTCAGGCAATTACCAATACAGTTAAGGTTGCTGACAGATGTAAGGTTGATTTAGATTTTGAACAGATTTTATTACCACATTATGAGGTGCCAGTAGGAGAAACGGTTGAGTCATATCTACGGAAGTTGACTTATCAAGGGGTTGAGAAAAAATATGAACGGTTAACTTCTGAGATAGAGGAAAGAATTGAACATGAATTGGGAATAATTAATCAGATGGGTTATCCAGCTTACTTTTTAATTGTGAGGGATTTTATTAAGTATGCTAAGGATAATGATATTATTGTTGGCCCGGGGCGAGGGAGTGCAGCTTCCAGTATTGTTTCCTATCTGCTGGATATTACAGAGATTGATCCGCTAGAGTACAATCTATTATTTGAAAGATTTTTAAATCCTGCTCGTGTTTCGATGCCAGACATCGATATTGATTTTTGTTATGAGCGGCGGGATGAAGTAATTGAATATGTAACAGAAGAGTATGGTTCTGATAAGGTAGCTCAAATAATCACTTTTGGTACGCTGGCTGCTAAAGGAGCTGTTCGTGATGTAGGACGAGTATTAGGGATCAGTTACGATAAAACTGATAAGGTGGCTAATGCTATTCCTAACTCACTAGGAATTACCTTAAAAGATGCTTTGCAAAAAGCGGATGAGTTACAGAAATTGTATAACTCTGATAGTGAGGTTAAGGAGTTAATTGACTACTCGCAACGGATTGAAGGTTTAAAACGCCATGCGTCAACTCATGCGGCAGGAGTAGTGATTACTAAAGAGGAGTTGACCAACTATACTCCTTTATACCAGAGTAAAGGTGAGATTACGACTCAATATGATATGGATACTTTAGAACAGTTAGGGTTATTAAAGATGGACTTTTTAGGATTGAGAACCCTGACAGTAATTGATAAAGCATTGAGTTTAATTAATGAAACACGGGCCAACGATTTAAATTTAGAAGATCTTTCCTTTGATGATCTAGCAGTTTTTGAGTTGTTAGGACAAGGGTTAAGTCTAGGGGTCTTTCAGTTAGAAAGTGATGGAATGAGAAGGTTAATTAAAGAGTTGAAACCCGAGAATATTGAGGATATTATTGCGTTGCTTGCTTTATATCGGCCTGGACCATTAGGTAGTGGGATGGTTGATGATTTTATTGCTCGCCGGCACGGGGAGCAGGAGGTTGAATATCCTCATCCTGATTTAAAAGAGATTTTAGAGCCAACTTATGGAGTAATCCTCTATCAAGAGCAAGTAATGCAGATTGTACAGCAGATAGCTGGCTATTCGCTTGGTGAGGCCGATATATTACGTCGAGCTATCGGTAATTGACTTGCCGATATAAAACGGGGCTAAAACGGTAGAAGCTAAAAAACTAGGTATAAATAAATACCTAGTAAATAGCTAATACCGTGGTAACTTAACCTTTAAAAAGGATTAAGTACCGTAGAGCATAGTGGTTGAAACTGTTATTAAGCAGAATATAATGCCACCACGAGAGTCCTGCTCTGTTACCTAATAGGTAGTAAAAATGTATGCCGACCTTACACGATAATAAGTGTAAGAACTAGAGGATAAAAAGCCTTTAGGATAACATAAGTGAAGAAAAAAGAAAAAATCATGAAGCAACAAAAGAAAAACTTTATTGAAGGTACAATAAATAATGGATATAGTAAAAAGATGGGAGAAGAATTATTTGAATTAATTGAATACTTTGGTGGATATGGCTTCAATAAGGCCCATAGTACGGCCTACGCCTATGTCTCTTATCAGACTGCTTATTTAAAAGCACATTATCCAGTGGAATTCATGGCAGCTTTGTTGACCAGTGTCATTGGTAATAGCGATAAAGTAGCAGAATATATCCTTGAAGCGGAACGAATGGAGATTGAGATTTTATCACCAGATATCAATCATAGTCGGATAGGTTTTACGGTTGAAGGTAGAAAGATTAGATTTGGTTTAGAAGGAATCAAAAATGTAGGGCAGAAAGCAATTGAGGAGATTATTGCTGTTCGGGAGGAAGAGCAATTCAAGGATTTATTTGATTTCTGTCAGCGAGTTGATTTAGGTACGGTTAATAAAAGGGTAGTAGAGAGTTTGATTAAAGCTGGTGCTTTTGATTCTTTAGGTAATTATCGTTCACAGTTATTAGAGGTATTAGCTGATGCCTTTGCACAAGCCCAAAGGATTCAGCAAGAAAGAAGTAATGGACAGACAAGTTTTTTAGATTTATTTGAGCAAGCTGATGACTTTATAACTGCTCAAGTTAAATTACCTGAGATAGAAGAGTTTGATCAACAGAAGTTATTATCCTTAGAAAAAGAGATGCTGGGACTTTATTTATCAGGTCATCCCTTAGATTCATATTTGGAACAATTGCAAAAGAAAAGAAATATGATAAGTAAAGATATTAAAGAAGCTAAAGAAAGAGTAATCTTAGGAGGATTAATTACCAATAATCGAGAAATAATAACTAAGAATCAGCGTCAGATGGCTTTTTTAACTGTAGAAGATGAGTATGGCAATTTTGAAGTGGTTGTCTTTCCAGATACTTATCAAAAGTATCAAGAATTTTTATTAGAGGATGAACCGATTTTAGTAGTAGGTAAGGTCAATCAGGAAGGTAAGGTTATAGCTAATAAGTTAGGGAGTCTGACAACGGCTGATTTTTCTTCTTCTAGTAAAAAGAAGGCGTTCCATTTGCAGTTAGAGGAGTTTGATCAACAGAAGCTAGTAGAATTAAAGGAAGTATTAGTTGATTCTCCTGGAATAAACCCAGTTTATTTACATTTATTAATTGAAGGATATCGAGTAAGTATTAAACTTTCAGCTGAATATAAATTAGAAGTAACGCCTAAGTTAAGAAAGAAGTTAAGTAAATTAAAAGTAAAACACTCTTTTTAGTAGTGTTGCATAATATAGTTATATCTAGTAGTTAAATCTGAAAAATCAACTTGTACAAGTTGAAGATAAATACTTAATTACAATAATGTGTCACAAAGTGACACATTATTGAGTTGACAGTGTACAGTGAACAGTTTACAGTTAAGATCAAAACCTTAAAAGTTTAAGACCTCTGAAATGCCTTATGTTCTTAGGTTAGAGTGATTTTGATTTAAGTTTTTAATAGTTTCAACTGTCAACTGTAAACTGTACACTGATATTTAGTGGCACTTTGCCACTAAATATCAATTTAGTTTAATATCATTTATCTATAATTTAGCTAGTCATTAGCTAATCAATGGACATAAAGTTTTTAAAGGAGGAGAAAATATGAAGGAACTTATAATTAAAAGATTAGAGCAGAGAGGGGTTAGTTTACGAGAGGTAGCTGATTTAGTTTATAGGTTACAAAGACCTTATGATGATGAATTAACTATCGAAACATGTATAACTTCAGTCGATCAGGTTTTAAATAAGCGTGAAGTACAATATACTTTATTGACAGGGATTGCTTTAGATAAATTGACAGAAGAAGGCGATGTAGAAGAACCATTGGCCAGCATTATTGAGTGTGATGAACCACTGTATGGGGTAGATGAAAGTCTTGCTTTAGCAATTGCTAATATTTATGGGACGATTGGGTTTACAAGCTTTGGCTATTTAGATAAGAATAAAGTAGGGATTTTGAAGAAATTGGATAGTAAGAATGGGAAAGTTAATACATTTTTAGATGATCTAATAGCAGGTATTGCTGCAGCTGCAGCAGCAAGAATTGCTCATCAAAAAAGGAGTGAAGAGGAAGCCGAAGAGGAATTAACACAAAAAGAAGTATCTTAAAATGGGGTGGTGCAATGGATTATTGTCAAGTTGTTGCTACAGTTAGGGGGGTAATTAGTTATCGTTTGCGTCAAATTTTTAATGAGAGAAGATTAAATTATTCACTTAAGGTAGTTAGACAGAGTGATGGGCGTAAGATAGAGTTTTCAACTATTCTCCCTAATAAAAAACGGGAAGAGATTGTGAAGTTAATTAAGGAGAATAGTTTAGATCCGATCATAACTATTTTGCCAGTTGAAGATTATGATAATCCACTCTGTCATCGAGAAATTAGAGAGATTAATTTAGCTCCTGGGGCCAGTGTAAGCTCTTTAGCAGAGTTGTACGATGGAGTTGTAGTTGGTTCTTTTAGTAGGGTAGTAGGCAATGCTATTTTACAAGAAGAAGTAAAGGTTGGAGAAGGAACTTTTATAGGTAGTGGGGTTGTTGTTAGAACCCAGACAGAGATTGGCGATAATTGTCACATTGGAACTGGGGCTATTATTGGAAATAATGTTGAATTGGGAGATAATGTTACAATTGAAGAGAATGTAACGATTAGAGGGCATGTAACGATTGGGAGTAATGTTTCAATTGGAACAGCAGCCAATATTGAGAGTAATGTGGAGATTAAGGATCAGATCCGGATCGGGCCAATGTCTAGAGTCTTTAATGTTGGTCGTAAAAAGGTGGAGTTGGAAACGCCTGATGATAGAAGGGTGATTTCAACTGTAGTCAGTTCGGGAACCTTCATTGGTAGTGGAGCAATTGTTGGGGGTAAGATAGGCTCTAAAGTAATGGTTGGTTCTAATTCGGTAGTCCATACAGCTATAGTAGGTGATCAAGCTACAGTTGGTTCTGGAGCAGTTGTACCTTTTGGTAGTGAGATAGAAGCAGGAATAACTGTGATCGGTTCTCCAGCTAAGCCAATTGATGAATACCAAGCTGAAAAGAAGTTATTTAAGTTTTTAAAGGAAAAATATATTGATAAGCAAGAGTAGATTTGAGTTAACAATTTCAGGTGAAGTTGGGAGGTAATTTATGGATGGTTTTCTTGAGTTATTTTTAAAAGGAATTCCTTTAGGAATTGCCAATACATTGCCTGGGGTCAGTGGTGGAACGATAGCTTTGATCTTAAGAATTTATGAACGATTGGTACGAGGGATTAAAAGAATTAATGTTGTTGTATTGGCCCCTGTTGGGCTAGGAGCTGTCTTAGGAGCATTTGTAAGTTCTAAATTAATTGTCAATTTATTGGATAGTTATCCTAGTCTAATGTTTGCTTTTTTATTAGGATTAATCTTAGCTTCTAGCAAGATAACGGGCCAAGAGATAGAAGAGTTTAACTTGAATTCAGTAGCTTTAATTGGATTAGGGTTAGTTGTAGCTTATTTTTACTCTGGAGAGGTTGCTCAGGTAGCCAGTGGAGGTCAAATTAATCTTAGTCGATTCTTTATTGGGGGCTTAATTGGTAGTATAGCGATGATTCTGCCAGGAATCAGTGGTGGAACAATTTTGGTCATGTTAGGTCTGTACCAAGGAGTAATAGGAGCAATCAGCAATTTGGAGTTACTTATTCTAGTTCTATTTAGCTTGGGGATAGTTAGTGGATTATTACTATTTTCTTGGTTGTTATCTTTTTTATTAGTAAGATTTCGTTCGTTATTAATGGCCTTTTTAACTGGGTTAATCTTGGGCTCAAGCAGGAGTGTAATTCCTGCTACTATTGGTTTAGCTGAAGTTATCATGTTTGCTTTAGGAGGATTCTGTATTTTACTATTGGCAGTTAATGAACAATGATTTACTATTGACAGTGGGTTTTATTTGCGATATTATGAATGGTAAGTAGGATTTAAGGAGGCTTGTAATGGATAAAGTAGGAAATGAAGATCATATAATGGTTAAAGCTTTAGAGGATGGGGTAACAATTATTGGATTGACCCGTGGAGAACAGACTAAATTCCACCATACTGAGAAGCTAGATCAAGGTGAAGTGATGATTGCTCAGTTTACTCAGCATACATCTGCAATTAAGATTCGTGGTAAAGCTGAACTGATTACTAAACATGGAAGTGTTAAATCTGAGTAAGATTTTAGAATATAGCTTAGAATAGAGATTAGTTGAGGGAAAATTGAATAATAATTTAGTTGAGTTGAGAATAGTTGAGATGAGTTGAGATGAGCCTAGGGGGAGGTGTATCTAGCCCCATTGGTAAGTAATTAATAGGCCATTGGACTCAAGTCTAATGGTTTTTTTGTGTTTTATTATTAAAGAAGTTATGTTTTTTAGAGGTTATGGATATTTTTATTAGTTTTACTTATCCTTAACCTTAGTCTTAGACTATGACCGAAGGTCATTTTGTTTTATATAATTAATTTAAAAAGGAGAGTGAGTTAAGATGAGCTTAGCTGAGTTTAGTAACTATAGGGTGAAGAATTATGTATTATCCTAGTTATCAAAAGTTTGAGAAATTGAGTAGGCAGGGCGAGTTGATTCCTGTTTATAGAGAGATTACGGCTGATTTAGAAACTCCTGTCTCTGCTTTTAAAAAGATCAGTGCAGAGAAGAACTCTTATCTATTAGAGAGTGTTGAGCAAGGAGAAAATTTAGGTCGTTACTCATTTATTGGGGTTGACTATCATGCTTTGCTCAGTTGTCAGGACGGTCAGTTGATAATTAAGGATCAAAGTGATCAGATTATAGAGCGGAAGAAGACAGAAAATCCTGTCGAAGAGTTACAGGCAATTTTAGAGAGTTATCAAGCTGTTCAGCTAGAAGAGTTACCGATGTTTTATGGTGGGGCTGTTGGTTACTTAGGTTATGATGCAGTCAGTTATTTTGAAGATATTCCAATGGAGACAGAGAATGATTTAGAACTGCCAGAGATGTTATTTATTTTGAGTGATACAGTTTTAGTCTTTGATCACTTATACCATAAGATCAAGGTTGTGACTAATGTCAAGGTTAGTGATGATGCTGGTTTAGCTTATCAACGGGCCAAATCTAAGATAGATCAGATTATTAAGAAGTTGCAACAGCCTATTGCAATAGAACAGCAGCAACTAAAGGCTAACGATAAAAAGTTAGAGTTTGAATCTAATTTAGAGAAAGAACAATTTATAGCTAACGTCAAACAGGCTAAGGATTATATTAAAGCTGGGGATATATTCCAAGTTGTTCTCTCTCAGAGGTTGGAGATGGAGGTTGAATCAGAAGGTTTTGATATTTATCGGCAGCTAAGAAGGGTTAATCCATCACCATATATGTACTATCTTGATTTTGAAGAGCTTGAGTTAATAGGTTCTTCGCCAGAGCTATTAGTCAGGGTTGAAGATGGTCTGATTGAAAATCGACCGATTGCTGGGACTAGAAAGAGAGGAAAAGATGTCACAGAAGATCAAGCGTTGGCTAAGGAGTTATTAAGTGATGAGAAAGAAAAGGCTGAACATGTGATGTTGGTTGATCTGGGGAGAAATGATGTAGGTAGAGTCAGTAAGTATAGTAAGGTTGATGTAACACAGTTTATGGAAGTTGAATATTACTCCCATGTGATGCATTTAGTCTCTAATGTAAGAGGTGAGTTGAGGGAAGATGAGGATATCTATTCAGCTTTGCAGGCTTGCTTTCCTGCGGGAACAGTTTCAGGAGCTCCTAAGATTAGAGCAATGGAGATTATAGAACAATTGGAGACAACAAGACGTGGACCATATGCTGGAAGTATCGGCTACTTTGGTTATTCAGGTAATTTAGATAGTTGTATTACAATCAGGACTATTTTGCTGAAGGATAATAAAGCTTATGTGCAAGCTGGAGCTGGAATTGTAGCTGATTCAGATCCTGAAGCTGAATATCAAGAGACATTAAATAAAGCTCGGGCCTTGTTAAAAGCAGTTTATCAGGCTGAAAGAGGTGGAGCCTATGGTGTTGGTAATTGATAATTATGATTCTTTCACCTATAATTTGGTACAATTGATCGGTCAGTTAGGAGCAGAGATTGAAGTTAGGCGTAATGATCAGATTACAATAGCAGAGATTAGAGAGTTGAATCCAGAGCAGATTGTTATCTCACCTGGACCAGGACGGCCAGAGGATGCTGGAATTTCATTGGAGGTTGTTGATCAATTAGTAGGAGAGATACCGATTTTGGGAATCTGTTTGGGTCATCAGACTATTGGAGCTGCTTATGGAGCAGAGATTATTAGTGCACCAGAATTGGTACATGGCAAGGTCAGTAAGATTAAGCATCAGCAAAGAGGTGTTTTAGCAGAGGTAGCTGAGGGATTTGAGGCTACTAGATATCATTCCTTGATGATTGAACCTGGCAGTTTGCCAGCTAACTTAGAAGTGATTGCTGAGACTGAATCAGGGCTGATTATGGGGATTGCAGATAGTCAAGCTCAATTATATGGTCTCCAGTTTCATCCTGAGTCGATCATGTCAGAAGCAGGAGAGAAGATTGTCGGTAATTTCCTTGGGAAATCATTGAATATTGAACATTTAAAAAGACAAGAGAAAACAGAAAGAGCAAAATGCTCTTAAAAGTTTTATGGATTTTGAATTCTAGTTATTCAATATTAAATATTAAGTATTAATTGAATTTAGGAAGGGGAGTTGAGTTGAGATGAGAAGAGTGCTTGAGAAGGTAGTTAGTGGAGATGATTTGTCAGTAGCTGAGAGTAAGGAAGCGATGAATTTGATTATGAGTGGTCAGGCGACTCCAGCACAGATTGGGGGATTGATCACTGCTTTACGGACTAAAGGAGAGACGATTGAAGAGATTACGGGAGCCGCGGAGGTAATGCGGGCCAAGGCAGCTCCAATCACTACGAACCGAGAGTTGGTAGTCGATGTCTGTGGAACAGGTGGTGATGATTTGAATACGTTCAATATTTCAACGACTGTTGCCTTTGTAGTGGCAGGGGCAGATGTAGCAATGGCTAAGCATGGTAATCGTTCTGTTTCTAGTAAGAGTGGTAGTGCTGATTTATTAGAGGAGTTGGGGGTTGATTTGGATTTAACACCTGAGCAGGTGGGCCAATGTATTGACGAAATAGGGATTGGATTTTTGTATGCTCCTGCTTTTCATGGAGCAATGAAGTATGCTATTGGCCCAAGGCGTGAGTTAGGAGTTAGAACTATCTTTAATATGTTAGGGCCATTGACCAATCCAGCTGCTGCTGATGTACAGTTATTAGGTGTTTATGATCCTGAGTTGACTGAGCCGATTGCTCATGTTTTGAATAATTTAGGGGTTAATTCAGCTTTTGTAGTCCATGGGATGGTAGGATTAGATGAACTATCGATGGTAGGTGAGACTAAGGTTAGTCAGCTTGATGCTGGAGAGGTAAGAAATTATTACCTTAAGCCAGAGGATGTGGGCTTAGAACGGGTTGAAATCGATGATTTAGCAGGAGGAGACTCTAAGGAGAATGCTCAAATTACTTTAGATATTTTAAATGGCAAGGCTGATAAAAAGCAGGGAATTGTCCTTCTGAATGCTGCTGCAGCACTGACGGCTGCTGGAAAGGTCGCTGATTTGGAAGAGGGGATTGAGTTGGCCCGGGAAGTGATTGAGGAAGGTCTGGCTTTAGAGAAGTTGGAGCAGTTGATTGAGATCAGTAATAGCCTACAAAGGCAGGCGATTTGAGTTGATTTTAGATCGGATTGTTGCTCATAAAGAACTAGAAGTTAAACAACAGAAGCAGGAAGAATCACAAGCTGAGTTAGAAGAAAAAATTTCTCAGCTAGATTCAACCAGAGATTTTAATGGGGCTTTAAGTGCAGCGGGGATGGGGTTGATTGCAGAAATTAAGCGGGCCTCTCCCTCTAAAGGGATGATTAGAGAAGACTTTAAGCCAGTTGAGATTGCTAAGGAATATCAAAGGGCAGGGGCCAACGCTTTATCGATCTTGACCGATCAAGAGTTTTTCCAAGGTGAGTTGGCTTATTTAGAGCAGGCAAGAGAGGTAGTTGAGTTACCGTTATTGCGTAAAGATTTCATTATTGATAGTTATCAAATTTATCAGGCTAGAGCTTATGGGGCCGATGCGATCTTGTTGATCGCAGCGATCTTGACGGCGGAAGAGTTGGCCCGGTATTTAAAGCGGGCTGAAGAGCTTGGGCTTGATGTTTTAGTGGAAGTTCATAACCAACAAGAGTTAGAAATGGTCTTGGAGTTAGAACTAGAGATAATCGGGATTAATAATCGTGATTTAAAGGTCTTTGAGGTTGACTTAGAGACGACTATCGGTTTAAAATCTTTAATCCCTGAAGATAAAGTAGTAGTTAGTGAAAGTGGAATTCAGAAGCGAGCTGATGTTCAATTACTAGCTGAGCAAGGGGTCGATGGGGTTTTGGTAGGTGAGGCTTTGATGAGAAGTCATGATCTTGAGGCTAAAGTAAGAGAGTTGGTAGGATGACTCAGATTAAGATTTGTGGCTTGACCAATTTAGAGGATGCTCAACTGGCCAGTCGATTAGGAGTAGATTTGCTCGGGTTTATCTTTGCTGAAAGTCCTAGACAAGTAACTAGTTCGCAAGTGCAACAGATTATCTCTGAGCTTAATGGGCAGGTTAAAAAAATAGGGGTCTTTGCCAATCATCCTTTAGCAGAGGTGAATCAAATCGCACAGACTTGTAACTTGGACTATGTTCAATTGCATGGCGATGAATCTCCAAGCTATTGTCAGCAGGTTAAGCTACCAGTGATTAAGGCCTTTCAGGTTAAAGACGGAAGTTATCTAGAAGAATTGGCTCAATATAATGTAGCTAAGTTCTTATTGGATACTTATCATCCTGATAAGCTAGGTGGCAGTGGGCAGAGTTTTAACTGGGAGTTGGCTTTAGCAGCTAAGGATTACGGAGAGGTTATAATTGCAGGTGGTTTGGATGAGACTAATGTTAAGCAGGCCATTGAAGCTGTTCAACCTGCAGGGGTTGATGTCAGTAGTGGTGTTGAAGCTGAGTCAGGGGTTAAAGATCATGACAAACTAGAGAAGTTTATTGAAAGAGCATTTAATATTGAATAATGAATATTGAATAATGAATATTGAATAATGAATATTGAATAATTAAAGGTCAAGTGAGAAGAGAAAAAGAGGTAAAATTAACTATTATTTTAGAAGTCTTTAGGGGTTTTGGTTTCAATTATTAAGTATTAAATATTAAGTATTAAATAAAAAACCGGGGAGTGAAGAAGATGAGTAAAGGGAGATTTGGTGAGTTTGGTGGGGCTTATGTTCCAGAATTGTTGATTCCAGCGTTAGAGGAGTTAGCTGAAGCTTATGATAAGTATAAGGAAGATGAAGAGTTTCAAGAGGAATTTAGATACTATTTAGAAGAGTATGTAGGGCGGGCCAATCCATTATATTATGCGGAACGATTAACAGAAAAATTAGGTGGAGCTAAGATTTATTTGAAGCGTGAAGATTTAAATCATATGGGGGCACATAAGATCAATAATACCTTAGGCCAAGTCTTATTAGCTGACAGAATGGGCAAAAAGAAAGTAATTGCTGAAACAGGAGCTGGTCAACATGGAGTAGCAACTGCTACTGTAGCAGCTATGTTTGGGATGGACTGTGAAATCTTTATGGGAGCAGAAGATGTTGAGCGTCAATCTTTAAATGTTTTTAGAATGAAGCTTTTAGGTGCTAAAGTTCGTTCAATAACAGAAGGAACTGCTACTTTGACCGATGCTGTTGATGCAGCGATTAAGCATTGGGTTGAAAATAGTGAGGATACATTCTATCTTTTAGGCTCTGTAGTTGGCCCGCATCCTTATCCAACTATGGTACGGGATTTTCAATCTGTAATTGGTGAAGAAGCAAGAGAACAGATTCTTGTTGCTGAGGATAAGTTGCCAGATTATTTAATAGCTTGTGTTGGTGGAGGAAGTAATGCGATTGGTTTATTCCATCCTTTCCTTGCTGATGAACCTGTTAAAATGGTAGGTGTAGAGGCAGCAGGGTTAGGTGTTGATACTGACAAGCATGCAGCTACTTTGACTAAAGGAGATAAAGGGATTATTCATGGTTATAAGAGTTATGTCTTACAGGATGATGATGGTCAAATTATGCCGGTTCATTCTATTTCAGCTGGTTTGGATTATCCAGGTGTTGGCCCTGAGCATAGTTATTTGCGGGATTCAGGACGAGCTCATTATGAGGCAGTAACCGATCAGCAAGCACTGGAAGCTTTTCAATTGTTATCTGAAGCAGAGGGAATTATTCCTGCTTTAGAGAGCTCCCATGCTATTGCTTATGCTCAGCAGTTGGCTCCTAAATTAGAGCAAGATCAAATAATTATTGTTAATTTATCAGGACGGGGCGATAAGGATGTTTATAGTGTAGCCGATAAATTGGGAGTTGAAATTTAGTGGGGCGGATTGAAGATACCTTTACTAAATTACAACAAAGAAATGAGAAGGCTTTGATTCCTTTCTTGATGGCTGGAGATCCTAATTTAGAATTGACTAAAGAGTTGGTTTTAGCTGCTGAGGAGAATGGAGCTGATTTGTTAGAGTTAGGAATTCCTTATTCAGCTCCTTTGGCAGACGGGCCAACGATTCAACAGGCAGCACAAAGGAGTTTGGCCCATGGCACTAATTTAACTGCTATATTTAAGTTGGTGGAAGAGATCAGACAAGAAAGTGAACTGCCACTTATTTTAATGGGTTATTATAACTCCATCTTCAACTTTGGATTAGAGGAGTTTGTAAAGCAGTGTGCAGAGGTTGGAGTTGATGGGGTTATAATTCCTGACCTGCCTCCAGAAGAAGGAGCAGAATTGCAAGAGTTGAGTACAGAGTTGGATATTATACTTCTACTTACTTCTATAAGTAATCAAACCCGTATTGAAAAGGTAACCAATCTCTCTTCAGGATTTATCTATGCTGTATCTACTCCTGGAGTAACAGGGGCTAAAGAAGAGTTATCAACTGAGATCGAAAAGACAGTTACTAAGATAAAGCAGTTTAAGGATATTCCAGTAGCAGTTGGTTTTGGTATTTCATCCCCTACTCATGCCCAACAGATTGGAGAATTTGCTGATGGAATAATTGTAGGTAGTGCAATTATTAAGAAATTAGAGAAGAGTTTAGACTTGCTTGAAGAAGATGAGGAGAAACTAATAGCTAAGGTTTCTGATTTTATCTCCAGTTTGAAAAAACCATTGACTTAAGCTATATATCAATAAAAAACAGGTTAATTGGGAAAACATGTAGTAAATTGACGGATATCGCAGTAGATTATAAACTACTCTTGTGAGCAAGTTGCAATTTATTGATTTTATGTTATAATATGACCAGTATTCTATTGACAACTGGTCATATTTTTTTTTGTGTTTTTAAGTACTTGGTTAATAACCAATAATTTAGGATATTTTTTGCTAATAAATCAGACTGAAAATAGAAAATAAATTATTATGATTTAAATTTAAATCGATAAGTTGGGAATAATATAATCTAGTCTTGCCTAAGATGGCGGGATAAATTTGAGTTGATTAAATTTAATTAATATAGTACTTAATTTTAAGTAAGTGGGGTGGAAGAAGTGTTAAAAGATTTATTTGGCGGAAAGTCTAAGTATGTCACTGTCGAAAGAAAGAGACGCTCTGAAGAGAAAGAAAAAGAAGCTGATGATAAAAAAGAAATGCCTGATGATTTATGGACGAAATGTAAAAGTTGCAAGCAGATTATCTTTAATAAGAAATTGGCCGAAAGTTTAAAAGTATGCCCTGAATGTGGCACTTATTTTAGATTAACAGCAACTGAGAGGCTATCTTTGTTGGTAGATGATGATAAATTTGAGGAGTACGATGCTGATTTGCAGGCGAAAAATCCATTAGATTTTCCTGATTATGAGCAGAAGATTGATAAATATCAAGACAAGACGGGTTTAAGAGAGGCAGTAATTACTGGTATTGGCGAGATAAATGGCTGGCAGGTCTCTTTAGCTGTGATTGATTCTAGATTTTTAATGGGAAGTATGAATTCAGTTGTAGGAGAGAAGATTACTCGAGCAATAGAACGAGCTTTAAAAAGAGATCTACCACTAGTAATTGTGTCTGGTGGTGGCGGAGGTGCTCGAATGTATGAAGGGATGTTATCTTTAATGCAAATGGCTAAGACTAGTGCAGCATTGAAAAGATTGGATCAAGTTGGTGGACTCTTTATTTCTGTCTTAACCGATCCGACTTATGGTGGTATTTCAGCCAGCTTTGCTTCATTAGGTGATATTAATTTAGCAGAGCCACAAGCTAAGATTGGTTTTGCTGGGCCAAGGGTGATTAAACAGACAATTAATCGGGATCTACCTGATGGTTTTCAAACATCTGAATTTTTGTTAGAACATGGTATGATTGATAAGGTAGTTGAAAGAGCAGATTTGAAGAATCTAATTACTAGAATTATAGATATTCATAATTTGAGAGGTGAGAAAAAAAATGGTACAGAATAATCTGGATTTTGAGCAACCTCTTATTGAATTGGAAGAAAAAATTACTGAATTGACGAAATTTATGGAAGAAAGGGATATTAATTTGACAGATGAGATCAAACGTTTAGAAACAAGAGCGGATAAATTAAGAGAAGAGATTTATTCTCAGCTAGAACCGTGGCAAATTTTAAAGATAGCTCGTCATGTAGAACGACCTACTACTATGGATTATATTAACCTAATCTGTGATGATTTTATTGAATTACATGGTGATCGTAATTTTGGAGATGATCAAGCTTTGATTGGTGGTATTGGTAAGATTAATAATCTTCCTGTCACAATTGTAGGTCATCAAAAAGGGAAAGAGACTAAGGATAATATTAAACGTAATTTTGGAATGGCTCATCCAGAGGGATATCGTAAAGCATTACGCTTGATGAAACAAGCTGAAAAGTTCAAGCGACCAATTATAGCTCTAGTCAATACACCAGGAGCTTATCCAGGAATTAGTGCTGAAGAGCGTGGTCAAGCAGAAGCTATTGCTAAGAATATGATGGAAATGACAGGAATTGAAGTGCCTATTATTGTTGTTGTGACTGGAGAAGGGGGTAGTGGTGGAGCTTTAGGTATTGGGGTTGGAGATAGAGTATTTATGTTGGAATATACTTACTATTCTGTCTGTTCTCCAGAAGCTTGTGCTGCTATTTTATGGAAGGACTCTGATAAGGCTAAAACAGCAGCTAAAGCATTGAGATTAACTGCTAAAGATCTACTTGAATTAGGAGTAATTGATGATATAATTGCTGAACCGCCTGGAGGAGCTCATAAAGATTATAAACGCAGTGCAGATTTATTAAAAGAGAGGCTTACTCAAGAAATTAATCAATTACAAGATCTAGAAACAGCCGAATTAATAGAAAATAGATATAATAAATTTAGAACAATGGGTTATATTAAAAGAGAAGTTGAAGAAAAGATGGATGAATCAATTGAGAGTTGTGGTTAAAATTGTAAGGGGGAGTGTAGAATGAAAAAGGTGGCTGTTTTAACCAGTGGAGGAGATGCTCCCGGGATGAATGCTGCTATCAGAGCAGTTGTTAGAAAAGGAATTTATGAAGGACTAAAGATCATAGGAGTTAAAAGAGGATATGCTGGTCTGATTGAAGGAGATTTTGAGCCATTGGAACGCCGTTCAGTAGCAGATATTATTCATCGCGGTGGAACCGTTTTAAGATCGGCCCGTTGTGAAGAGTTTAGGACTAAAGAGGGTAGAAGAAAAGCTGTAGAGCAATTAAAGTATGTTGGTGCTGATGGATTAGTAGTAATTGGTGGAGATGGTTCATTCAAGGGAGCTAAACTGTTAGGAGATGAATCAGATATCAAAACAGTGGGGATCCCAGGAACAATAGATAATGATATTGCTTGTACTGATTATTCTATTGGTTATGATACTGCTTTAAATACTATTTTAGATGCTATGAATAAGATTAGAGATACAGCTACTTCTCACGAAAGAACCTTTGTAATTGAAGCTATGGGAAGGCACTCTGGTTTTTTAACATTAATGTCTGGATTAGCAGGAGGTGCAGAATCAATCTTAATTCCAGAAATTGATTTTGATCTTGATCAAGTCTGTCAAAAGTTAGAATCTGGTTATGAACGAGGGAAGTTACATAGTATTATATTAGTAGCTGAGGGTATTGGTGAAAAGTTTGAGACAAATCGTGATTTAAATGAAAGTAAAGCATTTGCTTTAGGAGAAGAAATTAGAAAGAGGAGCGGTTTAGAAACAAGGGTAACTGTTCTAGGACATTTACAACGGGGTGGAACACCAACGGCTCAAGATAGGTTGTTGGCTACTAGATTAGGAGCAGCTGCTATAGATGTATTACTAGCAAGAGATACAAGTAAGATGGTTGGTGTGGTTCATGATCGGGTAGAAATTGCCGGAATTGAAGAAGCTATTGAAAGGCAAAAAGATGTAGATGAAGAATTATATGAATTGGCCAATATTTTATCATTATAAGAATTACTATGAAAATAGGGAGAGGATAAGTAATGAGAAGGACTAAAATCGTTTGTACTATTGGCCCTGCTAGTGAAGAGAAAGAAACTCTAGAAGAATTGATTGATGCTGGAATGAATGTAGCCCGTTTAAACTTTTCTCATGGTGATCATCAAGAGCACCGTGAGAGAATTGATTTAATTAGAGAATTAGCTGCGGAGAAGGGAAAACCAGTAGCTATATTACTTGATACTAAAGGCCCAGAAATTAGAACAGGAATGCTAAAAAATGATCAAAAGGTAGAGCTAGAAGAAGGACAGAAGTTTACTTTAACAACTGAAGAGATTGAAGGAACAGCTACTAAAGCATCAGTTAACTATCAAGAGTTGCCTCAGGATATTTCTGAGGGTAAGGTGATATTGATTGATGATGGATTGATTGAACTAAAAGTAATAGAAACAACAGAAACCGATGTTACTTGTAAGGTAGTCAATGGTGGTCAGTTAGGTTCTAGAAAAGGGGTTAACTTACCAGGGGTATCTGTTAAATTACCTGCTATTACCGATAAAGATATTGCAGATATTGAATTTGGGATTGAGCAAGGAGTAGATTTTATTGCTGCTTCTTTTGTACGCAGAGCTGATGATGTATTAGCAATTAGAGAAATCTTAGAAGAACATAACTCTGATATCTATATTATTCCTAAAATTGAGAACCAAGAGGGTGTAGAAAATATTGAAGCAATTCTTGATGTTTCAGATGGATTAATGGTAGCTCGGGGTGATTTAGGAGTCGAAATTCCTCCTGAAAAAGTTCCAGAAGCTCAAAAAATGATGATTAATAAGTGTAATGAGGCAGGTAAGCCTGTGATTACTGCTACTCAGATGTTGGATTCAATGATTAGAAATCCTCGACCAACAAGAGCTGAGGCCAGTGATGTTGCTAATGCAATACATGATGGTACAGATGCTACAATGCTATCTGGTGAGACTGCTGCTGGAGATTATCCAGTTGAAGCTGTAAAAACGATGGCACGGATTGCGTTAGAGACTGAAAAATCATTAGAACATAATTTGTTCTTGGAGGTGAGTAATAAAGCTCAAAAATCGACTACAAGTTCTATCAGTTATGCTACCTGTAAGACTGCATCTGATTTAGAAGCAGCAGCTATTATTACTTCTACTCGATCTGGTTATACTGCTCGAATGGTTTCTAAATATCGTCCTTATTCACCAATTGTTGCAGCAACTCCTAGTCAAAAGGTATTGAATAGGTTAGCTTTATCTTGGGGAGTTAAGCCTGTATTAGTCAATGAAACTAAATCGACCGATGAGATGATTGATGAATCAGTTACTGCTGCTTTAAATGATGGATATATTGAGCAGGGTGATGTGGTCGTAATTACTGCAGGAACTCCAGTTGGAATTACAGGTACGACTAATTTATTGAAAGTACATACTGTTGGTGAAGTGATAACTCAAAGTATAGGAGTTGGAAAGGAATCTGCTAGTGGACGGGTCTGTCTTGTGAATAGTGCTGAAGAGGCTGAAAGAGAGATTAAAGGGCAAGATATTTTAGTTACCTCTATGACTGACGAAAAGTTTACTTCGGTTATGGAGAAATGTTCAGCAATTATTACAGAAGAGGGTGGATTGACTTCTCATGCTGCAATTATAGGATTACAGCTTAATATTCCTGTGATTGTTGGTGCTGAAAATATTATTAATAAATTAGAGACAGGTGATATCGTAACTGTAGATAGTATTCGTGGTTTGGTTTATAAAGGTGAAACTAGGATTTTATAATCATGTTAATAAAGGTGCGTAGCTTAAGCTACGCACCTTTATTTTTATTAGGGTAAGTGAAATAGTATTACAATAATGGTGTGATCTGTTGCGATATGAAAAGTATCGCCTAGTATTGTGAAGACAATCTACAATAACTAAAACTGAAAGAC
>NZ_JALKBX010000050.1 GCF_023227745.1 Natroniella acetigena | reverse complement strand
ACCTCACGTACGGTTTGCAGAGGACTGTCTGGTAACTTAGATAGTTACCAGCTTTTACTCTACTGTCAGTAAAAAATTAAAGTTCAAAACCATATGTTTAAAGGGTTGGAGGTTTTGATTTTTACAGACTACAGACATAGACACTGACACAATATATCAATTAAGTTGACACAGATGATAATTGATTAATATTTTTAATAATTAGAGTAGAAAAAGGTGAACAGGATGGTGAAAATGAAAAAAAATGATCCTATTGTTTTATTTGATTCTGGGGTAGGAGGATTAACGATTGCTAAAGAAGTGATGAGTGAATTTCCTAATGAAGATATTATTTATTTTGGTGATACAGCTCACCTTCCTTATGGTTCTCGCCCTCAATCTGAGGTTAGAAAGTTTGCATTAGAGATTATAGGTTATTTTTTAGAATTGGGGGCTAAGTTGGTGATTATTGCTTGTAATACTGCTACTGCTGCTGGACTTAAGGCTGCACAACAGAGGTTTGAGGTTCCGATTATTGGCCCGATTCAGCCTGGAGTGAGAGAAGCAGTTGTGGCTACTACTAATAATAAGATTGGAGTAATTGCTACTGAAGGAACGATTGGAAGTGGTGCTTATCAGAATTCATTATGCAAGCAATCAGCAGAGGTTGAAGTTTACGCTCAAGCTTGTCCTCAATTTATTCCTTTGGTAGAAGCAGGGGAGTTATATAGTCAAAAGACTAAACAAGTAGCCCAGCGCTGCTTAGCTTCTGTTGTAAAAAAAGGAATTGATACATTATTATTAGGTTGTACCCATTTTCCTTATTTAAGAAATGTGTTTAAAGAAATTGCAGGTAAAGATGTTAATATGATTTATCCTGGGCAAGGAATTGCCTTACAAGTAAGAGGGTTTTTAGAAAAAGAAGAACTGTTAAATTCTAATTCAACTGGGGGGAAGAGGAAATTTTATGTTAGTGATTTAGATAAATTATCAGCTAAGTTTGTGAAATTAGGAAAAGAATTTTTGAACTTTAAAGAATTAGAATTTGAGGAACTTGATTTATGGAACGGCTAGCTTAAGCTAGCCGTTCTTTTTTTATTGTTTAGGAAATTATGATTTTTAATGGTTTGCTTAACCTTAACCTTAACCTTAACCTTAACCTTAGACTATAGTCGAAGGTCGTTTTTTTATGAATATTTGATGTATAAGAATGTCATAAGTTAGGAACAATACGTAGTAAGAAATTTAATTAAAGGAGTGAGGGGTATGGAATTAGAAGAGTTGACTAAAAAGGAGCAGATCATTAATTATGCACGGCATGATCCTTTTTTAAAAATTAGTGAAATAGCTGAAAATGTGGAAACAACTCCACGCTATGTAAGAACTATTCTGTCTGAAGCTAATATTTCTTTAATGGAGTTGCGTGAAAAACATGCTCGTAATATGGAACAGCGGTTAGAAAGAAAAGAGTATAATTTGCAAAAAGCAACGGTTCAATTATTGAAAGGGAAAGGCAAAATTGAAGTAGGTGAAATTAAGTTTAAGAAGATTGAGGATGTAGAGGTTGACGAATTAGTTAAAGTATCTGAGGAAGAAGAGTTATATAAGATAGTACAAAAGAAGTTGGTTGACGGGAATCCTTATGGATTGCAAGAGGTTATTACTTATTTAAGTAGTAATATTAATCAGCAAAGAATTGCTGATTTGGATTCATTATATGAGTTGTTTAATGATAATGGACTGGATAACTTAAAGTTTAGAAGTAATGTAATGCAGGTAGAAAAGGCTAATCCAATGTTAGCTACTAAACTTGCTTTAGAAAAAAGTGAACCAGTGATTAAAAGTCAACGGGTGATCTTAATTGATAAATTACCTATAGCAATAGAAAATTATTATTTTGATGCGAATAGTATTCAACTTATTTTTCCGGGTGAGTTAGTAGTTTAGTATTTGACTTTTAAATTAATTATGATATAATTAGCAAGGGAAGTTTAAAAGCCGAGGTGGCGGAATTGGCAGACGCGTAGCGTTGAGGGCGCTATGGGTATTTTATCCGTGTGGGTTCAAGTCCCACTCTCGGCACCAATTTTTATTAAACTACTTAGAATTGAATAAAATACATTTTCATAACTTAATTTGAATTTAAACAGCATGCTCTCTTTGAGGGTTATGCTGTTTTTGTAATTGTAGGATTATGTATTAGTTGATAGTTAAAGTTAAATATAATTACAATAATTAAAGAGTCCATTTCATTACAAAAATTCATGTTTAAAGGAGGAAATTGTTTCTTTTATGTATAATACAATGTAATATAGATTATTTTAGGAGAAAGGGGAAGAGAGTTGACTCAAAAATTTTCCTGTAAAAAATGTGGTTCATGTTGTAGGACAATATCGGATATTGAAGAGTTAGAAGAATATGATTTAGGAGATGGCTCATGTAAATATTTAAAGAATAATATTTGTTTGATTTATAATGAAAGACCAGAAGTATGTAGAGTAGATAAAATATATTTAAAATATTTTAAAGAAAATATGAAATTAAAAGACTATCATAAAAAAATATCTCAATTATGTAGCAGGATAAAAAATATGAATAATAAGTAGTGATATTTTTATAATAATATGGTTCTATTTGATAAAATAATATACATGGTGGTGAAATAATGATAAAAAAAAGGTGGGAAAAGAATCAAAAGGATATGTTAGAAAATGTAAGGATTGCTATTGAAAAAGCTCAAAATAAAAATGAATATCCTAATCATTTTGATATGCCGATGGGGATTCAATATGAATTAACTACAAAATGTAATATGAAGTGTATACATTGTTATAATAAATCTGGAGAGACTGACAATAGTCTTATGAAAATAGATGACTGGATAGAATTAACAAAAGATCTTATTAAAAATGGAGGGCTATTTCAGTGTATTATTTCTGGCGGTGAACCTCTATTATTAGGTGATAATTTGCTAAAAATAATGGATTTGCTTCATAATGATAATACTGTCTTCACACTAATTAGTAATGGTTACTTATTAGATGAAGAGTGGATAAAGAAACTAGCTAAATATAGGTTTAATAGGTTTCAAATATCAATTGATAATAGTATTGAAGAAGAACATGATCAATTTAGACAAAAGAAGGGTAGTTGGAGAAGAGCAGTAAAAGCTGCTTATTTAGCTTCCGAAAATAACTTTCCTCTTGTAATAGCAAGTAGTGTGACACCACAAAATATAGTTAGAATGAAGGATATGGCAGAATTAGCGTATAATTTAGGTGCTTCGTCATTAATCTTTGGGAAAATTATGTTAAGTGGACGAGCTGCAGAAAATAATAATATAATATTAAAAGAGGAACAGGAGGAACAATTTTTAAGAAATGTTGAAATTTTAAGAAGGGAATATCTAGGGAGTATGAATATTCAAGTTAGTTCAAATCTTAAAAATCAACTAGAGCGGCTTAGAACGACTCCAATGAGTGGGGTTATTATAAGACCAAATGGTGATGTTAGATTGGATTGTAGTTTGCCTTTTGTAATAGGAAATATATTAGAAGATTCCTTTAAAGATATCTGGAATAATAAAGCTAAAGATAGTTTAAATAATCCTAAAGTACGGGAATATATAGAGTGTTTAGATGAAAATGAGTCATCATTTTTAACTAATTATGTAGATGAAGATATATATATATGAACCTTACCACCTAAATTAAAGATTTAGATGGAGTTTTCTTTGGATATTTTTGATAAATTTAATAAAGGAAACTGAAACAAGTTAGTTTTAAAATTGAAATTAAAATAAATTGGTTATGTTATTAATTTAGTGAGGAGGATTGTAAAATGAAAAAAGAGTATAAAAAGCCAATAGTATTTAATCCTGATTTAGTAAATATGGCAGTTCCAGCAGCAGTTGCGACAGCAGGGGCTGTGGCAGTAGGTAAAGCTTTTTTAGCAGGAGCAGCAGCTGGAGGAGGAGCAGTAGCAGCAAAAAAAGTATTGGGAGATTTCAATGCTGTTACTGCTGGAATTAACGATCAATTACTAGTAAAGGAGGGAGAATAAAACATGAAAAAAGAATATAAAAAACCAACTGTTTTTGATTTTAATCTGGTAGAGATGGCAGCTCCAGCAGCCTTAGTTCCAGGATTAGCTGCAGTAGCAAAAGTAGCAGGTGTTGTAGTAGGTGCAAAGGCTGTAAAAGCTGCAATGGAAGATTTTAATTATAATTTAAAACAACAACTTATTGTAAGAGATAATACATAATTGAATTTACTTTTAATAATATATTTATTAATTTAATTTTATAAAGGGTGATATATATGATCTATAATATGATGAAAGATTCTATTCCTGTTCAATTTCATTTAAAAATTAGAAAAGATGGGGAATTTTTAATTGCATCATCCAAATCTTATGATATTTATTTTTTAAATGATGTAGCAAAAGAGTTTTATTTAAGGATTGATGGAAAAACAACAATAGGTGGTATTGTTGAAAAATTATTAAATATTTATGAGGTTGAAGAAAATGTTTTGATAGATGATATAGTTAGTCTTGTGAGAGATTTACAGTGGAAAAACATAGTAAGACTGAAATAGTTATGATGATAAGATATATTTTTAATATTAGTATTCATCATCTAAAAGAGTTGCTAATAAGCGTCATAATAGTCTTATAAGATACTTTATTTCCAAAGAAACATAAATGAATTTTCTTTATCAATTTTGCTTGATAGTTTCGAGTTCCACTCTCGGTACTAATTATTAATTTGTCAATATACTACTTAGAGCTAAATAAATTTAATAAACTGCTTTGAATTTAAGCAGCATGCTCTCTTTGAGGGGTATGCTGTTTTTGTAATTGTAGAGTTATATATTAGTTGATAGTTAAAGTTAAATATAATTACAATATTGTGGCACTTTTAGTGCCACAATATTGAGTTGACAGTGTACGGTGTACAGTTTACAGTTAAGATCAAAATCTTAAGATCCTAAAACCTATGAAAAGACTTAGAATTATTGGTTTAGAGTGGTTTTGATTTTAAGGTTTTAAAGTTTTTTAACTGTACACTGTTCACTGTAAACTGTACACTGATATTTAGTGGCAAAGTGCCACTAAATATCAATAAAATTTCAAGAAATTAATCTGAAATTTTATTTTGTGAATATTAAACGGATTAAAGGTAATCATAATAAAGAATAATTTTTAGTAAGGAGGATAGAATGAAAAAACTACTAGTCTTGACATTAGTATTACTGTTGATTGGAATAGGAACTATTGCTTATTATAGTCAAACAGAGGTTGAAATGGAAGAAAGCCATGCAGGAACTCCTAGTTTTTGGAGTTTGTCACCTAGTGTAAGGTTGATGGCTAGAACTGTTTATGCTGAATCTCGAGGAGAGCCTTTTTTAGGACAAGTAGCAGTTGCAGCGGTAATTATGAACCGAGTTAGAAGTGAAGACTTTCCTAATACAATATCAGGAGTAATTTATCAACCATGGGCCTTTACACCTGTAATGCATGGACTCATTTGGAATGTAACTCCAAGTCCAGAAGCAGTAAGAGCAACTCTTAATGCTTATAATGGTTGGGATCCTACTTATGGATCAGAATATTTTTATAATCCAGCCAAGATTACTTCATATTGGGTTACTACTCGCCAGACAGTACGTAGAATTGGTAAACATGTTTTTGCTAGATAGGGGGGGTAATTTTGAAAAAGAGATGGTTGACAGTAGCTGGAATTATTTTAGCGGTAGCAATTGCAGGATATTGGGGTCGTAATATGTATCTTACTTATCAACAAATGAGAAGTGAAGTTAATAATAGGTATGAAAATGCGTTCCAGGGGTTAAATGATCATATTGATGACTTGGAGTCTGAGTTAGGAACAGTATTGCTTGCAGGGGCACCGGATAATTTAGCAGTAAATTTATCCAATATTTGGGAATCTGCTTCTTCAGCTCAAGAGGATATAGGAGAGATACCAATAGCCAGTGATTCGCTAGATAATGTAAAAGATTTATTACAGAAGACTGGACAATATGCTAAACATTTAGAGAAAGAGGTTGTTGATGGTGGAATAGATGAAGAAGATAGAGAGATTATTAAGGAACTTCATAATAAGATGAGTCTAGTGAATCGTAATTTAGAAACGATTCATGATGACATGGAACAAGCAGGATTTAGATGGAGTGATAAGCGAAGGGTAAAGATTGATCAAGATGAACAAAGATTTTCTATCACTCCTTTAGCTGGATTATTAGATCTAAGGGATGAATTAAATGTTGATAATATTTCAGTTAAGTTAAAAGAAGTCTTACCAGCAGGAGTTATAGATTTTGAGCCTCAAGATTTAATTACAAGTTTATCTCAACTTGATGGAGAAGAAATTGATCAGAATCAAGCAATTGAGATAGCTCAAGATTTTATTAGAAACCCAGAGGAGTATGAATATGAAATAATTGCTAATGAAAAAATAGATATAGAGGGTGAAACGGTAGAAGCTCATGTACCAGCACATACTGTAAGGGCAGTTAATACTGCACGGGCCAATGAAACGATCTATTTTGATATTTCTAAAGTAGGCGGAAAAGTAATCTCTTTACTTAATCAACGAGAAGTTGGACAAGCACAAATAGATGAAGAAGAAGCTCAAGATATTGCGATTCAATTTTTAGAAGAGAATGAATTTGGTAATTTAGCTGTCGGTTCTGCTAAAAGATTCAGTGATATTATGTTATTATCTATAATTCCAGAGCAGAATGATGTTTTAATTAAGCCAGATGCGATTAATATAGAAGTAGCTTTGGATACTGGAGACATAATAGCTTATAATGGATTGGACTATATTCTGAATCATAGAGAACGAGAAGATGCCAGATTAGAAGCAGATTTAAGTTTAGAAGAAGTAGAAGAAAAGGTCAGTAATGATTTAGATTTGATTAGGGAACCAAGACTTGTCTTAACGGAAGTAGATGGTGAGGAGATTCTTTGTTATGAGTTTATTGGTAGGATTACTGAAGAAGGTACAGGTAGTTATTTAATTCAGATCAATGCTAATACTGGAGAAGAAGAAGTCATTAAAAGTATTGATCAAGATTTCTATAAAAATGTAAGTTAAGAGTATTGGCTGTCTTTAGGCAGCCAATATTTCTGTATTTTGGAGTAAAACTGAGAAAAAGAAAGGGAAAAGAAGATATATTATGATAATAGCTTGTCTTAGTAAAAAACAAATTTGAAGTTTTAAATTAAATTATGTATACTAGTAACTGCTGATGCAGGAAAGGGATTTATTTAACTAGGGCGAATAGCTCAGTTGGGAGAGCACCTGCCTTACAAGCAGGGGGTCACAGGTTCGAGCCCTGTTTTGCCCACCAATTAAAAGCAATGAATAGTGAATAATGAATAATTAATAGTTGAAAGTCAAAAGCATAAAAGGTTTGAATTTGGGTTTTTAAATTATTCAATATTAGATATTAAATATTAAGTATTTTTTTCTGTGGGGACGTGGTGTAATTGGTTAACACGCCGGCCTGTCACGCCGGAGAGTGCGAGTTCAAGTCTCGTCGTCCTCGCCATTAACTTCATTGAATATTGAATAATGAATAACTAATAGTTGAATTCAAGAACTTAAAACTATTCGATATTAAATATTAGATATTAATTGCTTTTCATGGCGAGATAGCTCAGGTGGTAGAGCAGAGGATTGAAAATCCTCGTGTCCCCGGTTCGAATCCGGGTCTTGCCACCATTTGTAAATAGTAGTTAAATATTATGCGAAAGTAGCTCAGCTGGCAGAGCGTCTCGTTGCCAACGAGAAGGTCGCGGGTTCGAATCCCGTTTTTCGCTCCAAATATGAGGTGGCATAGCCAAGTGGTAAGGCCGAGGACTGCAAATCCTCTATCCCCAGTTCAAATCTGGGTGCCACCTCCAATAAAAAACAATTGATAATGTAAAATTGAGAATTGACAATTAAAGTCCAAGAACATAAATATTTATGATTCTAAAGTTCTTAATTGTCCATTGTAAATTATCAATCATAAATTAATTATGCCGGGGTGGCGGAATTGGCAGACGCATCGGACTTAAAATCCGATGGGACTTTCGTGCCCGTGTCGGTTCGAGTCCGACCCCCGGCACCATTCTTTGAATTAATAATGTACAATTGATAATTGCCAATTAAATATCATGGGAATATAGCTCAGTTGGGAGAGCGCTACGTTGACATCGTAGAGGTCAGTGGTTCGAACCCGCTTATTCCCACCATCTATAAATCTTAATAGAGCAAGGGTTAACAGTCATTTTGAAAATGGCTGTTTTTTTAGTTTTAGAGTAATCAGACAATAATTAAGCAACAGAGATCAGTGTGCAAGAGGTCTGGCATATTTGGGATACATTAATAGAAAGATATATTGAAGAGATAACTGATAAATATATTTTCCGCAGGCTATCTAGAGGAATACAAGATTTTCTGGCCATACATCTGCGGCCTATATTGCGAGTGAAACTCCTGAAATAAGAGAGTTATTTAAGGAGATGTTAATGGAGGAAATCGCTATCTATGATAGATTTTTTGAATATGGAAAGCTGAAGGGCTTGACTGTGGTAGCTCCATGGTATAAAACATAACCAATGTTTCTAGGGGAAATTTTATTTGAATTTCAGAGAGTTGCACCTGTTGAGAAAACAGGTCTTTTTTATTTTTGAGAAGAAAGATTAAGCAGAGGATTGAAATTAAATCTTGGTGATTTTAAGGAGATGATAAAAAGAATATAAAAAAGAAGATTAACATATACTATAATAGATTTAAAGTTAAGGAGTGGTTAAATGTCTTCAATTAGGATTGAAACAAAAAATTATAGCGACTTTTTACGGGAGAGGCTGCTATTTGAAATAGATATTTTGAAAGAAGATGGTACAATAATTGAAATAGATGAGGAAGAACAGGGAGATGTAGTCATTTTCAACTGTAAGCTAATTATAGAAAATGATAAATTTGAAGATGAAGTGACTATTTTTAGAGAGCATATAGCTAATACTTTATCTGATTTAATCATTAATCGATTTGAAGAAGATTTGTTACATAAGCTCTTAAGGGCCAACTATCAATATTTTACACCAGAAGATGAGATGAGGTTAATACAACTGGCCAGTGATAGGTTAAATTATTTAGAAAGTAAAGATGATGAGGCAATAATTTCTCAAATTCAGAGAAAAAATAGAATCTTACTGGAGATAGTTGATTATTTAGTACATAAAGACGTAATTATATTAGAAGGGTTTGTACGTTTTAGGCTAAGAGATTATATAGATGAATTACAATTAGCAGTTGATCAGGCGGTTAATGATTTAGCTGTAGAAAGAGAGTATGAAGAATTTGTTTATTTACTAAAACATTTTATTGAAAATCAAGGTTCTAAAACTGAATTAATAAATATAGTTAAAACTGAGCAAAATAAATTTGAGTTTTTAAATGAATTTGGTACAGTAGTTGAAAATGGTTACTTAGATGATGAATTATTGGATTTAATGGAGCAGGATTTAGAGTATCAAGATCTATTAATCAGTGCTTTAATTACTTTAGCTCCTCAAGAAATTATTTTGCATTTTAAAGAACCTGCAGAGATAGTAGAGACAATAGAAGGAATCTTTACTGAGCGAGTTTCTATCTGTATGGGATGTAAGTATTGTGAAATAAATAGTTTAAATGAATTAGAATAACCCCTTGTCAAATTTAGCAGAAAATTGTATAATAAAGTTGGTTTAAATATGATAATTGAGGGGAGTTTCTATGCTTTTAAGATTATGGTTTTTACCGGTGATAGGAGCAGTAATTGGTTGGGTTACTAATTTATTGGCTATTAAATTGATTTTTAAACCTTATGAGCCAATAGAGATTCCTGTATTTGGATTTAGAATTCAGGGGCTACTACCTAAAAGAAGTAAGGAATTAGCTAAAAGGATTGGAGAAATTGTAGAGCAAGAGCTACTGCCTAAAGAAGAATTAGAAAAGGAGTTGGCAGGGTTAGAAGTTAAAGATGAAATTAAAGAGAGAATTTTAGAAATGGTAGATAAAAAAGCTAAAGAGAGGATTCCACCGTTTATTCCTGAAAATTTTCAAGTAATGATCATTGATTTCTTAAAAAAGATGGTTCAAGAAGATTTAGATCCTGAAATTGATCACTTGCTAGAAAAGGTAAGAAATAGAATGATAAATGAGACTGATGTGGCTCAATTAGTTGAAACTCGAGTAAGTTCTTTTGAGATGAGAGAGTTAGAAGAGTTAGTTTTAAAGATTGCAACTAAAGAGTTAAAACATATAGAGATTTTAGGTGGGATTTTAGGATTTATTGTTGGGGTAGGACAAGCTTTAATAGTAATTAATCTTTAATTTTGTCTTGACATTGTAGCTATTTCTAATTATAATTTTAAGTAACTTAATATGGAAAAGACTATGATGAGGAAGAGTAGGTTAATTTCTATCTTTACTAGAGAAGAGGGATTATAAGCTGGAAGTCCCTTAAAGATGATTGACTGAAAACCACCTCTGAGTTGATCCCTGAAAGCAGTAGGGTGATTCGGTTAATAAGCCGTTATTTTTAAGCTGAGATTAAATCTATATCTTACATATAGGTTTAAATTAGAGTGGAACCGCGGATCCTTCGTCTCTAAAGTAGAGATGGAGGCTTTTTTTATTTTGAGTTGACAGTGATGAATCAAAATTAATTGTCAATTGTTAATTGTACATTGTAAATTATAAAAAGGGAGGGCTATTAATGAGTGAAGTTAAGATTACATTACCAGATGGTTCAAGTAGGGAGTATCAGCAAGGGGTTACAATTAAAGAGATTGCTTTTGATATTGGCCCAGGGTTAGGAAGGGCTTCAGTAGCAGGAAAGGTTGATGGTCAAGAAGTTGATTTAGCTTACCAAATTGAAAAAGATGTAGGGTTGGAGATTATTACAATGGATTCTGAAGCAGGATTGGATATATATCGCCATACGGCTGCTCATGTGTTGGCTCAAGCATTGGTTAGATTGTTTGATGATGTCCAATTAGCAATTGGGCCAACGATTGATGATGGATTCTATTATGATTTTGATCTGGAAAAAAGATTATCAGAGGATGATTTTAAGCAGATTGAAACTGAAATGAAAGAGATTATTAAGGAAGGTTATGAATTAGAAAGAATAGAACTTTCCAAAGCAGAAGCCATTGCAAAAATGAAAGAATTAGGAATGGAATATAAGGTAGAATTGATTGAGGAGATGGAGGATCAGACAGTCAGTTTCTATCAACAAGGAGAGTTTATTGACCCTTGCCGAGGGCCTCATCTACCTAGTACTAAAATGTTAAAGACAAATGCCTTTAAATTATTGAATGTGGCAGGTGCTTATTGGCGAGGTGATGAGAATAATCAGATGTTACAAAGGGTTTATGGTACTGCATTTACTAAGAAGTCTAATTTAGAAGAGCATCTTCATCGCTTAGAAGAAGCTAAGAAGCGAGATCACCGTAAATTAGGTCAAAAATTAGATCTATTTAGTTTGCATGAAGAAGGGCCAGGGTTTCCATTCTTCCATCCAAAAGGAATGGTTGTTAGAAATCAATTGATAGACTTTTGGAAGGAAGAGCATCGTAAAGCTGGTTACGAAGAGATTAAGACACCAATCATCTTAAATCAAGAATTATGGGAGCAGTCTGGACACTGGGATCATTATCGGGATGATATGTACTTTACTGAGATTGATGAGCAAGATTATGCTGTTAAGCCGATGAACTGTCCAGGGGGTATCTTAGTTTATAATGATAGAATGCGTAGCTATCGTGATTTGCCGATTAGATTAGGAGAGTTAGGTTTGGTACATCGCCATGAGCGTTCAGGGACTCTACATGGATTGATGCGGGTTAGAAACTTTACGCAGGATGATGCCCATATTTATTGTCTGCCTGAGCAGATTGAAGATGAGTTGAGTGGGGTTATTAAATTGGTTGATAATATTTATAGTGCTTTTGGGTTTAAATATAATGTAGAGTTGAGTACTAAGCCAGATAAGGCAATGGGTTCTGATGAGTTGTGGGAGCAAGCTACTACTGCCTTAAAGGAAGCAATTGTTGCTAATAATTTAGATTATGAGGTTAATGAAGGTGATGGAGCATTTTACGGGCCAAAGATCGATTTTCATTTAGAGGATTGCTTAGGACGTAGTTGGCAATGTGGAACTATTCAGTTGGACTTCCAGATGCCAGAGCGTTTTGATTTAACTTATATCGGACAAGATGGAGAAGAGCATCGTCCAGTAATGATTCACCGTGCTATACTTGGTAGTTTGGAAAGATTTATGGGAATTTTGATTGAGCATTATGCTGGAGCTTTCCCAGTCTGGTTGGCCCCTATTCAAGCTGAAGTAATTCCAATTACTGATGATCAACTTGATTATGCTTATCAAGTCAAGGAAGAATTGGAAGCAGTAGGGGTTAGAGTTGAAGTAGATAGTCGTCAAGAAAAAGTAGGATATAAGATTCGGGAAGCACAAGTACAGCAGATTCCTTATATGTTAATTGTTGGGGATGATGAAGTAGAAGCAGGTACAGTATCAGTTCGAGAACGACGTGAGGGAGACTTAGGAGCAGTTAAAGTTGACGAATTTAAGGATGACTTATTGGAAAAAATAGAAAAGAGATTATAGAAAAAGTAGTTAATTCTTTGCTTGACGTCTTAATATAGGTGTGATATACTATTTAGGAATAATAAAGTAGAAGTCATCCGCTTCTCACCTAAAGTTAGTTAACTTTGGGTTAATATGTTATCAAGTATGGATTCCTTAGGGGGATCTATGTTTTGATGTGCCAATTTAGCGGATGGTCTATTATAGACCATCTGTTTTTCTTTTAAAATTTTCAGGAGGTGTATATAAAATTAGTACTGATTTGAAGGTCAATGATCGAATTCGTGCTCGAGAGATTAGAGTTGTTGATAATGAGGGTGAACAAGTTGGAGTTATGCCATTGAAGAAAGGGATAAGCATTGCTAGGGAGAAAGGTTTGGATTTAGTTCAGGTAGCCCCTAATGCTAAACCACCTGTTTGTAAAATTATGGACTATGGAAAGTATAAGTATGAGCAGGCTAAGAAGGCTAAAGAAGCCAAAAAGAACCAAAATGTGATGAAGACTAAAGAGGTTCAAATGAGCGTTAAGATCGAAGAACATGATTTTAATGTTAAAGTTGATATGGCTAAACGTTTTCTTAATAATAAAGATAAAGTTAAGGTCAGAATTCGTTTCCGAGGTAGAGAGATTACTCATAAAGAACTTGGTTATGAATTGATGGATAAATTAGCAGAAGAGGTTAAAGATCTAGGACGGGTTTCAAGTAAAGCAAGTATGGAAGGTAGAAATATGATTATGTTTATAACTCCAAAGAGTGATAAATAATTGCTGAACATATAATCTGGTAATTAATTATAGTGAGAGGAGGAATATCTCATGGGAAAGATGAAGACGCATAAAGGTATGAAGAAGAGAGTTAAGAAGACCGGTAGTGGCAAATTCAAGCGTAAAAAAGCATACAGAAACCACTTGATGACAAAAAAGAGTGGTAATAGAAAGAGAAAGCTTAATAAAGATGCACTAGTTGATGAAGGTAATCAAAAAAGAGTTGAAAAATTATTACCATATGAATAAATAGAGGATTAGAAAAGGAGGATATCTAAATGCCACGGGTTAAACGAGGTAACAAAAGACGTAAGAGAAGAAAGAAAGTATTGAGGTTAGCGAAAGGTTATTTCGGAGCTAAGAGTAAGTTATATCGACCAGCTACTGAGCAGGTAATGAAGTCCTTACATTATGCTTATCGAGATAGAAGACAGAAAAAGAGAGATTTTAGAAAGTTATGGATTACAAGAATTAATGCTGCAGCTAGACAGGAAGGTATGTCTTATAGTAGATTCATTCATGGATTGAAGCAAGCTGACGTTGATATTAATCGAAAGATGTTAGCGGATCTAGCAGTAAATGATCAAGAGAGTTTTGCTGAATTAGTTGAGCTAGCTCAGGAAAACTTATAGTAATAGGAGGAGCTTAAAGCTGATGCTTTAGGCTCTTTTTATGTTTAGTTTTATTAAATAAGGGAATACTAAAAAAATGTAGTAGAAGAAAGGGGTTGGCTAGTGGAGATATCAAGTTTTACAAATGATAGAGTTAAGTACTTACGGTCATTATATCAGAAAAAGTATAGAAGGCAGGAAGATAAGTTTGTATTAGAAGGAGTTAGAATCATAGAGGAGGCGTTACAAGAGCAAGCCAAGGTGGAAACTATCTTTTACTCAGATTACCTGTTAAGAAATAGGAGAGGTCGCCGTTTATTAGATAGGCTAGAAGAGGGCCAGATTGAACTGGTTAAACTAACAGATGATTTATTACAGAAGATAGCTGATACAGTTTCTCCACAGGGAGTTTTAGCAATTGCTAATAAGGTTAACTATGATGCGCAGATTTTAAGTGGTGTTAATCAATTAATCTTAATTGTAGATCGAGTACAAGATCCTGGTAATCTAGGAACGATTATTAGAACTGCAGATGCAGCAGGGGTTGATGGGATAATTATGACTAAAGGAACGGTTAGTCTATATAATCAAAAGACGATTAGATCTACTATGGGGTCTTTGTTTAGAGTTCCTATTTTTAAGGAGAATAATTTAGATAAACTGATAGAAAGTTTCAAAGAAGAGCAAATCAGGTTGATTGTAGCTGATCTGGCTGGAGAAGATTATCATTTTAATGTTGATTATGATCAGTCAACTGCTATTATTATTGGTAATGAAGCAGTTGGTCCGCGAGAAGAATTACTGGATGCAGCTGATAAAAAGATCAAGATCCCTCTAGCTGGTGGAGCAGAATCACTCAATGTAGCAATGGCAACAGGGATAATTATTTATGAAGTTGTACGACAGCGGCTAGGTTAATTTAACTTGTCAAGGGTAGGAAATTGTGATATAATTCAAGGCAAAGTAAATTAAGCTTAAGGTGTTGAAGGAGTTTAAGTAATCTAGTGATCTTAAGAGAGAAGTATTCTAAGCTGCAAATATCTTCATTAAAGCTAGATGAAATTCCCTCTGGAGCTACTAGCTGAACTATAGTAAAGCTATAAAGTAGGTTGATTCGGTCTTCTACCGTTATCAGAAGTTAGAGATAACCCATCAATTGGTTAATGAGTAATTGATGGGTTAATTAAGGTGGTACCGCGGAGATAGTCCATTGTCTTTCGTCCTTGGCTGGAAGAAAGGAATGGATTTTTTTATTTGGGAAGAATAATTATTTAAATTTAGATAAGGAGGATTTTATGATGGAGGATAAATTAAAGGAGATTGAACAAGGGGCAACTTCTGCAATTGAGAATGTTGACTCATTAGAGCAGTTAGAAGAGTTGCGAGTTAATTATCTAGGTAAGAAGGGGGCAGTGACCCAGATCTTAAGAGGGATGGGAGATTTGGCTCCAGAAATGAGACCTGTAGTAGGGAAGTTAGCCAATCAGGTAAAGGGTAAAATAACTAACTTAATAACTGAGCAGGAAGAGAGATTAAAAGCAGTAGCTAAAGACAAGCAATTAGCTGCAGAAACTATTGATGTAACTTTACCAGGTAAGAAGCAAGGAGTAGCCCGAAAGCACCCGTTGACTTTAGTCTTTGATGAGATAAAAGATATCTTTTTGGGGTTAGGTTTTCAGATTGCTGAAGGGCCAGAAGTAGAGACAGATTATTATAACTTTGAAGCTTTAAATTTTCCAGACAATCACCCTGCGCGTGATATGCAAGATACTTTTTACATTGCAGGAGATCAATTATTAAGAACGCATACTTCTTCGGTTCAGGTTAGGACAATAGAAGAAGAAGAGCCACCAATTAGGATTATTGCTCCAGGGCGAGTCTATCGTTCTGATGAGATTGATGCTACCCATACACCAGTTTTTCATCAGGTGGAAGGTTTAATGATCGATAAAGATATCTCTTTTGCTCACTTAAAAGAAATTTTGATTCAGTTGAGTAAAGAGTTATTTGGAGCAGACCGAGAGGTTAGATTTAGACCGAGTTATTTTCCTTTTACTGAACCAAGTGCTGAGGTTGATATCTCTTGTGCAAAATGTGATGGAGATGGTTGTAAGCTCTGTTCGGGAACAGGTTGGTTAGAGATCTTAGGGTCTGGTCTGGTACATCCTAATGTATTAGAGATGTCTGGTGTAGATTCTAAAAAGTATAGTGGATTTGCTTTTGGGATGGGAGTAGAACGAATTGCGATGTTGAAGTATGGAATTGATGACATTAGATTACTTTATGATAATGATCTAAGATTTTTGAGTCAATTTTGATACAAAATGATTGTAAACTTGGAAAGCTAATTGTTTTATAGCTCTTGGTTATCGATTTTTCAGTTTTTGCTTTTAATATTTTGAATTTAATTGTGAATTGTTCATCGTAAATTGTCAATTGAAACGGGAGTGAAGAAAGATTTAGATATCTCTAAAATGTTGCAATAGTAGGATTAGATTTAGCTGAGAGAATTATACATAATGTAAGGGAGGATTAAGATGAAGGTTTCATATAATTGGTTACAAGAGTATGTTGATTTTGATTATACGCCAGAGGAGTTGGCCCATAAACTGACTTTAGCTGGTTTAGAGGTAGATGGTATTGAATATCAAGGGAAAGAGATTAAAGATATAGTAGTAGGTGAAATTAAAGAGCTAGCAGAGCATGAAAATGCAGATAAACTATCGGTCTGCAAAGTCGATGTTGCCCAGCAAGAAGAGTTACAGATAGTCTGTGGAGCGACTAATATGGAGGTAGGAGACAAAGTTCCTGTTGCACCTGTGGAAACAGTAATGCCTGATGGCATGGAGATTAAAGAGGTTGCATTAAGAGGTGTAAGATCTCGTGGGATGATGTGTTCTACAGATGAATTAAATCTAGCAGATGATGGAGTAGATGGTCTTTTTATCTTACCTGAAGATGTTGAAGTAGGAAATAAGCTTGTTGAGGAGTTAGAGTTAGATGATATCATTATTGAATTAGATTTAACCCCTAATTATTCTCATTGCTTGAATATGATTGGGGTAGCTAGAGAGGTAGCAGCTTTAGCAGGGACTGAAGTAAAGATGCCAGAAGCTGAAGTGGAAGAGATTGAAGAGCAGATTGAAGATTGGATTAAGGTAGAAGTTACAGATAATAAATTGGCACCACGTTATGCTGGACGAGTTATTACTGGAGTTGAGGTTAAAGATTCTCCACTGTGGTTAAAGAAGAGATTAGAAGCAGTAGGGATTAGATCGGTTAATAATATAGTTGATGTGACTAATTTTGTTTTGATGGAATTAGGACAACCATTACATGCTTTTGATTACGAAGAGATAGCTGGACAAAAGATTATAGTTAGAAGGGCCAATCCAGAAGAAGAATTGGTCACCTTAGATGATCAGCAAAGAGAGTTAGATGAGGAGATGTTAGTGATTGCTGATGCTCAAAAACCAATCTGTTTAGCAGGAGTAATGGGTGGTTTGAATAGCGAAGTTGATCAGCAGACGACTACTATCTTCTTAGAAAGTGCTAATTTTGGTCCTGGAGTGGTACGAAGTACTGCTAAAAAGTTAGGGATCCATAGTGATGCTTCACATCGCTTTGAACGTGGGGTAGATATAAACTTAGTTGATTTTGCTTTAGATCGAGCAATACAATTGATTACCCAAATCAGTGGTGGTCAAGTGATTAATGGAATTATAGATCTTTATCCAGAGCAAGTTTTAGAAGAAGTGTTGACGCTAAACTTAGAGAGAGTAAGAAAGTTATTAGGAGTTGAGTTAACCTCTGAAGAGATTAAAGGTTTACTAGAGAAATTGAATTTTGCAGTTGAAGGGGAAGAAGAATTAACTGTCAAGATTCCGACTTATCGGGTTGATATTAATCAAGAGATTGATTTGGTAGAGGAGATTGCAAGAAGTTATGGTTATGATCAGATAGAACCAATCAAACCAGCAGGGGATGTTATCCAAGGGAAAAAGACCTGGGGACAAAAGGTTGAAGATAGAACGAGAGATATTTTAGCTGATTTAGGTCTCTTTGAAGTACAAAATTATTCTTTTATTAGTCCAACTGTTTTTGATCAACTTAACTTGCCAGAGGATAGTCAATTACGAGAGGTAGTAGAACTAGGTAATCCACTCAGTCAAGATTATTCAGTGTTAAGGACTACTTTGCTTCCTAATTTACTAGAAAATATTCTTCTTAATTTTAATCGGAAAGTTGAAGAGGTAAGTATTTTTGAATTAGGGAAAGTATTTATACCAACTGCTGAACAGAAGCTACCAGTAGAGAAGTTAAAATTATCAGCTGCATTAATGAAAGAAGATTTAATTGATGATTGGAACTTAGGTGCTGCCGGATTCTTTCATTTAAAAGGGATTTTAGAAGAACACTTTGCTAGTCTAGGTATTGAAAAGTTTAAGTTTGTAGCAGCTAAGCATCCAAGTTTACATCCAGGTAGAACAGCAAAATTAGAGGTTGCTGGTGAGATGGCAGGATATTTAGGGGAGGTGCATCCTGAAGTATTAGATAATTATGCTCTGAACCAGCGAGTTACAGTTTTTGAATTGGATTTTTCAACTATTGTCAAAGCAGCAACTGATGCTAGAGAATATAGTCAACTCCCCAAATATCCAGCATTAACAAGGGATGTTGCCTTGGTTGTTAAAGAGGAAGTTACCAATCAAGAGATTAAAGATGTTATCTTAGAGGTTGGAGATCAGATTTTAGAGTCGATTGAATTATTTGATTTATATCAAGGCGAGCAGGTTCCAGCTGGACATAAAAGTTTAGCTTATTCTTTGAATTATCGAGTAGCAACAAGAACTTTGACAGATGATGAGGTTAATCAAGTTCAAACTGAGATAGAAGAGAAGTTAGATCAAAGATTAGGTGCTAAGATTAGACAGTAATTAATATTGTACCCAATAATTAGCGGTTGGGGTAACAAAACTTTTGTTACCCCAACCGCTAATTATTTTGAATTTATACTTGACAGATTAGGTTATAGATGTTATTCTATTAATCGTTGCTTGCAAGAAATATAGAAGTTTAATCTTTTCTTGACAAGTATAAGCTAATATGTTAAATTGTTAGTTGTGTTAGTCGAGCCAGAAAACTTTTGATTTCTTCTTGACAACTTTGAAGTAGAGTGATATACTATTTGATGTTGTCGTAAAAAAGATTTCAAAAAGTTCTTGACAATTGAGAACAAGTTTGATATTCTATTAACTGTTGCTTGAGGAAGTGACAGGAATTAAACAAGCTATTCGGTCTTTGAAAACTAAACAATGCAATGTTTCAACTAAGCAAGAAGAGCTA
>NZ_JALKBX010000005.1 GCF_023227745.1 Natroniella acetigena | reverse complement strand
TCTAGACCAAAAATGATATCTTTTTGGTCTGAATCAAATGAGTTAATTTTATCAATTAGTTTAGTGAAACAAGTAGGGTTATTAGCTATTTCTACTTCGCCGATTTTTTGATGAAAACAATTAACAACAACTGCAGTATGTTGATTTTTGTGAGTATCTACACCGACAAATAGAGTATTTTGATAATCCACAATAATCAACTCCTTTAATTGATTTATTAAGTAATCATCAGACGGATCCTGTTGTAATTAGCGTTAAAATCGCAACGTCCTATTTACCGTCTCTGATGATTAGAAAAGAGTAGGTGACAGTCTATATTAGGCGTTACTTCAATATATTGAAGCCGCAAGCTTAAGTAAGTCTAACCTACTCTTTTTAGCAAACTTTAAAAACTAAAAACGAGATGGAGTCCTCAAAAGCACAAGCGTTACTCCCAAAGGAGCCGCAGAGGTACCCCACCTCGTCAAAATAAATTATACCAAAAAACAAGGTGAAGTACAAGTTAACAATTTCCTATTATTAACATAACACAACAGTTTAACACTCAACCCCTCAATCTTCCCATATAAAATAAGAAATCTTAATACATTTTAACACCCTTCAATACAATTACCAAAATCTAGTGAATGAATCCCACCTTCGGCACCATTTAATTAAATAACGAACATAACAACCCCTAAGAACCTTTGTTACTACTGAGGTCTTAGGGGTTTTCTGATTTCTGATATTTTCTCTTAAATTCTATCTCACTGACATTTCGCCGACGAAAAAGTCGGCACTATCCAACACAGGATAATATAAACTTAAATTTTAGACCTTAAACTGACTTATTAATTCTTGTAGCTCTTGAGCCATTTGTGCTAACTCCTGTGATGAATTACTAATCCCATCTGACATATTCCTTATATCATCTGTGGCATTTATTATCTCATCACTATTTTGAGCAAACTCGTTAGTTGCATTAGCTGTCTGTTCTATCTGATTTGATGTTTCTTGTACTGATCTTTTAATTTCTTCAAATACATCTCCTGTTTCCTCTACTATTTTCTTTCCTCCCTTAGTCTTATTATCAACTTCATTTATCTTTTTAATTCCCAATTTAGATTGCTTTTGAGTTTTAGTAACTAGATTAGTAATCTCTTCTGTTGCATCAGAAGTCTCACTTGCTAGTTGTCTTATTTCTTCTGCTACTACAGCAAAGCCTTGTCCATGCTCTCCCGCCCTAGCTGCTTCAATAGCTGCATTTAAAGCCAATAGATTAGTCTGTTCTGCTATATTAGTTATTAATTCAACTATCTGACCGATCTCATCTGAGTTTTTATCTAACTTATTAATTACCTCTACAGTCTCATTTACTGTCTGATTTATTTCTTTAATGCTGTTAACAGTTTGATTAATATTTTGACTACCTTTATCAGTCTGCTCATTCGCTTCTTCAGAAAAGCTGGCTACTTCTTGAGAACTTGCTGAAATTTCTTCAATACCTGCTGACATATCTTGAATTAATCCGCTTGTAGCTTCTATACTTGCGTTACCTTCTTCAGCTGAAGCTGACAATTCTTCACTATAGGCTGACATATTATCAATATTATCACGAATTTTCTTTATCATATTTTGCATAGATAAATTTATCCTATTAAAAGATGTAGCAAGATTACCCAATTCATCTTTTCTTTGAACAACTTCATCCTCAAAAAAGACTGTGAAATCTCCTTTCGCCATAATATCAAAGTCACTACATATTTTATCTAATATTTGACTTATATAACTACCAATTTTAAAACCAATACCAAGTAAAACTGCTAAAGATATTAACAATAAGATAATTAAAATAATTCTAATATTAGCTACAGGCTGATCTATAAAATCTGCTGGGACTCTAGTTATTAGCTTCCAACCATCAGTTCCTGAAATCTCATGAAAATAATTATACATTCGTTCTTCTTCTAAAGTATAATCTACTCTACCAGATATATTAGACAATATATCTTCAGCTATTTCTTCTGTCTCTTCTAAATTTTTAATGTTTTCTTCAAATATTAAAGAAGAATTAGGATGTGTTATTATTTGACCATCATTATTTACTACATAAGAAAATGAATCCTCATGATTTATCCTTATATCAGCAACAAATTCAGTTAAATTATCGAGATTAATCGTCCCTCCCATAACACCTACTACCTCTCCATCTCTTCTTATAGGTGCTGCAACAACTGTAATTAAATTTTCTGTCGCTCTTGAAATAAAAGGTTCTGCTAATGCCGTATTCCCATCCATAGCTTCTATATAATAATCTAAGGCACTTACATCACCACTAGTATTATTCGTTGCTGTAAATCTACCTTCTCCATCTGCAATAAATAATATTTCATAAATATCTGAATACTTTTGATATCTATCTTGTAAAAAAGCTTCTGCTTGATTCCAATCCAAGCTTTTGACTACTGGTGTAGCAGCATAATCTTCCATTTGAAAAATCCTTTCTTCAAACCACTCACCTATAAAATCATTGTTTTGTTCTACAGTCTCAATAACATTATTGTCAACTAAATCAAATACTCTGTTACTGATCATAGAATTAGAGATAATTATAATTAATGAAAATAAGATTATGCTAATACCAACTATTATAACCATAATTTTATTACCTATGCTTTTTTCT
The DNA here is from genome assembly GCF_023227745.1 of Natroniella acetigena. GTDB lineage: Bacteria > Bacillota > Halanaerobiia > Halobacteroidales > Halobacteroidaceae > Natroniella > Natroniella acetigena. The sequence continues at coordinate 72,730 of NZ_JALKBX010000005.1, read as the reverse complement.
ATTTTTTCTTTTAAAAACATTTTTACAACCCCCATTTTTTTCAGCTAAAATTAAACATTCTTACTATATCTCCAATTATTCTATAAAAAACCATTAATATCCTTCTTAATTTTGTAACTAATATAAAAACCCCTGAGCTTTTAACTCAGAGACTTTATATAAACTCTAACCACTATTAATCGAACTAGACAACTCCTTAGCAGCTTCCTGCTGCAAATCAAAGCTCAATTGTAATTAGTTATAATCTAATATAACATACGTTATTTTGAAAGGAGACTAATAAAATAGAAAAACAAGAATCTAATTCAGCAAAATCATTAAATGGTAATGAACTAAACAAAGAAGTAAAACAAATATGTCAAGAACTTGAAGACAAGGGATTTATAAATTCTTTTGAAAAATAACCAAGATGTAACTATCCTGGCTATAATTACACTTCATACCGTAGAAAAAACGGTCAGTTTAGTCCAGATGTGGATAAAAATATCATATGCACCTAGATTATCTGACAACCAAAATAGTCCCCCTAAATAAAGATCTGGTCTCACCTTTTTATTACTACAATATTTTCCAAACTATTTAATCAACCTTCTTTAAATATAAAAGCTCCCACTTAATTATTGGGAACTTTACCTTCATTTTAACTTATTATTTTTTGAGCTAATTCGACTCGATTACGACCATTCTCTTTCGCTTCATAAAGAGCAGCATCAGCAATTTTAATTAATTTCTCTTTTTCAATTCCATCTTGTGGCCTAGCTACAGCTAATCCAACACTGACCGTTACATACTTAGATACATTAGATTTTTCATGCTTTATCTTTAAATTTTCTACTCCTCTTCTCAACCGTTGAGCAACTTTTTTTGCTCCTTTCATTTCTGTATCAGGTAAAACTACAACAAACTCTTCCCCTCCATAACGAGCTACTAAGTCTCCAGGACGAACTAAATCTTTCAAGCTTTGGGCTACCTTTTTCAAACATTCATCACCTTCTTGATGATGATACTCATCATTATATTCTTTAAATTTATCAATATCTAACATAATCAAAGCTAATGACCTTTCATTGCGTTTAGCTTCTTCCCAGTGTCTTTCCAATTGTTCTTTAAAAAATCGATGATTAATAAGTCCAGTTAAATAATCATGAGAAGCTAATTCCTCTAATTCTTTATTTTTTTCCCTTAATTCTTTATTTTTCTCTCTTAAACCTTCTTTTAAGATAGCATTTTCAAAAGCTTTAGCTCTAATAAACGACTGAGTATCGTCAATTAACTCCTGATTTAATAAATCTTTCATTACATTGATAGTCTTTGGAGAAATATCATACTTCTCTAATACATTTATAAAGCCATTTATTCTACACTGAAATCTATCTCCACTCTCTTCAACACAGCTTCTATATCCAGTAAACATATCCTCTAGCTCTCGATTCTTACTATAATACAGCATCTCATCAATAACCTTATCTTCAGGAATATAACTAAAGACAGTAAAGATAAGCTCAAATAATAATAACTCACCTTTTTCTCCCCTACCCCATAAAGCATCAAAGACATTAATTATAATTGAAGCAAAATCTTTAGCTATGGTCTGTTCCCAGTCTACTTGAATTAGTAAATCATCGATTGAATGAATCTGCTCTTTAGCAATTTCAAATAGCTTTTTATCTTCACTAACCTCTTCTAATTTAGCAAAATAAAGAACCTTTAACTCCCGGGCCAACAAAGCTAAGAGGTTTTGATTATCCTCGCTCCATTCAATTATCCTCTCTATCTCTTCTGAAATCATCTCAACCTTCTCCTCATAAGTAAGTCCATTATTTTGACCTTTGATTATTAAATCGAAGATGATTATCTCATTTCTATCTTCCTCATCCAACTCTTTCCACTCTGTAGTTGGACAGAATTTTGCTCTAATCTGATCTAATAATTCTTTAGCTAGCCCCTTACCCTGATTCTCCTTTAGTTCAATATATTTAGCAACTATATCTGTTGAGATAATATCTACTAAAGGCAGATTATCTTCCATTAATGAAAACTGCTTATCCACCTCACTTAACTTCTCAAATAGATACTCTAAATCAAAATAAAAGTCACTAAAGTGTTCTTTCTCAAGTTTTAATCTATTCTCTTTAAAGTATCTTTTAAATAAAAGTAACTCTGCTTTAAATTCTTCTATAACCTCTTCTACTCCACTTCTTTCTATCTCCTTTAAGAAGAAATAAGTAAGGTTATTTACATACTCAATATTCTTCGTACCTAGATCAATCAGTTCTCTAATAACTAAATTAAGTTTTTCTTCCTTTAAATAAATCTGATCTAAAGAATAGACCAAACTTCCAATATACCACTGATTACCGAACTTCTCACTGACAGGAGCAGAGATCTTTTGATGTTGCTTCTTTAACTCCTCGATAGAAAATATATCTCTAACCCTCTCAACAGAAAAATTATCAGGGCTTAGCTTAGTCAATAATTCTTCCTTCTGCCAAGATTTAATCAAACTCTTAATAAATCCATCCTCTTGCTCATCTAACACTTTAATAATTTCAGAAAGATCCTGCTCACCACTAAGCTCTTTACCTAAAAATAACAACAACTCTTGATAGCTCTTGAGCCCATCTAACTTATCCAAATTATCAATCTGCTCTCTATACTTCCCTCTAACAGCATTCTTCTTACCTGCTATATCATCTATAACTAATAACTTCTCCTTAAACAACTCGAAAGTGTCCTTATCTTTTAGCCAACCATCCTTTTGATTACTGTCCCAACTCTCTAGATAATCGATCACTTCCTGTAAGACTACATCCTCTCTAAACCGCTCCAAAATCTCACTTACTATAAAATCCTTAATACTCATCTGTTCCGTTTGAGGCTGTTGTTCTTTATACTGCTTTAAAAATTGAAACTCTTCAGTCTCATCTTGACAATAGCCATAATAGCTACCTAAAGCAGTCAAAGCATGGCGTAACCTATGTATGTTTTTATGCTGGATTAGCTTATCTTGTAAGAATTCTTTAAGCTCACTACTTCCTTTAGCTGCTAGTTCTCCAATCTTTTTGGCCGCTGCTACCCAAACTGCTGTCTGCTCAGACCGAAATTTATATTTTAAATCCTTTATATCACCCTCTGTTAAGTTCCCAATATTTAACTTACTATATTCTTCAAATTCAGCTTCTATCCTCTGATAATTATTCAACTTTTGACCTCCTTTGGATATTTTGTATTTGAAAAATAGACCAAATAATTTGACCTGCTTTTTAATATTTTAACTAAAACATTAATTAAAGAGCCTTATTATTTATCAAATCTAGTTATATTAACACCAGTAAATTCAATTAAATATGCATCGAAATCAATATTACCTGCTTTGTTCATTTCTTCTACTACTTTTCCATCAATTAAAGGATGAAAATCATCTGTTAACATAACCGCTTTTAATTCATCAGTTTTCTTAATAGAATTTAAATACTCATCTTCTTCATTAAATTTTAATTTTCCATTTTGAAGATCGCAGATTAAAAATGCATAACAATATATCTGACTTATAATTCCCACCATCTTACTAGCTACTTTAAGTTCAAAGATATAAGTAATATCATCATCTGTTCCAAAAAGATCAATTGCACTACTACCACCAGGAAAAATTTTATTTTTCTCAGCAATAGAATCTTTAAAGATTCCCACAGGAAGTTGAAAACTTAAATCTTTAAATTCGGTATTACAAATTTTAGATAACAAATTCTTATTACTGCTAAGATAATATTCCAAATCTTTTTCATTACCTTCAGCTAAATCTTTATTATTTATTTCAATCTTCTTCCTCTCGTCATCAGAACTATTAATCAAAAACTCTTCATCTAATTCATACTTTAACGTTAATTTTTCTGGATAATCAGCATTTGCAACTGTGAACCAAGAATACATCTCTTCAAAATTCTTTACTCGGTATAAAAAACGCTGATAATGCTTATTTTCCTCTTGCTTTGGAGCTTCCCAACTTAATTCAACCTTTTCTAATCCAAGCCATCTTTTTATACAAATAGCCCATCCTTCAAAAGCAGCTTCATTTTCCTGCATATTTGCTTTAACACTATCTTCAGACATTTTAATCTTTAGCAGATTATTGTTTTCATCCGAATAAAAATCAATTTTTGATGTTACCTTAACTCGACTATAATCTGATTCTTCCTTTAGTTTCTTTTCAATCTTCTTATTATCATTATCTCTATTCATAATTTAATATTCCCTCCTTAAAATTATTTTTAGGATTTTAACCTTACTACTTACAAATAAACTATTCTTCTAAAATATACTTTTGATTTAATAAGAAAATATTTATTTTTACAATCACCTCCTATATAGAGTAATCCCATTAATTGAAATCATTAATGCTTTAAAATCAATGATTTCTTGTTTATTCATCTCAGCTAAAACTTGATTATCAATTAAAGGATGAAAAACATCTGCTGATATAATAGCTTTTAATTTATCGGTCTTCTTAATGTTATTTAAATAATAATCTTTTTCTTTAAACTTTAAATTCCCATTTTGAATATCCTTAATTAAAAACGCATAACAATATATCTGACTTATAATTCCTAGCATTTTACTATCTACTTTAAGTTCAAAAATATAAGTTGTATCATCATCTGTTCCAAAAAAATCAATTGCACTACTACCACCAGGCAATAGTCTATTTTTTAAAAAAATAGAATTTTTATATATTCCCACAGGAAGTTGAGAACATACATATTTAAACTCGGTATTAAAAATGTTAGATAACAAATCCTTATTACTGCTGAGATAATACTCTAAATCTTTTTCATTACCTTCAGCTAAATTTTTATTGTTTATCTCAACCTTCCTCATATCACCAAAACTGTTAATCAAAAACTCTTCACCTGATTTATAATCTAAAAGCAATTCTTCTTTATAATCAGCATTTAGAACTTTAAACCAAGGATACATCTCTTCAAAATTCTTTACTCGATATAAAAATCTTTGATAATGCTTGTTTTCCTCTTGCTCTGGCTCTTCCCAACTTAATTGAACCTTTCTTATCTCTTCCAAATAAGATTTTATAATAATAGCCCATGCTTCAAAAGTAGCTTTACTTTCCTGCATATGTGCTTTAACACCATCTTTAGACATCTTAATTTTTAACAAAGAATTATCTTGAGCTAAATCAAACTCTATTCTTGAGGTTAATCTAATATATCTATTGTTTGCTTTTTCTTGCAAAATATTTTCAATTGTTTTGTCTTGCAATTTTCTATTTATAGAATTTTTTTCTCTATTTTTAGAAAATTTCTGCAATCTATACTTTAAAATAAATCCTGAACGCTTATCAATAAAATTATTTATCTTTTTACAAATATCATATTCTGTTGATTCTCCTTTTAGAAAATCAGCTAAACTTAAATCATACTCTAAATAATCAACTAAATAAGCTACAATATAAGATAGCAAATACAACTCAGTAGAGTTATCACAATCTATCTCTTCAGGTTTAATTTCTAAAACCTGAGCTTGCCACTTCTTTATAATATCATTTATTTCAGTTCCAAACTGTTTTTTTATTAATACTTTCAAATCATAGTGAAATAAAGAAATTGAATTGCCTCGATTACTTCTTTCCACTTTAAGCAATGGCTTCAAATCAGATAAAATAGCCAGAAATCTAAAAGTCAGCTCTTCTTCACCTAGTAAATAACTAATCTCTTTAGCAGTTAAAGGCTCATAGCTAGTAGCTATAATTGCTAAAATTATTTTAATCTTATTAAATAACTTTTCACCATACATACTTCTTAACAAGTCAAAATAAGCTTCAAACTTATTATTAGCTTTCTTTAATTCCTCTAAACTAACATTCTTACTATCAAGAATTGTCTTAAACAAACTTAAATACAATAATTTATAATCAGCTGCTGCTAAAAATTCTTCAATTTCATCTTTACCAGTTATCTTCAAATGATTTTTAACATAATTTTGAATAAGACATATATTTTTACCATCTTCTTTTTTCACACTTAGCTTAAAATCATCCTTTATATCCAACTCAGATATTTGCTCTTGATGATAATTCTCTAACTCCTCATCAATTCGACTAGTCAATAAAATATAAACATTTTCTGGCAAATCTTGATTTCGAGGAATAAAATCAAAAATAGATAGTTCTTGCTCTTTATCCTTCTGAGCTGGAATCTCATCTAATCCATCAATAATAAACAATAATTTTTCAGTTCTATCATGTTGGGAATATAACTTTAAAAAATCACCTAATTTATTAGCAAAGTCAATACTATTTTTAGATTTGTTCTGCTTATTTTCACTTAATGGTGCAAGATTAACAGTTATATCTTGAGTTAAATTTTTCCACAACCCAGAAGTGAAAAAACCGACTTGATAAGCAAAACTGTCATTAATATAATAAGCCCTACTAATAAGTTTTAATTCATTATTGATATTTTTAAATTTATTTAGTTCTAACTGATCTAAAGCACGAACAAAGGTCGTCTTACCCATTCCTGCTTCCATCTGTAAAAGAAAAAGACCTTTATTGTTTTTCTCAATTCTATCTTTAAGCCAATTTCCTAACAAATCAGGCTTTGTAAAACTTTTAATTTTAGCCACTTCATCTAATAACTTTAAAATCTCATTTGAAATTATATCACTATCAGTAGATGAAGATTGTTTGCTATTATAGCCCCTATCAACTAAAGACATATATAAATTATATAGCCTTGCAATTTCTGGAGTATTTTCTTTGAATTTATTACCTCTAACATAATCTAAAACAGCACTTTGTTTTCTATCATTTATATATTTATCAAAAAAGTAAAATCTACCTCCAGATTTATCTTTTTTATAAATAATATATGGTGCAATCTTATATTCTTTATCTTTAAAACTAAGATAAGAATCAGTTTCTTCATTTTCTTGCTTATATATAAGTTCTGTATTTGAATATATCTTTTCAGTTTCTAATAAATGTTCTCTAATCCAAGTTAATTTTTCCTCTATATCTCTTCTAAATTCAGAATCGTTATCAAAACCCAAAGCACCATGCCCAATTTGATCATTTCGCCATTTAACTATTGACTTTTTACTTATTTCACTATTTCTATTATAAATATCTAATATACTCTTTTCTATTTTTACTATTTCTGAATCTAAATTATCAAGTTTTATAATCTCTTCAGCTTGACTTTTAATTGTTCCTAAAGACAAATTTCTTCTTAATAAATTCCTGAATATTTTCTTTTCAGCTTCATTATGGCTTTCTTGATGATGAAGCTGACTGAGTAGAGTATAAGTTGGTAACTTAAGTAATATCTCGAATAAATCTTTAATCTGTAATAAAGCTCCAAAAGTTTGACCATTTTTAAATAAATTTCTTAACCTCTTATATTCCCCTGCTATAATTTCAGGAAATTCTTCAAAAGCAGGCTCATACCAAAGTGAATTATCATCATATATCCGCTTTGGCCAATCTTTCTCTGAAACTTCAACTTTAGTTGAACACCAAGGGCAAACTTGCCAATCTAAATCTAATTTTTTTCCACAATCTTTACATTCCATATCTAAACCTCCTCTACCCCTTTATAAACTCGTTACTTTCTACTAAAAACAACCCTTTTTGTTTAGACAAACTCTTCCACTCTCTAAATAACTTCCCTGCTAATGAATAAGCTCTAATTTGATCCGATCCATCTTCATATATATCGTTTAGTTGATCATCAACAAACTTTAAATACCTATCAAAATTATTATAAAAGGCAACAACATGACCTAGCCCATGAAAGAACATATAATAATAAGCATCTTTGAAAGATTCGATCACTCCATCTTGAGTTAAAAAATCAATATGAAAATTACTCTTATTGTGAAACACCCTCTTAATATCAAAGTAATTAATCATCATCTGGCAATTATAAGGATTCTTATCCGCTCCTACCCTGCCCATATACTTACTACCTGCTGCTTTATCGTCAGAATCAAGATCATCTCTTTCAAATTGACCTTTATACTCTTTTATTCTTAGATTAAGCTTATAAATAAAAATGCTCAGCTGGAATTCTATTCTTTAACTGCCTATTGACAAAGTCATACATCTTCCAATTATCCTTTAATATTTGCTCCTCTGCTTCATCTGGAAATGAAGAATAAACAAAGATATTCATTAACAATATCACCTTCCTTAAAAAATAAATAAAAACTGACCAGCCTTAAGGTTACTTATCATCCGTGTTACCTTAAGACAATTTTGAGCATTATAGGGGTTTGAAGTGAAGCATTATTATAAAATAGCTTAACTTCGATTTACAATGTACAATTTACAAAATTGATAATTAAAACATTTAAATCTTATAATCAAAATCAAACCAAGCTTGCTTATTATCACAGGGTTTTTCAGAGAACTTAAGTTTTTAAGAACTTGATCTTATCCTTCGGGTTCTGTGAACCCTTCGTGATGAAAGAATCATCTCTTAGATTTTTTCTATCCATTGTAAATTGTACATTTCGTCAATTGTTAATTGTGAAGCTATATATCAATAAAAAGTAAAACATTTAGAAAAATATGTATTAAGTTGACATACATGGACTGTTTATTATAAACTTTGATAGAATTTATCAATCAGTTTCAGTATCTCATCCTTTTTAACTATCTTTTCAATCCACTCTTTAGGAATATCTTGATAACCATAATAAACCCCTGCTAACCCACCTGTCACTGCTGCAACTGTATCGGTATCCTCTCCTAAATTGACCGCCTTCAGGATAGCTTGCTGATAAGAGTTGCTATTAAACAAGACCCACAGAGCTGCCTCTAATGTATCTACTACATAACCTGTTGATTTTATCTCATCTTCTTTAAATTGACTAATCTCTGCTTCTAAGATCCGGTGATAGTGTTCCAACTCTTCTTGATAAGGAGGTTTCTGATAGTACTCTTTAATCATCTCTTTTGTCTTCTGGTATGCTTCTTCTAACTCAGCTCCTTCCAATAGCTTAATAGCAAACTCTACATAAATACCACAACCTAGAATAGAACGAGGGTGAGCATGGGTCAAAGAAGAAACTTCAGCTATCTTCTTTAATCTCTCTTCTAGTTCAACATCTTTTAGATAATAGGCTAGAGGTAAGACTCTCATCAATGAACCATTACCGTTATCATATTCATCTCTTCCTCCCGCTTCAACAGGATCTATTCCATTTTCTATTCTCTTGATTGATTCTTCTGTAGTAAAACCTATATCAAAGGCTTCATCATGTGGAGTCAAGTAACCATCATTGAACCAACTTACAAATTTAGCTCCTAAGTCAGCAAGATCATAATTATTACATAAGCTTTCCACTAAACAGAAGGTCAAGGAGCTATCATCTGACCAAGTTCCCCTTGGTTGCTTATGGGTTCCGTACTCCCGCATATCTTTAACGGGATCTGCTTTGAGTTCTTCTCTTGTCTTAAATTCAACTGGAACTCCCACTGCATCACCGATAACAAATCCCATAATACCAGCTAATAAATCATCTTTTTTCATTAAAATCCCCCTCTAAATTTTATAAATTTCACCATTTTCAAGCTTTGTAACTTCTGCACCCAACTGATGATAACTTTCAAATATAAAATCTTTCATCTTCAGCATCGAGTCTTCCTCTAGGTAACCATCACACATCGAATAAATAAAGTTGACTTTCTTTAAATTATCACCTCCAGCAAACTGATCAATCACTTTCAAATCACTCAACATCGAATTTCTGACCAGCATCATGATTTTATTTCTTTTTTCTACTATATCTTTCCTACTAAGCTTATAACTACTAATTTTATACATAAGTTCCTGATTTCCTTCTTTAAAGGATCTTTTTGTTAAGTAATAAGGATAAAAAACCTTTAGTTCAGGGAAATCTACTGATAAATGAGATAATCTAGCAAAATCCTTCAGCCGATCAAGGACATGGGCGGTATAGATATCGAGCAAAAGTATTCGTCCTGTTCTTTTGGCTGCTTTGTAAAAAGAGACTAAGCGATCGATATTCTGGGAAGATGAGTATAGGAGTAGTGGTCTTTCTTCTTTTACTAGTTCAGTAATCTCTGCTTCGATTCTTGCTTCTGACTTTATATCCTTTTGCTCTGTACCTAGCTTCGTCAGATAAGTTATCAAAAAAAGAAGAACTAAATAAATAATATAAGAAATATTCTCTCTCAGAACAGATCACTTTCTTTCTTTATGTGTTGGCCCGTCAATCCAATATATATTTATTATACCATGTTTCGTCATGTTATTCAAGCTGTTTTATGTTTCTGTTATTAATTCTATTCTGAATAACAGAAAACCAACTCGTTTAGCTAATAATTAAAGGGAGCTTCTTAACTATTAACCAACAAGTTGGCTGACTTCTTTAAAATCATTATTCAATTTTAAATCTTCTCCAATTCGAAAATTATACAACTTCTATCGAATACTTATTATCATAATAGTAGGTAGCTGAACGTACAATCTTACTATTTATTCTGCGTTGCTTTTGGTTTTGATACTCAAAAATATGTTTGAAGATATAGCCAAAGAATGTACCGAGAAATTTTTTATCATAAGCATCTAATTCTTCAAGTAGATCTTGATTTTCAGGTAATGAAATAAAAACTTTAACTGGAGGAATCTCCAAGATATCATTACAGAAAATAATATTATTCATCAATTCCTTGTTTTCAGCTATTTTAATGCCTCGTTGCCATAATTCATGGCTATCCTTTTGATATTTAGAAAACGGTTTATAAACACTTCCAAAACCAGCTTCAAGGTTTCCTTTAATCTCTTCAGTTTCAAATTGTAATTTCTCCATCTTCTCTATCCCTCACTTTATTTATAGATGTTATATTCTTATAATACTACAAATCGTCTCTTTAATCAATCTTTTAAGAATAAAAGTATTAATTATCTTAACCTTTCCTAAATCATTTAAGTAGTATTATTAAAGTACTTATTACAAGGGAGGGAATCTTTTGGAAACGAAGCTCAATAAAAAAATTATAAATCTTAAAGCCTTAATTACAATTCTTTATCACTATCGCATTGATCATTTACTCCGAGCAAACATTTGAAGCAGCAGTTAATGGCTTACATACTTGGTGAGAGATCGTCTCCCCTGCCCTATTACCATTTTTTGTTATCGCTGAAATCTTGATGGGATTAGGTGTAGTTCATTTTATGGGTGCCTTACTAGAACCGCTAATGCGACCAATCTTTAAGGTCCCAGGAGTCGAAGCATTTGAGTAGCTATGGGGCTAGCTTCTGGTTATCCAATCGGAACCAAGATTACAGGAAGCTACGTCGAGAAAAGTTATGTACTCAAGTGGAAGGGGAACATCTAGTCTCTTTTGCTAACACTGCCGATCCGCCCTTTATGGTAGGTGTAGTAACGCCTGTTACATTGTGATATAAAAAAATTGTCAGCTTTTTAGACAACTGACCTGCTTTAACTACTATAATATAAAATCATGCAAAACTATCTCTAATTTTGGAATATCTTTTTTAAACTTGTGACCAGTAAAGTGTTGAAACTCCAAAAAACACCTAAACCCTGTGTCTAATTTAATAGGGGAACCTCAGTTGCTAAACTAGATTGAAAACTAGACTATATGTCGGGGGTTTCAAGTGTAACGCTAGTTTAGCAGATAGTCAACGAACTATTAAGAATCCTCGTTCATGAACGTAGTGGATGGGCGGGGAGTGTCAATATTATACTCAATTCAACTCTTCTTTTATCTTGTTTACAATTTTCAGATCGGCTGGTACAAAATCACAATTATCTAGCTCTCCTACACTCACCCATTTAGCATCATTATGCTCTCTTACCTCTATCTCTCCAGAATCTATCTCAGCTAGATAAGCAAGGATTCTAACCTTACCAAAGTCATATTGATAGACACTTTCTACCATAAATCTATCTATCCTAATTACTACCCCAAACTCTTCTTTGATCTCACGGTTTAAACCTTCTTTAGGAACTTCATTCTCTTCGATCTTCCCACCAGAAAATTCCCATTTTCCAGCTAATTCTTGAGGTTTGTTTCGCTGAGCAATGAAAACCTCTTGATTTTTATTGATTATAACTGCAGCTGTTACATCAAGCATATTATCAGCCTTATAAATTTCATGGTCTTTTTCTACCTTAATTTCTCAAAATTATACTTTTAGCTTTTATTATCTTATAAGTTAATCATTCTTTTAGAAATTTTCCTTCTCGTAAAAAGTTAGCAGCCACCTTAGCTGTTTCACGTTGGTGGTGAATCTCTTTATGACCATAAGGTAAAACTATAAAATCACTTAATCTCTCACATCTAACAGAATCAACCCTGACTCGCCCATCATTTTCATCCTCTAATAATTCTCCAAGTAAGAGATTATTCTTATTTCCCGCTATCGCTCCTACTTCAATCTCTTTAGAGAAAGATAAATCTAACTCTTTTAACTGCTCAGGTTGTAATGAATCTAATGTCTTAAATAGACTGGTAAAGGGCGTTATTGTTGAAGCAATCTCTGCTAATCGACTCCCTTGATTTGGCGTAGCAATCAAAACAACTCTTCCTAATTTGAATTTTAGCTCACTTTTGCTTAAAAAATATCTAATAACCAAGCCACCTGTACTATGTCCAATAAAACTGATCTCTTCTCCTTCTTCTAATTCATTGATAATCTTTTCAACCTTTGTAGCAAAAACCTTAGTGGCATCCTTAAGCTCTTCAAACCTCAATGGCAAATCAACTAGAATTCCTTGGTAACTTTCTTTTTCTAAGTTATTCTTTAGAGTTAACATATCACTTTGATCTTTATTATATCCATGAACTAAGATCACTTTTTGTTTCATGATAATCTTTTTATAACCTCACATTCTATTGATTCCTTTAAAATAATTAGAAATAGATGAAACGGGCCAACACCTCCAACCTCCTCATCTTTTTTTCTAATTGGTGATTTGAGCATAAGAGAAAATTTATCTCCCTCTTCTAATTTACGGATGTTCCATGGAGTAGAAGTCCAAAAATTTATTACCTTAATATCTAATCGCATTCTTAAGAAATTAAACCAATCTAAATCAGTAGGTGCAATAGCAATCATTTAAATCCCCCTCAAAGTTAATAAGATACCTCCTTCTTCATTCAACAACACAGTACAAAATATTCATTTAAATGAATATTTTGTACTGTGTTGTTTTCATATTTCTAGGTTAATAACTCTTATCCTTCTCAAACTTTAAATATTTAGATAAATTTACTAATTTCTTAGCATCTTCCCCTTAACCATAAATGAAATCTTCTATATCAGTAGAACCTTCATAACCATAAGATAATTCAGTATGGGTAGGAACTACTAACGAACCACACTCATGACAACCCACCTGTTTCTCAATCAGAGATTGGAAAATGAGAAAAAGTCAGATCTGTTTAAGATCTGACTAAAAATTAATTTTTATATTCTCTATTCTTTTCTCTATAATACCGGGCCAACGGACTCAACTCTCCACCTTTAACCTCTTCTTCATCACTCTGCTCAATATGAGATAGCAACTTCTTATTTGGAAAAGTACTTATATATAGTATATTGTCAACCTTATCTCTATACTTATCAGCTAATTTTTCAAATTTTATTGAAAGCTTATAACTAGATTCACCCTGTCGTAATTCAATCTTAGAATAAGGTGCATATTGGGCAAAAAACTCCTTTACCTCTTTTAAACTCCAACTACTCTCCGCAACAGGAGAATATTCCTTTTCAAATTCAAAGCTACTATCATCTACTAAAATTAAAAAATCCACTTTATGCTTCATAGCAAGAAAAGAGCTTGTCTTTTCCCACCACTCCCAAAAGGAATCTAAATTACCTAAATAATAATCCTCGCCTTTATACTTAACCAACTCAAGCCTATCATCTCGCTGCTGACAGACCATTATTTTATTATCTGCTTTAAAAAAGAGATACTTATATACCATAATCTTTACCCACCTCTACTGCTATTCCCAATCTTTTCTGCTTGTCTGTTCTATTTCAAGCATCTTATCTGCAATATCCTCATCTGATAATTCAGGGTTTAGTTCCTTTAAAGTCTCCTCAAATATTGAATCTATCTCTTTATTTTCAGTCACTGATAAGCTCCCTTTAAAATAATCACTTAACTTAAGTTCAGAAAAACCATGCTCTTTAAACTTCTTAATATAAGCCTCCACTTCCTCTGCCTTCATATCCTGCTTTCCTACCTCAATCCAGAAATCAGCAGGAATATCTACCTCTTCCTTCTCTTCAATCCCCTTTGATAAGATAGAAACACCAATTGCTGAACAGACCAATCGTTCTTCTACCTTCATGGCATTGAACTTCTCAATATCCAGCTCTACTTCATTCCTTAAATGTTCTATATACTCTTGAGCCGAATTAAAATCCTCCAAATCCTTCTCACTCTGCATTGCTTTGGCCCCTAACTCTTCTACTTGTTCTTCCTCTTCAATCAATCCTAATTTCTCAGCAATCACCTTAACTACAGCTACAATAATATCTGTCAAAATCTCTGGCTTCGGTATCTTAGCCACTAAAGTCTTAGCCACAGAGCTTATCGCAGTTCCAAGTTTACTTACAGTACTACCAACAACACTCGCTGCTTTACTGAGAGTACTCGCGGCAGTACTAATAACTCCACCAACAGTACTAAAAAACCCCATTTTAAAACCTCCTATTTTAGCTTCTTCTTAAGAAACAACTATATTCTTTACGCAAGATTGAAACCTTCTCATCTGACAACAGACCTTCAATTAACCCCTTAACTGCTTCTTTTCTCTCCTCTAAACTACAATCATCCTTCTCCATATAGAATTTATTCGTCAAATAATCACTCACTACTGCCAATCCATAATTCTCTATCGCTTCTTCTAGCTTCTTCTTCAAATCAACCTTATTATCCCATAATCTTGTAAAATTCTCAAATGATTTAACTAATGTATTGCTCTGATTGAGTTTAATAAAAGATTCCAAAAGTTCCACACTCGGCTCTTCCTCCAAGTTCTCTATTCCCTGAATCACACCCCGCTGATAAATCTTCTGATAAAATTTCAATATATTCTCTCTCAGCTCATCTTCTGGAATAATCTCTTCTTTAGTCGTATCTGTCCTCTGCTCTATCTGAACCTGCAACGGCTTATTCCAACCTTGAGTAGCTACAATAGCCCGTCCCGGAACTAAATTAGACATGAAATTCTTCTGCTCATCGGTCAGAGCAATCGTATTACCAACAGCTTCCTTATCATCTTGAGCAAAGATCTTATGAACAATTTTGGTACTTGTATTCTTTAATACTTCTGGGGTCAGCTTATTTGGAATCTGATCGACAATGATCAGTGATTCACCATACTTACGAACCTCAGCTAGCATATCACTAAAGACCTCAACCCCCTTCTTCTTATTCAAACTATCACCGGGGGTATATTTACTCAATAATCGATGTGCCTCTTCAAGCAAGGTAATATGTTTAAATTTGGTCCCCTTAAGTCTAAGATACTTAGCCTTGATCGCCTCTACTAGATCACTCAAGATAAAGCCCATAATCAACGATTTTTCACTACCACTCTTAATCTCTTCTAATTCAAGTACAACCTTATTATCAAGCAAACGCTCAAAGTCGATTGAACGCTTAGTATTCAACATTAAACCTTTAGAACCGACCAATAACCCCTGTAACCTTGCTTTGATTGAACCAATATAATCATTTTTTAAACGTTCGTCAAAACCCTGCTGATTAACTACTTCTTCTATCTTATCAACCAAGTTTTCTAAAGTAGGAAAGGCATAGACTCCATCTGCAAATGGATCATCATACCTTTCATTCTTGTTAGTAGCTATATTCCAACCCAAATCCTGATAACATTCATAAATCGCCGTCTCTAGAATCTGAGGAATAGCAGCTTCCATATCGAAGGCAGCTTCTAAACTGGCCTTGATCATATCAACCCTTGAAGTTATACTCTCATGAGGGAAGAATTCAAAAGGATTTAGCCTAAAAGGTGCTACCGTATCTTTACCTAAAGTAAAGATCTTCAAGTCATCGACCTCTTCTGTCAATATTCTATACTCAGTTTTAGCAGGCTCAATGACCAAAAAAGGCAGTTCACTATCAAGTAATAACTTCTGACAGGTCGTCGTCTTTCCACTACCAGTCACTCCAGTGATAAAGGTATGTTTATTTAAATTCTTTTGATCTAAAAAGACATCTATATTCTCTAAAACTCTACCACTCTGCACTAAATTACCCAAATAGATCTTATTCTCATCTGCTATATCTGATTTGAAGTTTAGACCAAATTCAACCTCCTCTTTCAAGCTCAGACCTACTACCTCTTTTTGAGGTAATCCTGCAATCAGACTCAGTTCATTTGTTGAAAGCCAGTTACCTACATAACCTTTCTTCTTAGTTAAATACTGGGACATTGCAGTTCTTGCATTCGATTCATTCTTACTCAAGTTCTTAAGCTCAGCCGAAGGTAATTGGAAGTTTTTAAGATAATCTAACTTCTTCCCTTCTTCTAAACAATTGAATTTCAATGAAACCTTATTCCCACTCTTGCCCGAATATAATGACTTCATCGTATTGGCCAACTTGATTAAACTTCCTTTATTATTAGCAAATAAGAAAGCTGTTGAGACAAAGACCCCCTTACTCTTACCATAATCAAGTCTAGGTAAGATTGCTTCATCTAAATAATCCATCCAATCTTGGGCTTCCTTGTTGAGAAACTCTAGCGTCACCGTATTATTCTTACTTTTTGAGACAGTATTCGATTCGGCAACCGATTCTCCTGTAGTCTCCGATCTCGAAGTCCCTTCTGTTGTAGAAGTTCCTTGAGTTTCACTTTTACCCCACGTTTTAGATTCAGTAGTTCCTTCGGAAGCATTATTTGTTTCACCTTTAGAACCTGAACTAGTCTCTGTTGTCTTGCTCGTTCCTTTTGCTGTCGATGTACTTGTACCCTCAGTATTATTTTCATTACTAGTTTCACTCTCTGTACTTCCTTTAGAATAACTCTCTCCTTTAGTCTTGGAGCTGTTCTTAGTAATCGTCTTCCCTTCACTCTTGCCCTCACTCTCACCTTCTTGAACACTCTTGTTAGCTAGTGGTACTATCTGTGAATAAGTATCATACAGCTTCTTCTCTATCTCTGTAATCTCTTCTCTATTCAAAGGATTAGCGATAATAGCCAGTCCAAATTCATCCCCTAACATTACATCAATCAATCGATCTACCCCTTGGAAATCTTCACTATCCTCATTAATCCCCGGTACACCTTCTAGGAAGCCATAATAATTCATCTCTTCAACCTGTTCTTTGATCTTTAATTTAGGCTCTGGCTCAACCTCACTAATCTTACTACCTCTAAAATTCCCCCTAATACTCGGCTTTAATATCTCTTCCCCTATATCTCTGATATTTAAATCTAAATCCTTTCTATCATTCAAATCCCTAACAACACCAAAGTAAAAATGAACCCCCTCTTTATCACCTAGGATCAAATATAAGAAGCTAACCCCTTCCAATCTAAGAGCACTAATCACATTCTCAAAAGCTTCTTTCCGAGGCGACTTCCCTTCGTCATCCTCAAAGGTCAACTCCTCTATATGATAGATAGCAAAGTCTTGTAAGGTCAACTCTTTTGATTCTGACAATTCTAACTTTTGATTATCGACTAAATAATAATTATCTTCATTAGAAATAAAGTCTAAGACATACTTTTCTTGCTCCATATTATCCGCTCCTTTAATTTAATTCCAACTCTTTAACTTCACTCAAATATTCCCCTGATTTAATCCCTTCCTCGCTAGCCACAACATATTCGATTACAGTCGGCTTTACTGCTCGAATATAAACGAAGGCTTGGTCATTAATCGTATCTATTCTGCATTTCTTCCGCTGGGCTTCAGAGATATCTAGCTGATTTCTACTTGCTTCTGGTACGCTGGTATAATATAGCTCAAAATCTTCCTCACCAGCATCGATAAAATTATACCACTTCTGATACTCTGTATCCCGATCAACTATTACAAAGAACCTTCTGCGTCTATTCATCCCGATAAAGTATTTGAACTTAGCTTCGTCCTCTTTTATATTATTATTTATAACCTTGATTCTACCGCCTTTTCTACCATCTACTAAACCAAAAGCAACACCGGTCTTACCAGTCGGTCGCTTGATATCATCTTTGGCTACCTCTAAATCTCGCTCTTCTTGCTTAGCATAAGCCTCTTCTGTTCCTAAAGGAGGGAAAACTTCATAAAGCTCTTTATCACTATCTTTCTTACCTAAGATGCCCTCTACTTCTTGTGCTATATACTCTTCAAATAACTCTTGGACTATCTCAGACTTACTTGAATTTCCTGCTAAAAAGATATTGACCTTTTCTACACTCTTAGTCAATGGTTCTTCAAAGGAACGGCGTAAAGCATCAAAGAAGTTAACTACCCCCTCTTCAATCCTCGCCCGCAACTTCCCTTCTAACTCTTTTTGATCGATAGCCAACTCAACATTAGTATGCTCTTTGCCTGTCTTATCAAATAGATTAATCTTAACAATCCCTTTGCTATATAAATTTTCATAATCTTCGTGCCTCTCCCAAAGCGGTCTCAACTTCTCCATCAACTGTTTCATGTTCAACTTTGCTTCTTGAGAATTATTCAGTAAGGTTTCACTCCCAGGAAACTTCTTGCATTTAGGAGGTAGAGTAAATGAGATCTCTGTCTGGCGTAATTTTTCCTGATTAGACTTAAAGACTTCAAAAGCAAGCAGTTCCAATAAATTCTCACCACCAAGATATTCATAACCCTCAGCTCCAAAGTGTTCGATTACAAAATCATAACGCCTTTCTTTCATGTTGGCCCCGCGCCAGATACCAAAGTCAAAATCGGTCGTTCCTCCTCCAAAATCGAAGATACCATAAAAGACAGCTTCATCTTCAAAAGGTTCAAAGCCATACTCCTGTAAAGCACAGATAGCATAAGCTGCTGGCTCACTGGCCCCACTAGAAACTCTGAATCTATTCATAACCTCTTGATCATCATACAAAGCTAACGGTAATGACTTCTTTAAACCTCTTTTAAAGCTGGTTAATATCTTGCTTCTAACCTCTTTTTCATAACTGACTGGGAAGGATAGAATATAGTCTAAATAGACCCCATTATGCTGATTATTGATATATAAACCTAAATAATAGGCATACAGTTCAATCGGATTCAAATCATCTTCTTCCAATTCTAAAAAAGCAGGTAAAGTAAGATCCTTACCATCTTGATCCTTCAGCCTCAATCTCCTCTCCTTATTTCCTGCCCATTGCTTTAAGCCTGTTAAGATAGAATAATAATAGTCACTACTGCTATTCATCAAACTCTTAAATGCTGTATGAGAGACGGTCAAATCCTCCCATGATGTAGCCGGTCTGCTCTTTTTAGCCTGATAGTCACTTAAGAAACTTTCTAAATCCTTAAATTCCATCACCGTTGGATTTTCATAGTGACTAGCACCAACCTCTTTACTGAATTCACCAACCCCAACCCGCATCGGTAAGGTATGTACACTATCTTCTTGGTGGACAACGACCGTACTCTTCGTTCCAAAGTCTATCCCCACTACACCACCATCTTTGATATCTGCTCTAGGATCTCTAGCAACAAACTCTTGCTCTAGCTCAAGCTCGACTGGATTCTGGTATTGCTCATGCTGCCAGAGTTCCCAATGTCCTCGATTGGGGTCAGTCAAGATCTTCTCATCATAGCTTTCAATGTTGGCCCGGTATTTATCACCATTCAATAGCTTGTCTATAAGAGTATCACTCTTGATCTCATCTTGAAGCTTATTCTCCTTAGCATATGCCTCCAATTTATCTTGAACAAAGGTTATCTTATTATTTGCTATCTTGATAGCACCTGTTTTAACCAAATCAATTATTTGTAAATCAATTAGTTGTTTATAGTTTTCCTGATGCTCTTTACTCAACCCTTGAGGGATTAACTCATGTTGTAGCCATAATAATAGTACTTGGTTAGAACCTAATTTATCGCTATCTTTTCTATATAACCGATAAATTGGCATAACAATTCCAGGTTGGTCTCTATATGAATCATCATCCATATCATAACCAGCTAAAGTATCAGATTTTTTTCTATATGCCATTCTATAATTAGCATCACTTCCATTATATTTGATCTTATCTGAACCATATTTAAAAGGAAAATTAATCCTTTTATTAAAGCTCTTCTTTCGTTCATTAATAGTCATAAAGTCACCTTTAAATCCTGCAAAATTTAAAACACTTTTATCTACTTTGCTAATTGGACAGTTATTTTCATCTATAAAAGTACACTTATAATGATTTAAATCTGGATATAAAGCTACTACTTCGTTATCATAAAAGACCTCTTTATTCTCCATAAAGACCCATCTATCCTTCAATAACTCTGCTACTGCTTTAGACAACTCTTCAAAAATACCTTCTTTATTCTTTAACATTTCTCCAAATTCTGCTAAACTTACCTGGTATGTATTAACCGTTTTTGTATCCACCGTTTTATCCCCCTTTACTAGTTGCCAACTTTAGTTAAAGTTTAAGCTCTAACTACAGACTTCTTGATCACTCTATCTGTCTTTAAATTGATATAACCTCTAAATAAGACTTCTTTGATCTCTCCAATCACCTTACTATCTCTTCCTCTAATATGCTTGTCCTCATCAATACTTTCGCCAACTTTTACCTCTTGTCGTTTATACAGAGGACTGTCATAAATTCTGTTATGAGCCGCAAAGAAATAAGTAAAGATCTGATCTAGCTTATTGATCTCACTATTTTTATCTTCAATAACTTCTCGTTTTATGTACTCCCATAATGACTCTAGATTATCATATTGAACCCCACAGTAGATAAACTCCTCGATACTATCGCCTTTAAAGATTCCTTGCAGTGAACTCTTGTTTCCAGAGGAAAGGTTTAAATAAACCTTATATATATCCCCTACCCCTTTAAATCTATCCTTCAACCTTCTTATTTCCTCTTGTTGGTTTCTAACTTCATTATGTAGTCTAGATTTTTCAAGCCTTAATTCTTCACCTTGAGCTTTCAAGCTACTATTTTCATTCTTTAATTCTTCTATCTTTCTATTCTTAGTTTCTAACTCTCTTTGCTTACTACTTATTTCAAACTCCAGCTCATCCACCCTGCTTGCTTTACTTGCTAGATTACTTTTTAAGCTCTCAATCTCTTTCCCTTTATTATTCAAACTAGCTTTATAATTTTTAAGTTCACTTCTTAAATCTAATATCTGGCTTTCTTTTTCTTCTAAAGCAGTCTTATACTCCCTAACCTCTATCTCAGAATCACCTGCTATAAGTTCATCTTTTCCAATGATCTCTTTAATTTTTGTAATAACCTCTTCCTCTTCTAAAGCTACCAATAAATTGGCAATGAACTTTTTATCTTCACTTTTTTTATTAAACATCCTTATTCTCCTTTGCTTTACTATTTCCAACTCAAGTTAGTTGAAATTTGTTTCATCCTATAATTCCAAAAATTATCTTAATTCAACCCATATAAATTATTAATATCATAACATTCTTGATAAGACATTAACTATCCATCTATTGTTTTTATCTGTTTAATCTTTCTCAATAACTGCTTATTAACCACATTATTCATTATCAATGATTAATTCTCCTACTATTTAGTTAAAAATAATTCTATTTTATAGTTTCATTACTTCTTTCGACAAAAAAATATCAAATTAATCAGATTTACATTTGCAACTTTCCTTTTTTAATACTTATCTTTCTATCAACAATCATTAACTTGATAGCGTAACATTATCCGAAAGAAAAAGTCAGATCAGTTTAAGAGCTAGCTGAAGCTTGTTTCCTATCATATGAAAACAAATGGACAAGAACTGTCCATTTGTTTAAAGTAATTTGATTATTCAATTCACTTTAGTAATCACTAGCTCTTCTCGAGCCCTCGTACAAGCCACATACTTAAGACAATCTACCTGCTTCAACTTATTCTTAACATACTTTTCATCAGGCAACTTACCAACCACCTTATCCTTAATCTGTGAATAATTAACCACAATCACCGTTCTAAACTCTAAGCCCTTACTACCATGCAAAGTACTAATACCTATACCATTGCCCTCTTGAGGATAGATAGCCTTCTGCAAGATAGTCGCTTCAATACCTTCATAATTCAAGATATCAACCAATCTTGTAAAGTCATCAGAACTCGGCGTCATCACACAGATCTCATACGGGCCAATCCCCCGGGCCAACAGCTCCTTAATCCGCTCCACAATATAACGATACTGCTCATTCTCGGCATCAAACTCCTTCAATTCAGGCTCTGGCCCGTGAAAGAGGCTCTTATACCCGACAAGATAGTCAGTATTTAGCTGAGAATAAGAAAACTGCTGCTCTGCATACCTCTTAATCTGTTGGGTAGTACGATAATTCAAGGTTAAATAATTAGTCCGTCCGACTATATTAACTCCAGCATCACCCTTCCAGCTACCTAACTGATAGATCCGCTGATTCTTATCAGATAAGAGTAATAAATTATTCTCCTCTCTTTTAACCAGATTCTTTAATATCTTCAGCTTAACCGGTGACAAATCTTGTGCTTCATCAATGATGATCGAATCATAACTTGGCTCTAATTCATTACTCTCTAAAGCATCAAGTAACCTGAAAGCCTGATCATCAAAATCAACTAGATTCCTCTCTTCTTTCTGCTCTAAAACTCGCTCAAAAAACTGCCACACCTTACATCTAGTAGCAGGCTGTAAAGGAGAACCACGTCCAATTCTATCCACTTCCAAATACTGCTCCAAACTTCTAACCTGATAGCGTTGAATAACCTCTTTATACTCAGTCTTATAAAATTGAAATGGCTTGTCCAACTCAAGTTCTAGATAAATATCCTCCATCAACTCTTCGATCTCTTCAAGCCCAATTCGCCCTTGCCGCAAATCATTCTCAGCAAGCAACTTATAAATCAAGCTATCGACTCCATAGACCTCAATATTATTCTCAATTCCCTTCTGCCGAGCCAACTTCTCAACCTTCTCTTCTAAATAACAGGCCAGCTTCTTACTAAAAGTAGCTAGTAAAATCTTATTTCCTGCCCACGCAGGATAGATCTTATCAGCTAAATAGACTGCCCGATGAATACCGACTACCGTCTTACCCGTACCAGGGCCACCTTCAATCAATGCTGGTCCATTATAGTTCTTAGTAATCAATTCTTCCTGCTGTGGATGTAAAAATAACCGCCAAGCCTCCATATCCTCCTCTAAAATCAGATCCAATTCATCCAGATCTTCAACCGCATAAAATCTCCGTTTAGAATCTTGATGTTCCAATGCCTCCTCGATCGAATCATAGCTCTCTTCTCTAGCCTGCAATTCATTATAAACTTGGGTAATACTCTTATCCCCTGCTACAATATCCAACAAGCCCTCTTGAACCTCTTCATTAAAGACAGAAATAAAGCTCAAAAATCTATCCTCTTCCTTAATCTTTACCAACGAATCTGCATGAACCTCTGGGATCCCCAATTTGCTCAACTGTTTAGCTTTTACTTCCTGCTTCTCAAGTAAAGAAGCTCGGTTATCATACAATTGATTAGGATCCTTTTTCTGCTCATAATCGTTGGCCCTAAAGTCTACATCTTCATCATACATATAAACAGCCCCAAAGTTAGTAGTCTCTAGATATTTATTTTCAGCCCAATCGTAAGCATCATCATGCCAATCAACATAAAGCAAAATATATTTATCCCCTTGTTGGGATAAAATCATCCGCAAATCATCACTGATTCGAGCACTACAAAAGCTCTCATCACACTTTTGTCTCTTCAATTTATGGATCTTAAATGAATTGGTCTTCTCCTCTTCTGCAAATTGATTTAACTTCTTTCGAATCCGCTTTCTAGCCTGCCGACTTAACCGGTCAAAACTATCAAAAAAACTATGGGCCAACACTATCCCCTGTTCCATCTAAATCCTCCTTTATAACTGTAATTATATATCTAACTTCTGCATTTTGATATATTTTTCCTGTCCTCAAAATATAAAAAAGCCAGATTCTACTAAAATCTGACCTTTAAATACTTCTGAACTATAAAGCAGAAGTTTTAAATTATCTTCCTTTTTTTAATTTAACAGAATTATAAAATTCTTACCCAATCCTCTAACAAGCTTAACACCCACTTTCTTTCCTTTTCAAACTCCTCTTTTTCAATTTCTGGATAGGTTATAATAAATTGTACAGTTATTTCTCGGACATGATATAATAAAATCAAACTAAACTGGAGGTTATATCATGGCAAAAAGATATAATGATGAATTCAAAAAACAAATAGTTGCATTAGTTAATAATGGCAAAAAACCAAGTGAAATAATAAAAGAATATAATATTGCTAGGTCTAGTGTTCATAAATGGGTAAAAAACTACAATAAATCAGGTTCATTTAAAGCTAAAGATAATAGAACTGAGAAAGAAAAAGAATTAATTAAATTACGTAAAGAAAACCAACGCTTAAAAATGGAGAATGATATTTTAAAGCAAGCGGCACTGATACTAGGACGAGAGTAGCCATTATTAAGGCAAATAGTGATAAATACAGTATCAGTGCCATATGCAGACTATTAAATGTATCAAGAAGCCTTATTTATATTTATTTATAAGCCAAAGAAAAAATCATCTAATAGCAAGCTAGAAAATGAAATCATAACTATCTTTAAAAAAAGCAGGAATAATTATGGAACTAGAAAAATCAAACGAGAATTATCTAAAAAAAGGATATCAAGTTTCTAGAAGAAAAATAGGGTTAATCATGAAAAAATATAGTTTGGTCTCCAGCTATACAGTCAAGCAATATAAAGTTCATTCTTCAAAATGTAATGAAGAAAAAGTTTCTAACATTGTTAATAGAGAATTTAATAGGGATCAAAGTTTAGATGTTGTAATCAGTGATTTAACCTATGTAAATGTTAAAGGTAAATGGAATTATATCTGCCTAATATTAGACTTATTTAATCGTGAGATCATTGGTTATGCTGCTGGAAAAAATAAGACTGCAGAACTTGTTACTAAGGCTTTCTCAAGTATTAAAGACCACTTAATGAAATTAATATTTTACATACTGACAGAGGCAATGAATTTAAGAATAAAGCTATAGATCAGCTATTAAGTGGATTTAGTATTGAGCGTTCTTTGAGTAAAAAAGGTTGCCCTTATGATAATGCTGTTGCAGAAGCTGCTTTTAAAGTAGTTAAAACAGAATTTGCTTTTAATAAAATCTTTAATAGCTTTGAGGAGTTAGAGTATCAATTATTTGATTATGTAAACTGGTATAATAATCACAGAATACATGGGTCATTAGATTATCTTACCCCTGTAGAATATAGGATGTTAATGTCCGAGAAAAAAGTGTCTTAAAAAGTGTTGACAATCCAATAAACTTTGATAGAATTTATCAATCAGCTTTAATATCTCATCCTTATAATTTGATTTGTATTATCTATCTCTTTCTTTAACTGCTCCAATCAATCAGTTTTTCAAAAGTAATAACTTCTTGAGGAATCCTTACCTCATTCTCCCAGAGTACTTTAATCATATTACTAACGTTCTCTGCCCCTTTATTTTTAAATTGATCAATGAACTTATTCAAAACAGTCTCATCTCTATCTTGTTTGCTTTTGAGAGCATATTTTTGTGCAGGTAACAACATCTGTTTATAATAATCAATCTGTAATTCCAAAGATAAATTAGGGTATTTCTCCTTAAGACCAATATAAATACCCAGCCCCTCTGGGTCTAAATCCCCAGCGTACTTAATTCTTATCTGCTCCAAATCAGCTATCTCATTAAGAAATTTAAGGCTAGCACTAATCTGTTTTCCATTACCAAAGATCAAAGTATCAGGTGCAAAAGAAAAAATGGAAAAATCAGCCTCCAAAGCCCGCTTACAAGCAATAAAGGCTGAATGATTTTCCAGAATTAAAATCTTTCTAATAGGAGAACTTCCTTTCTGCCAGTAAACAAACATCTGACTATACTTCTCAGCCTTGATATCAGCCAGAGATAATTTTAATCTACTCAATAACCTCTTACCTTCCTTTTCACTCAAAAACTTTTCATCATAAAAAAGCTCCAAAGACCTCTCTTCTCGACTGGCCCATTCCCGTTCATCTTTTTTAGCTAAAAATTTATCCAACCTATTAAGTTTTGCAGCCAGCTCTTCTGTCTGTAATTGAGGACGTTTTAGATAATAACCCAACTGTAATCTTCGAGATAATTTAAATATCAATTGATCAGACCAACCTTTTTCCACTTCTTTTACAAGCTGCCACCGGGTCTTTAAAGCTGGGTTACGCCCATTCAAAGGAGCACTCTTAATAGCAACAATCTTCCCCTCTTCTTTCTGCTTCATTAATAAACGATAAAGTCCTCGATATCCACCATGTTCTTGATAAGCACTCATTCCACCCAGTTCAGCCACCAAAAAATCTTTCAAAGCAGCAAGGTCAAATCTCTTTCTTCCTTTCATCTCCCGCTCTCTAAATAGCTTAAAGAGTTGTTTCAGTCTGTCGTACCCTTTCACCATAAATCACCTGCCCAGTTACAGTTCCTCGATTCTCTTCTCGCTTACTGATCTCAAGTGCCCAAAATGTCGGGAACCTTTCGCTAATCTCCGTCTTAATAATCTCTGGTGCTGCAAAGGCAATAATCTGAAAATTTAATTTGTTGGCAATTTCAAAGACAGGATCTAAGACATGAGCCGCAGAAGCCTTACCAAAAGGGTTATCCAGCAAAAGCACCGTCCAAGGATTATCTCGGTGCAGTCTCTGCTTCTTATAATTAAGCAACATCATCATCATAAAAGCATTAATAGACAGTGATTGACCTCCGCTGCCTTCAGCAATGTCACCTTTGCCTTGAATCACTGCTTCCCAATCAGCATAATAATGATCTTTAGGGCTGGCATAAAGAAATTCATTCCTTTCTGTCATCTTATAGACCTGCAAAACAGGATAACGCCCTCTCAAAATTCGAGAAAAAAGAGCAGCATCTCCGATATATTTCTTCAATTGAGCAAGACTCAACCTTTCTACATTTATATTTTTACGCTTAAACTTCTCAATCAACTCTATAAAATACTCCTTCAATTCAATCATAATCTCCTCTTTCTCTTTAGGTAACAAATCAGTTCTACGTAATCTAACCAAAGGAAAAGCATAATCCTGTTGATTATGATAAACCATATTATTAATCATTTCCTGTAAGGAATTGATAATTCTCATAATGTGCATAGCCGATCTTTCCGCCCATTGCTCTCTAGCTTCTTCAGCTTCATTCTTATTTTCATCAAGAGTATTCAACTCATTATGAAGAAAATCCTGAAAGGTAAGCAATATCTCATGATTAAAATTATAATTCTCACTTCTGAAATTATCAATAATACCTTCTTGAATCTTGGTTCTTAAAATATCATTCTCTATCAATCGATTTACATCACCCTTAAATTGATAAAAGTTATCCTCAGTTTCTTCCTTTAATGTTTTTAATTGCTGCTGATTCTCTTGATAATCCTTAATCCAGTCTGCCACTAGTTCTTCTGGGTTGGCCCTTACTTCTTCTTTAATCTGCCCTCTTATTTTCCCTTTTTGCGAATCTAATTGATAGAAATCAAGCTTGCTAATCAAAGCATTTAAATTACTAATCCGCTCATGATAGTCATTAATCATTTCTGAAATTTTTTCTAAGTATTTTTTATCTTCTTCTAAGGCAGCATTGATTTCTTGATCCTTCTCCTTAAGATTTAATTCCAACCAAGGTCGGACTGATCTTTGAAAAAGCTGCTTTATTTCAGCCCGTAGCTCATTTAACTGCTCTTTTTTACTATCAATTTTACCTTTCAAAACATCATTTTTCTTAGTAAATTTCTTTATCTTTCCCCCTAGTTCTTCAAGTTGTTCTTTCAATTCTTCCAACTTAATCTCTAACTCTTCTCGATTAATTATTGCAAAGGAATAATCTCTCCAATCAGCAGCAAGTTCCTCCATCTTCTTTTCTAATTTTAGAATCTGCTCTTTGGCTTTCTTCCTATCTTTTCGCAAAAATTTAATCTCTACATTTTTCTCTTCTTCTCTCTTTTCTAGATCGAGTAATTCTCGATAATTAGCATATAAAGCTGAATCACAATAATCATATAGTTGAGGAGAATTAGACTGCTGCTTAGTCGTCCTCTGCTCATTAAATTCAAGCTTTGGCACTAATTCCTGTAACTCAACTATAAATAGCTCTAGGTTATCTAACCAATTTTGATATTTATTTTCCACTCGCGGCTTAATTTGATTATTCTGCCGTAGTTTAGAAGTAGTTGTTGTCATTTTCTCTTCTAACCCAACTATTCTTTCTTCAGTTTCTGCTATTTTAGTTTCTTGACTCTTTAACTGCTCAATCTTTTCAGCAAAATTCTTTATTTCCCGATGATCCTCTTTTAATCTCTTTATCCTGCTCTCTTTTCGGGCCAACTCCTCTTCCAGACTGGCATCTTCTCCTTTTAACTCCTTAATCTTTTGCTCTCTATTTTTAATCTGCTGCTCTAAATTTTCAATCTCTTCAACTACAGCAGTAAGCTTCTCCTTGATTGCAGCTGCAGACTCCTGCTGCAAGAGCTGTTCTGCATTATAAATCACTCGCCTAATATTCTTTATCTTCTGCTGCAAAGTAAGAAGAGTCTTCTCAATTTCTCTTTTGCGAATATCCAGTTGGCTATACCATTCCTGATATTTTTGAGGGGTTTTAATTAACTCTTCTTCCTGACCATGAAGCAATTTAAAAGAAGCTGCTCCCTTATTTTCTTCCAACTGATGATTAATAAAAATAGGCACCGGTGCTCGAAAGAGATCCTCTTGTGTTAAATTTCTTTTTACTTTCTTCCAGTCTGCTTCATACATTAATATCAAACCATAAGACAATAATGGATAATCATCCCATAACTCTGCTTGATCATCACAGAAATTAATTAAAAAATCACTACCATAATAGACTTTAATATCCAACTGGGAAATTTTTTGATATAGCTTTTTCTGATCATGATTAGCAATCCAGTAGTCCTCTTCATTTAATACTAGAGCCAATTCAAGTTTATGAACTTCCTTAGTTAACTCCTCTAATTTATCTTCCTTTTCAGTTAATAACCTCTCTACTTTACTCCTATTACTTCTTAACCATTCCTGGCTATAAACTTCCTTGAATTTATCAAGCTCCAGCAACTTTACTAACTCAGTAAATAAGACTTCTTCTTGAGCCTTCTGCTGTTGATAATCTTCTTCTAAACTCTGATAATCCTTTTCCTGCCGGGCCAACTCAATCTTTAGTTGCTCCTGCTCTTCTCTTTCTTCCTCTATTTTCAGATTCAAAGCTTCTCTTTTAGAAGTCATATCTTCAAGCTTATCCTCTTTCTTCTCCAACTGCTCACTAAGTTGCTCTAGTAAATAATCAGGAGTCATTAATTGTAAAGGATTAAATCTCTCCTTTAGATTTTCTCTCCAGCTATCCAATTTCTTCTTCTCTGCTTGATAGCTATCAATTATCCGTTCATTCTTTTTAAGCTCAACTTTAAGCTCTTCTTCTTCTCTATACAGCCTCTGTTGCTCAAAATCTAAATGATTCAAATAACTACAAGCAGTTTGGCTACTCTCCTCCAACTTCCTTTTCAACTTTGGCCATTCATCCTTAATTCTATCCTTTTGCAGAGCAATCTGTTCTTGCAAATTAGTTAGATCGGTTGCAGATTCCAATCTCTCAATCCTTTTTTTCAACCGCTGATACTCTCTTTTTTGTCGTTGCCAAGAAAGATAATGCCTATTTAACCTTAGTTTCTTCTTTTCTCCCTGTAATTGAGCCAGCTCAGTCTCCAAAGTAGCTATCTTCTCTTCAAATTCTGTCTGCTTCTTTTCTAATTCTTTTAACTTCCTCAACTTAACTGCATATTTCAAATTCCACTGCTCAAATTCCAGCTCCTCAATCTTAGCTGCTACCTCTTCTTTATTCTGCTGGGTATCCTGCAGTTCATTCTGAAGATAAGTCTTTCTACTTTCTAAAGCTCGCAGACAATTATTCCCCCGCTCTCTGATCATATCTGTTATTTTATCCAATTTAACTCCCCGCTTACTATCAGACAACAGAGGCTCAACCATCTTTAACAGCTGATTAATATCTGCACTCCGAGAAATAAGCTCAGGTAAACTTTCAGCTATCTTAATATTTTCAACAAACATATTGAGCAAAGAAGTACCACTATCAGAATTAATACTTTCACTGACAGCAGGAATAATCAATTTATCAAAAAGGGCCTGATTATCCTTAGCCTGCGAAAAATACCTTTCCAACCCACCTTCAGAACGATTTATAGTCTTCATAATCTCCCATTCAGAACGATAAATTCCATGGCTGGCCAGATATTGATAATAATCAGAATTAAGATTGCTGACAGCAGTTTTAGAATACTTAGTAAAGATATGTTGCTTATCATCAATCAAAGACTCCAATTCATCATAAGAAAGTACTCTATCATCTGATTTAAGATGCAAAGGCATATTTATCAGACTGAATTTACTATCCCTACTATACTCATGGGTATAAAGAAAGTATTTAAGCCCCACTTTCCCTTCACTTTCATTTAACATATGGGCTGAAACACAGATAGCAATTAGCAGCCTTTTATCTGAACTATAATCTAAATTCCATTCCAAAGCTACATGGAAGGTATAAGGTTTAAAATTATTATGACGATCATAAAACATTCCTTCCACTTTATTGCCGTTATTTCTACCCCAAGATGTACCAGGCAACATAATCTGCGAAATCAACTGCAACATAACTCCCTTACCACTTCCATTTTGTAAGGTAAACAGAGTATGATCCCCTTTAGCTTTAGCTCCTAGCTCAAAGATTGAATCTTTATGTCTTTTTTGAAAACCATCATATTTATTTCCACTAATTCTGATTCTACTTAATTTAGGCATCTTGCTCCTCCATCTTCTCTTTACTTTCTTCAATTAATTTTTTAAACTGCTGATAACGCTCCTGATCTTTATAAATTTCATCCAGCCTTTCATATAAGACAGGTCGAGGAATAACCTTTAATTCATCACTATTATCTATAATCAACTCCTGCTCAACCAATGGTCTTAAAGCTGTATTAATAAAACTGAGTCGATTATTCTTAGTTCTAACCACATCGATACTATCATCAACTTGACTCAGTTTATATTCACTAAACTCAGTCAACCATAATTCAGCCATCTCATCTACAGCCAGTGACCACTGTTGGGTAAAGGAATCTTCCTTTTGGCTTCTCTCCTGCCAAGCTTTAAGAGTGGCAGTTACTAAATCAGCCAGTCGATAGTAACTGATCCCTTCTTCCTCCCAGCGCACTCGAACATAGCTTTCCTTATCTATTTCTGCCAGAAAGATAGTAATAATTATATTAGCCAAATAAAAGTAACGCTTCCGCTGTAATCCACTATATTTTTCCTTCATCTGTGTATAAGAGTTAGCAAAATCAGAACCTCGGGCCTTGCTAACCAGATGTATATTCTGCGGAGTATGAAAGACCCTAAGTCCCCCTTGAGCAGCAATATTATTAACAATACTGCGTAATTCCCCATCTCGACAATACTTCTCCGCTAATTCTTCAGAAACGGGAATAATCTGCTCCTTCAATAATCTAAAAAATAGAGCAGCCCCTTCTTCTAATTGTTCTCTATTAAAAGCCACTTTATTCCTCCTTTAGATATAAAATATAGGGAGCTATTTCAAATTCAGTTCCTAACTTAACCCTAGACTTAGCTAAATCAAGGGTTGCACTTATTTTCTTGCCAATTAATTCTTTAAACTTTTCATTCTTCTCAACTAGCCGTTTAAATAATAAAAGCCGTTCATCCAGCCCCGGATACTCCTCCTCTACAGCTATTAACTTAATCTCTGTAATAATAAACATCATAAATAATTCTAAATTTTTCTCTTGGGCCAACCATCTCTGCTCTTCTAACGGAGAAATCTGATTTAAACTACTTAATGAATACTCTCCCTTCTCCAGTAGTTCAACAAATACAGCTTTCCATAAATCTAAAATCTGCTCCCAGTCAATCTCTTTAGGAGGGGGCTCTTCTTCCTCTAGCTCCTCTTGCTCATCTTTTTCAGTAACTGTATAATTATAAGATTGCTGTTTGGCCCAAGCCCAATCCAGAGGAAAAATAAAATCCTCTGTCGGAGAAAAGAGTGGATTAAGCAATTCACTCAACAGCTCCATCTTTGGTAAGCCCGAATTAACAATTGTATCTTGCCAAAAATCTTTTTTAAAAGTAACTTGAGCTATCTTCCAGAAAACATCAGGGTTATTTTTTCGTATCTCCAGCTCTAGTGATAAATTTGAAATAGCCAGCTCCGCCAGTCGATTATGCAAGCCTCGAGCTCTCTCCAACTCTTCAAAAAGTAGCTCTCCTTCTTTCTTCTTTTGGGTTGGAAAACTATCTAACCGTCTTCGCCAACTGAACATATCAGCAAAGACCCTTTTCTCTTCAGCAAATTGTTCCTTTAATTCTCCCTTCGTCATCTTCTTTCCTTCTTTGCGAGCAGAAAAAATCAAGGTCGGATTACGCAAAATATCCTCCCGCCAGTCCTTTTCCTGTTTAATTAAATTCTTGACTCGAGCAATTAAATTACTGACACTCTCTTGGGCATTAGAAAAATTACCATTCTTAATCAACTGTAGAGTATAAAACTGCTCTAAATCAAAGCCAAATTCCTGCAAGATCTCTCTAGTAATAAAAATAATCTCCTGGGCTACTTCTGTCAGCATATAAACCGTAGTACCACCCTGATCCCAGTTTGAAGCTTCCCGATCAGGAATTAAATACCTGAACTTATACTCTTTAAAATCACGCTCTATTTCATCATAAAGCATCACCGAAAAATTTGCCTGTTGTCTAGGATCTCCAGAATATAAGACTCCATCGACCAACCGTCTGATCTCTTCTTGAGAAGCAGTCAAATTCATTTCCTTAACAATTTGTCCGACCATCTCAATTAAATCTACCTTCCTGCGTTGATAATTGTCATTTATCTCCCGGTAAAAAACCTTTAATAATAAATAAAGAGCCACCTGATGGGCATAATCATTTAAAGCACCTACATCCATCCCTTGGCCCAGATGAGAAACAGCCGCAGTCTTTTTTAATCTATCAGCTAAGCCACTACTCGCTTCATTCATACAATCACCCAATCCGACAAATAATCTATGTAATTTATCTTCACTACCCTACTCCTTCCTAAGCTCACCTGGCAACCCTTCTTTAATCATTTCCTTTTAAGCTTAGAATTATTTATGAACTACTCGATTCCTAAAAAGGACAATCTAAGATACTAGCAAAAGCCTTAATCACAAAATCAGACTTATCATAATCATCTGGCTTATCTAAAGGATAATCTTCAATACCATATACCTTCCAAATAGCATAGAAAAGATCATAATTTCCATTCATAATCTGCTTTCTAGCAGCAGTTAATAAAGTCAATAAATAATCTTCACTTTCATAATCTAGATCCTGATTACCAAAAACACTCCAATCCTGATTTGGCTCTGCTAGATAAGAATAATCTAAACAAGCATAAATACTTATAATTGCTCGTCCATCTTCAATCTCAATATCAACTCCTAAATCCTCTGTTCCTCTAAAATTATATTCTACTAACTCCTCTTCTTGTTCTTTTGAAGAAATATCAAAAGCAATTCCTAAAGTCCACCAATCATAACTTTCAGAATACATCACATCAAAATAATCTTTTAACAATGGCTCCCAACCACCAGGGATATCATAACCATCAACATTATAAGTAAAATCTACTCTTCTTCTACTAGGATGGGCTCGACTTGATAGCGATGACACCGCATCTCTTGCCTCTTGCTCTAATGGCGTATCAACAGCCAAAAACTCATAAGAAGTAGAACTATGATCAGCAGTAAATCCTTTTCTAATACTAATTATTTGCATTATTATCTCCCCTTATTATTTATTTTTTGTTATCTTTTCCATAAAGGATAAGAATGATCATCATCTTCACTGATCCAACCTCTTATCTCATCTTGTCTTGCGAAAGGAACACCTCCACTTGTATAGCCAATAACATTCTGTACAACTTCTATCTCATCTTCTTCTATTGAATGATATCTATCTTTTTGTTTCTTACCTGTAGCACTCTTATCAACCTTTGTTAAATAAGGAATGTTTCTTAGCTCTTTAACTGCACACTTTTGACCAACTCCATAACGCTCCATATACTCTTTAACGCTAACAGAATATTGATTTTCAAAATATCTTTTAAACTCAGCTTTTCTCTCATTTTTATTCAGTTGTTTTAAATGCGATACTATAGGCTGAGGACAAGCAAGGTCAGCTTTTCTCCCGCTTTCACTAAAAACAGGACAGCCCCCACAAAATTCTACAGCATCACAAGAATTACAAATACTCTTTTTGAAAAACCCTTTATGCTTAAAAAAGCGATAATGCTTAATTATTCTTTCCTCTTTCCAAACTCTATCCAAATCATCATTTAAGATATTGCCTGCTTTAAAATCTGAGCTAATTAATTGAGAGCAAGGAAAAATAGAACTATCTGGAGCTAAAGCTAAAATTCTCTCTCCTGCGACACAACCTCGAAGACCTTTGGTTTTAGCTTGACTAGGTTTAAGCCTTCGTTGTAAAAAGCTTAATCCACAATCAAGCCTTAAATCCAAATCATACTCCCTGCTAACTTCAACTAACATCTTTTCAAACTCAATTAAATCATAATCACTTGGCTTTTCTTTAAGCCATTGCTTAATATCCATTGGTGGTTTATAACGGAGTAAAACTACCCTAGTGATATCAAGTTTGCTCAAATAACGAATTATTCTTTTGAAATTTTTAATTACACTTTTAGATATAATTAAATTAACTCCTGTTTCTAAGTCAAAACTTTTAATCTTAGCTACAAGGCTATTTAATCTAGCAAACTCTTCTTTTCCTTCTACAAGTAACTTATGATGATTAAGTCCTAATTGTAATGAAGTTATACTCTTTGTAAGCTCTTTTAATAAATCAGCATCAATCTCATCAACTCCAATAGTAATGTGAACTACCAGCCCCTTTTTATGAGCATATTGAGTTATCTCTGTTAAATCATCACGCTCTAATGCTTCTCCACCACCAATTGCCAACTGAAAAACGCCCCAATCTGCAAGCTTATCCACTACTTTTAAAGCATCCTCAGTTTCTAAATTTTCAAATTCAGCCTTATGTTCTTTAGCATAACAATCTAGACAATCTTTGCTACAATCGTATGTAATTGCCCAATGAACTGTCTCGGGAGCACTTAGGTGTTGGAAACTTGGCCAATTTTGATCAATCTTAAACTCTAATTCTCTAATTTTAAACTCAACAGCCAAAGCTTTAATTTTTAAAATCACCCCATATGCTCTAGACTGCTTCCAATAATATTCAATTACTTGTTCAGGAAAATCTTTTCTTAACTTAGCAGCTAATTCATCAAATTCATTAGTAGCAAAAAATCGAAAGCTAATCTTTGGAGTTAGATTCAAAAGTTCATCAATCACAAGCTTTTTATTATCTTCTGCCATAGAAATTCTTAAATACTCTTTAAGATTCTTCTCTTTAGCCTCCTCTCTTTTTCGGATTCACAGAGTCCAAAACAAAGCTCTATTAATATATCAACAAAACCAGAATTTCCTATCTTATACTCTTTAATAGCCCCATCTATCACCTTAATTTTCATCTCAGTAATTATATTCTCTTCTTCAATCAAGTCAAAAATCTTATAAAGATATCCATATGCTTCATCTTCCTTATCTCTTGAACCGCCACCATAGAAATTAAACTCTGATATTATTCCTTGAGCTTTATTCCAATATTCCAATAATAAATCATCATCAAGCATTTCTTCTTCCTTATTTTTCTTCAACCATTCTAAGATTAATTCATCCAAGTCAAAATTTTTCTCCCTTAAACTCAAAATTAAATCAAATAATTCTTCTTCATTAAGATTTTCTAATCGCTTTTCTAAAGACATTTGACTCATCAGCTTCACCTCTATTTTAAGAATTAATAAATTGATTAATATCATTATCATTCTAACGATCTGTTCCATAAGAGCCAAAAAGATAAACAGCTATTATATCATCATCTTCTTTGAAGTAATTCTTTAAATTAAGCAAATTTCATAACTAATAAATATACGAAATGGTCACTTTTAGATATTCTTAAAAAATAGCCAAAGTTTAAGAATATAAAAATGACTTCACCCTTTTTTATCGAATATAATTAGTGACCAAACTAATTAAAATAACAGGGTGAAGTCACTATGAATACTATTCGACAAATAGAAGAGCTTTCCTTCAAAGAAGTAATAAACTTATCACCAAAAGCTAAGATAGAAGAAATTTTTGAGTATTTTGATTTTAAAGATATAATTAATGATGTTAAAAGTCAGTTTAATAATAAGTCCAAAAGGATATAGAAATCAAATTGAAGCTATATTTCATGCTTTCTTAGCACAACAGATCGAACAAATTCCATCAAGAGTTAAATTAATAAAAAGACTAAAAACTGACTTGAAATTTAGGTATATTTGTGGTTTTAATATCTTTGGTTCAATTCCAAGTGAAGCTACTTTTAGTCGTTATTTTCTAAAATTCATGAAGCAAATTCTTTAGAAAAAATTCTATTATAAACTAGTAATCAAAGCTATTGAAATAGGGCTAATAGACACAACAAAAATAGCTA
Source organism: Natroniella acetigena (assembly GCF_023227745.1). GTDB lineage: Bacteria > Bacillota > Halanaerobiia > Halobacteroidales > Halobacteroidaceae > Natroniella > Natroniella acetigena. The sequence goes on along the minus strand of NZ_JALKBX010000005.1, from coordinate 35,795 downwards.
TTGATGCTAGTGCTTTAAAGACTTACGAACGAGCTAAACCTAGAAAAAAAGTCAATAAAGATAGTCCTAATACTCCAGATTGGGGTTCTAAGCAAGACTCTCATAATAATCAATGTTACGCCCCCTATTGCTTTTGGACAAGAAGTTATTTAACACTTATAATAATTAATAGGGGGAGATAATTATGCCTAAAGGTTCTATTTATGATAATGAATTCAAAATGGAAGTAGTACTTGAAGTGCTAAAAGGTAATAAGCCTTCTGATGTTGCTGAGAAATATGGTGTAAGTCGTAATTCAATTTATGCTTGGAAAAACCAATTTCTTGATGGTGGACTTAAAAACCTTGGTAATAAAAAGCAAATTGAATCTCAAAAAGATGTTAAGCTTCGAGAAAAAGAGCAACAAATTGATGAGATGAAAAAGATTATTGGTGAACAAAAAGTTCAACTAGAAATCCTCACTACCCAGCTTTGAAAAAACTGGTTATGGCAAGCCCAAAAAAGCCTTGGCAGGATTAAATATTACAGATAAAATAAAGCTCGTTAATCACTTAAAGAGTGAATATAAAATTACAGAACTCTGTAAGACTTTTAATTTATCTAGGAGCACTTATTATTACAGACAAAATAATAAAATTGAAGATAAAAGGTCTCAAAATAAATCGCTTTATTCAGGCTATCCAGCTTATGATAGAAAGGGCAATAAAGTACCTGAAAAAGAAATTGTTGAGCTTGTAAAAGAATACTGTGATAAATATTCTTTTGCAGGCTACAGAATGATAACAGATCATTTAAGGTTTAGCGAGGGTCTAAAGGTTAACTATAAGCGTATTTATCGCATGATGGATGTTCTTGATTTGTTGCAAGATAGAATTACTCCTAAACCAAATAATTATAAATTAAAGCAAAAGCATGAATTAACTGGACCAGACCCCTACCAGTCTTAAAAGAAAGACTGTCCGTGAAAACCATAAAAACCATATCAATTATGGGAGATGGATATGGTTCAGATGTATATAGATGAGAGTGGACACTGGGTTTATATGTTTGATATTATCGATGTTTATACTAGAGAAATAGTAGGTCATCATGTAAGTCTTAGATGTCGTATTAAGGAAGCACTTAAAGCTTTAAAAGAAACAGTAAATTCACTCGATATTGATAACTTAATTTTAAAAACTGATAATGGTACACAGTTTAGGAGTAGAGAGTTTCAAAAATACATTGCAGAGTTAGGTATTGATCATGAAAGAATTGTTGTTAATACTCCTGAAGAAAACTCTCATATTGAAAGCTTTCATGACACCTTAAAACGAGAAGAAGTCTATCAAAAGCACTATCATAATATTTTACATTGTAAAGGTTCTATAAAAGAATTTATTAATGAATACAACCATAATCGTCCACATTCAAGTATAGCAAGTGTTCCACCAGCTTATTATCAAAAGCAATTGGTTAATGACTTAATCGATGGTGTTAAAGTAATAGCATAAGAATCAATGAGTAAATTAGAGCAATTTTCTGTTAGAAAAGCATAGTCTTTTCTTGTCCAAAATATTAGGGGCAAGGTCAATATCTAGCCCTTGTAAATCAAGTAGTTTTTTTATAAAATTATTGTTGATTTGCATCCGATATATTCTCCTTTCATTTGATCTGGCATATTTAATGATAGAGGATATATCGGTTTTTTTGTATCTTTTTTACTGTTAATTTATGTTATTTTTATTAAATCACAAAAGTCGTTGTTAAACCAAATAGTTTAAGGTTAAATTTAAGATTAAGCTGTCCAATTAAAAACTTTAAAGCTAAAGAGTTATCCATAATCACACAATTTCATAAACATAAAAAACCCTAAATTCCAATAATAAGTTGAACTAATTTCATCCAAAAGACTTTACTCAGATTCAATCAAACTATTTGAGTAATATTATTAACAACGATAAAATATTATTAGGTAAGTACTTATTACAAGGGAGGGAATCTTTTGGAAACGAAGCTCAATAAAAAAATCATAAATCTTAAAGCCTTAATTGCAATCTTTATCACTATCGCATTGATCATTTACTCCGAGCAAGCATTTGAAGCAGCAGTTAATGGCTTACATACTTGGTGGGAGATCGTCTTCCCTGCCCTATTACCTTTTTTCATTATTGCTGAGATCTTGATGGGTTTAGGTGTAGTTCACTTTATGGGTGCCTTACTAGAACCACTAATGAGACCAATTTTTAAGGTTCCAGGGATTGGAGCTTTTGCAGTAGCTATGGGCCTAGCCTCCGGCTATCCGATCGGGGCCAAAATCACTGGGCGGTTAAGGCGAGAAAAGCTATGTACTCAGGTTGAAGGAGAGCGATTAGTCTCTTTTGCTAACACTGCCGATCCGCTCTTTATGGTAGGTGCAGTAGCTCCGGGAACATCATGATATAAAAAATTGGAATAAAAAATAGCTCTTCTAAAGGGTCACTACTCGCTTTTGTAGATAAAGGAGCACCAGGTTTCCCTTTAAAATAAATCACCTAATCTTCTTCTTTGAGCTAAATTCCAGTAATCTAAATTGCGATTATTATCTAAAATTTTCCATTAGATTGGCCCAAATTTATGGTAGTCTTTCATTATAGATCACAGGCACCTTTTCTTGCTTATTCACTCCAAGATTATTTTTTTAAGTACTTCTTTAAAAAATATTGTTCATAATAAGCATCTAGATACTCTTCAGCTGCTTTAGCTAAATGAAGGGGAAAAGGTAATCTGATTGGTTGTCCAAAACTCACTGGAAATGAACGATGCCTTAATACCTTAGTCAACGCAATATATTCTTTTACCTCTTCCTTAGCTGTATTAAATACATCTACCTCCAAAACAGACATTCTCCTCCCAATTTTTCCTCTTTTATCTCTGCTTACAAACTCTTTTAAGTCACTACTACAACTTTGTGCATCAGTTTTAGGATTAATTAAATAATAAATCCTATCACTAACTTTAAAGACCCCTTCTTTTAAGGAACCAAACTTAACCTTTCTTTTTTCTGATAATTCAGTTTCAATTAAATGATTCCAATTTGGCGTTTCTCCTCTTTCATTAGTGACTACTCTGATAAGTACTGAATTTTTAGGTAATTTAAAGTCCATTTCTATTCCTTGAATCTTGGAAAGATTTGAATTTTGAAAAGCATGTATATACTGACGAGAATTTTGAGCATTAGTAAATATTATTTGCTTCTCATTTCGCTCGCGTAAAATATCTAAAGCTTGAGTAATATATGCCTTTTTTATTTCAGATTTAATATTATCATTTTTATCGACAAATACCTTATCCAACTGCTCAACCATCTCATGAATCTTTAATAATCCTTCTGAATAGGAAACCCAACTTATCCTTGGTAGTCTATTTTTCCATCTATACTCCTTTAAAATATCATCATTAAATACAGGAATTTTAATTTCATCATCTACAATAGCAACAAGAATCGGGAAACTAATTCTAGAGGATAATTCCTTATCGCTCTTTCCATATTCAAAACCACTTTTATTTTTAGAATAATACCATAAGCCAATTAATTGACAACCCTCTTTGCCAGATATGTTGAGCTTTTGACTTACAATTCTATTAACTGACCTTCCCATAAAACCAGTCTGCCTTAATAAATCACGAAGCCCGCTTTTATATTTAAAGAGATTATTCTCACCTTCTGGATTAAATGTAGTTATAAATTGAGATAAGTAATTATTTTTAGTTAATAAATGACGAATCAAGAACTTAGGATCAACATAATTATTAAATTCATCTTTAGATTGTAGTTCAAATAAAGCAAACTCACACTCTTTAACTCCATTAATCTTGTTATTAAAAAGCTCCTCAAACTTTTCTAAGCTTCTTTGCGACTCTTCAATCATAAATTTTTCTCTGTCTTCACTAAATTTTATAAAATTAAACTTAATTTTCTTATTTGAATCTAATATTAACCTCTCGTTTTTCATAAATTCAGTTCTTTCTTCTTTCGATATATTAATTTTAACCACTTTCCTATTTGTATTCTTAGTAGAAGAATCGATCAATTCTAAAAATTGCTCTTTTATAATCTTTCGCCACTCTTCGTTAATATAATAAGCATTAATAACCAAATCAGTAGAATCAAGTAATTCTTTTATCCTAAACTTATTACTTCTACGTCCTCTAATTTTAACTTTTTCTTTAATATTCTTTAATTCTAAAAAATCATCATAAATAATATTAGTATTATGTTCTTGATTTTTCAATGATCTAAGAACTTCACTATAGACTTCTTCTTCATCAAATTCACTACTTCCCTGATCAATTAGATGTTTCATACTTATATGACTTCCATAGATAATCCCTACACCTTTTGTTTTCTCAGGAGATAAAATGATATCTTCCTTTTGATATTCACCTTCTAAACTAAGGTTGTTAATCCAATTACTCTTATTAATAAACCCTGACTGAAAATCATATTTCCAAGCCCACTTTTCCCAATTATTAATTACTTGCAGAGGAACCTTGGCAGCATTATACTTTCTACTATTTTTATTATATATAATAGCATTTATGTTCTTACTCCCCCTTACATAATTAGGAATTTCCTTTAACAACAATGTACTCCTCAAGTTTAAAAATAAAAATGGATATTTGATATCAGGAATGGTTCTTATTGAAAAATCTAAACTATAACTCCAAAGTTTCCTCTCTTCTCCAATAAACTTAAATGGTAAATTGATCATTTCAGCTTGATCATACCCATTCATTAACTTATAAAACTTTAATTTAGAAATTCCAGTTTGATCCTTTTTATAAGATTTCAATTCTAGATTTATCTCTCCACTTAACTTATGGGCTAAATACTTAGGATAAACTCTATATAAGTAATGACTTTTATTTTGGCTCAGTTTAAACGGATTACTAGAAAAAGTAATAGTTGCTAAGCTTTCAAGTTCAATTTCATCAACTACATTCGAAATTAATCTAAACTCTCTTTTTGATAAGTTATTTTCAAGCCAATACTTAAATTTCTTTTTAAAAATATCAAAATCTTCTTTCTCATATCCCCCATCTAAATACAGCCATTCACTCCAACCATTCTCTTTATACTTTCCTTTATAGAAATCATTTTTTGCATAAATAACTGGATAGTTTAAACCTTGTAAGAGTCGACTGAACCTTTTAATAGAAAAATTACCTCTTTGCTTTTGATAATTCTTTCTTTGATTATCCATAAGAAGACTCAATTTAGTACATAAACTTGCCGATACCTTAACAATCGATACTCCTTGCAGCTTAATTTTTTCATCAGTACTTTTTAATGGAATAGAATAAAATCTGTTACCCCAATAACTCATAGCTATTCCCCCCACTTTATTTTTCATTTAAACGAATCATTTTCAACCCATTCAGCAAAATTTGATATAATTCACAATAAATCTTCTTTTCAGTTGGTTTTGATTGATTAATTAATTCCTTCAGCAATTCTCGCCAACCAATTATCATACTTGTTCTTTCATCATCACATTCACCCTTCATGGTTTTGGGAGCAAAACTACTATCTGTAAAAATTATTCTAGCTTTACTATTTCCTCTAATTGCACGGCAAGCAAACTGATAAATTTCAACTAAAGTATCAGCTAATAACTTTTCTCGTTGCCCATCAGATAATGAGGCATAACCATACATATTTTCAAAATCTCTTTGAGATTTATTGGTCTGCTTAATTAATTCTTTTTTTAAAGAGTTAATATCTGAAATTTCACCTGATTTATATTTGTTTATAGTTTTTATATAAGAATAATTAACCCAAGAAACCATTGTAGTGATATCATAAGGAATATAATAAGGACGTTTTGCAAAAAAAATAGTATTAAAACCTGCTACAAATCCATCGTCAGTTTCTATCATAATATTATAACCTCTGCCAACTCCAAGAGGCATAGATAAGTACTTAACTCCTAACTTTGCTGCCTTTTCAATCTTATTTCGAGGAAGATGATAATCTTTTTCTTTTTCCTCTGGACACACCAATGCTTTAGTATCTTCTTGATAATCAAGTAAATGTTTAGCTAGAATATCACTATCTTTATATGAACCAACCACAAAAATTGCTCTTCTTCTTTCTAAGCATTTTGAATTGTTTAATTGGGCTTGGATATAATTATCTCCATCATAGATAGGAGTTTGCTCATGAATTAAGCTAACTAATTGAGCAAAATTATTATCCCTTTTCTTTCTTGGAGTACCAGAAACCTTAATTGGAATATTTTTAGGAAGTTCCATCAATAATTCACTTTCCTGTTCTTCCTTAGAAGTTATTAACATATCAGTTGGCAATTGAATATGGTACCTAGTCGATTTTTCAAATTTAGATGTTCCTGACAAAAGCACTACATTAGTTTGAACTCCATTAATATCCCTATATAGTTTATGGAGGTTTAATAATAACCAGCGTCCTACCCCCTCATAATTTCTATACTCAATTTTAAAAGGTTCATTTTCTTTTCTTTCTTTTAATTGAAAACCATAGTTCAAACCATGAGTTTTAGGCATTACTGCTGCATACTCTCTCTTTAAAGAGTTCAATAGCCAAAGTTGATTATTTATTGGTTTCTTAATAAAAGATTTAATCCTTAGCCAATTTTTTAAGATGAATTTAAGACGAAACTTAATCATAAATAACCTTGTAATCAAGGTTATTTTAGGCTTGATTTGTTCTATGGTCTTTTTTAATGGCTTATTCCAATTTTTATGCAAGTTAGGAAATTCTCTGATTTCTTCTGGTGATATACTAACATTTTCAGTTTCAAAGAAATTTTTAACTTCCTGCTCAACAAATTTATTAAAATCTTCATCATGCTTATGCTCTCCTGAAACACTTCTCCACAGTTGATAAAGCCTATCATTAAACCCTCTCTTATTATACATCTTAGTAGCGAAATTATTAAACGTTTGAACAAAACTCTTCCTTAACTTTTTATATACTTTATTTAATTTGTCATTTTCATCTAGAGCATACTTATCATATTTGCTGTAACCAATAATTTGATCAAATAAATCCTTCCAGAGAATCTTTCCTCGGATTAACTCTCCATATATATTATGTTCAAACAACTTTCTTTCATCAATAGCAGATTCTAAAGCTCCCTTAATTTCAATAGAATCATTTTTTATTAAGTTTATCTTACGTTGAAATTCATCTTCAATCTGTTCATTAGACTGTATATGATAAAGTGAATCTTTCCCACCTAAGACATTGACTTTACTACAAAAAGTAGAATCTAGAGTATTTTGTGCTCTATCTGCTTCATCTACAAAAGTTATGTTGCAAGTTTGATATAAATATTCTAATATTGTTATTTTTTCAGTAAAAAAAGGTGCTGGCAATTTAGATTGAACTGCACTATTAACAGTAGTAATAACTATCTGAGCCTGATTTAAATCTTTCATTCGATTAAAACGAGGACAGTCAGTAACAAAAGGACAAATTATGCCTTCTTTACCTTCCTTATTCTTAATGTACAGTCTATTACAAGGGTTAGTATCATCTTCTATTTCCAATCCTTTATGTATGTTTATATTTTTTAGTAAACAATTTGAATTAACATACCTAAAGGAATTATTAGCATCCTTAACCACTTCTTTATTATTCTCTAACATAGAAAGATAGCTTTTTAAATGATCAGAGATACGATTATTACTCATCAAAGGAACAGCGTTCATCCCTAATTTATTAAATTTATTTACCATTTCAAATACTTCATTGGTAGAATTCAACATGATACTACAACGCTTGTTCCGTTTTACCGCTAATCCATAAGAAACTACTTGAATTATAGTAGATTTACCAACCGATAATGCCCCCAATGCATTTAACATTCCATCTATGATAACTGGTTTGTTAACTAACTTATCATCTTCAGGAATAGAAAAAACTAATTCTTTAACCCTCTCATTCCAGTAATTCCAATCTTTACTCTCTAAATTTTCTTTTTCTAGCTGATCCATTTCTTTAGCCCAAATTTTTAATTCACCTATAATAATCTTAACCTTTTCTTGCTCCACAGGTGACATATCCATAGTTATAGGCTGGTAATTTTCTTGTAAGTATTCTCGAATTTCTTTATCTAATGGTATTTCCTTCTCAATATCCTTGCTGCTTTTATAATAAACTTTCTTAACATTATCTAAGTATTTTAAAGTTTTATTCTCTTTGAAGGTCCTCTTTTTCCATTGGGAATACTCCAATTTTCTCTCTAATTCATCTAGATAACGTTGATACATCTTTTTAGAACGAGCATTTGGCTTCAAAATAATCTTTTCCTCTGCAAATTTTAGTATTTTCCATTCCTGAGGAAGTTTTTTATAGTTATCAAAGGCATCTTTTATTGAATTTTTGTAATGCCAATTGAATGTTTCTTGCAATTTAGCCACCTTTTCTTTAGCATACTTTTTAAAAATAGGAACATCTGCATTAGTTGGATAGCTAAAAATTTCCCAGACATCCTTTATCTTTGGAACTTCTAAACTACCCAATAAAAAACTACTAGCCATTTCAACTTTAGCAATCATAACAACAGCCCTATTTATTGACCAGTTTTCATCTTTAATTTGAACTTTATTGCCTTTAGATCTATCACCCTTTTTTACATATTGTTTTAACTCCTCTACTATTGTTTTATATTGACTATTGAAATTAGCCTTCATTTATCTCGCCACCTCTTTCAGCTTTTACCAACTCTATTACGTCCTCTACTCTTAAGACTTCATATTCTGCAGATTGATTCCATTGGGCTTCAATGATGTTTAAGTCTTTCTCTTCAACATCATTAGGTACTACTAAAAAACCTAGATCATAATCTAGTCCCTTCAAAAAATCATCTTCTTTATTTAAAGTTTCACTCAATTTATACGGATAAGCCCAATCTTTAACATCGATGGCCCAGTTTTGATCTTCAAATTCAATTAATAAATCAGCTTTATCAGCTTCAGGATAAAGCTCAACTTCAAGTTTATAATTATCTTTTATTCCCTTTAATTTATCGTATAATTTCAATTCAGGGATTCCAGGAATTGTTACATAATAAGCTACTTCTTCTTGAAGCACATAAAATAAATCTTTCTTATTTACTTTTTCTGCTCTAATTTCATCCCTTCCTCCACCTCTTTTCAAACACTTTCTATGTAAACATTTAAAATCTCTTTTACTATCTTGTTTTATTACTCTCAATGGATAATTACAATAAGGACATCTATATATTTTCTGATCCATAAAATCATTATATCCTAATGGAGCATCTTGATAAAAACTTGTAAAAAAAGACATAATTTCAGGAGAATTAAATTTCAGTTCTAAAAACATTTCAATATTATCGTCAACCAAAGCAGACAACTCTTCTCTAATATCCCAAATAAGTTTACTATTATCTTTTATAACTGGATACTTAATCAATTTTTTTCTTACTTCAGTATACAACTTAGAGTTTAAATTATTTTCTAAAATAAATCTCTGTAATTCAGATAATGGTTCAGTTGCCTCACAATTATAATTCTTAGAAAGATCAATTGCTAACTCTGTTAATTCATAATTATTATTCTTCTTTTCAAGTAAAGGCTTATTTAAATAATCATCAACTAACTCTATTCCCCAATCATTAATAGGAGTAGTTATAAGTTCAAGCTGCTTGTCCAAAGTTAGTGGAAAAATATTATCACACTTATTTTTAATAGTATAAACATAAAGTTTATTAGTTACTGAATACCAGTAATTTTTGATCTGAAAATAATTAATACTTTCTTCTTCGTCTAATAGCCTTACTAAAGCATTTGAATACTCTTCTAACAAATCTAGTAATGAATTATTCATAGTTTAAATCTCCTTATCTAATTTAAAACAAACTTTTCTCATATTACAGTAGTTACAATAAGAATCCTTACTTCTTCTTTTAAATTTTCCAATGGGTAAAGGAATATTTTCTTCAAGCTTCTGTAACTTATTATGAAAAAGATTAAATTGTTCTTTTATCTCTTGCTCAAACTTCTTAAGCTCCTTTTTCTTAATATTATAACTAAACCTCTTTTGGTTTTGTAAATAAGCTGCTATAAATACACTATTACAAATATCATCAATTTTTACCTCTGGAAATTTATTTAATATAAACAAAGCATATAACAAGAGCTGTTTTTTATCCCTTTTTATATTAGATGAGCCTGTTTTCCAATCAACTAAAATATACTTTCCACTTTCTTTAAGTTTTAATAATAAATCAATATTAGCATAAAATTTGGTATTAAATAAATCGACACTGATTGGTTCATCCTTATCTAGCAAAATTATTTCTGAAGATACTTTTAATGCTTCTTTGAAAATGGTATTATTTTCTAATTTATTAGCTATAGCAGCAAGTCTATATTTTACTTCCTCATTTCTATTTACAAATTCTCTGGAAGATTCCTTCCAACCATTTAGAATGATTTCTTCCAAAATTTTATCCTCTTTTCTTAGCACATTACCTTTTAACACTTCTTTACTCTTTTTTATTGCGGTATTTTTTAACTGATTATATTTACTAAAAATAGAGCCTTCAACATCCCAAAACATTTGTAACTGCTTTTGCCTCCGAACTACTCTTATACGCTCAGTAATTACTTTATGTACTACTATACCAGCTAAGGTATATCTTTATGTACTACTATACCAGCTAAGGTATATAGGGTATTTAGTTTTCTAGCTTTATATAATTCCCACTTTAATTTTTCGGAAATTCCTAAAGCTTTATTTTGCCACCAATAACTGTATAAAGCATAATGTCGTTCACAATTTTCAAAAAGTTTAATTCTTTTAAAGGAAGTAATAATTTTAGTATTATTTAACTTCATAATTTCTCCTTCCTTTGTCTATGTAATATTCCCAGTTATTTGTAAAAAATACCATTTCAGCAATAATTAACTTAATCCCAACCTATTAATCATATTATTCATCATAACACACCAAATTTCCTACCATTTATTCTAAATTGATTAACTATAATAGCACGAAGTAAGCGAGAATACAAACAAGCTCAATAAACATTGTATTTAATTTGAAAATCTATCACTTATTAATATAAAATCAAGCCACTATAAATTTTCCTAAACCATTTAAGTAATTACTTATTACAAAGAAGATAATCTTTTGGAGTTGGAAAATAGTGGTGAAGTAGCACCAATTACATTATTATATAAAAAATCATATAAAAAAGACCAACCTCACTAGGAGATTAGTCATTTTATAATATCTACTTATTTTAATTTAGACCTAACAAACTTAAATATCTTTCCAGCCATTTTAATAGCTTCCTCTACTTCCTTTTTAGCAGGTGTCAATTCATCCCCTGGATATCTAAATTCTACTGCATAAGGAGTTAGTTTTTCAGCTTGATTTTTAAATTGCTTAAATTCCTTGTCTATATTATTACAAATCTTAACTAGCTTAGTTAAATTGTGAGTTTTACTAAAACTTTTAGTTTTATAAATTATAAATGCTTTTAGGGATTTTTCAGCACACTGCTGGGTATGATAAATTGCTGCATCTAATATATCACCTTCCATCAATACTTCAGCAGCTTTTAAATCATTTTCAGCTTTTTTAATCCAAGCTTCTATACTAGGATTCATAAACTTTCCTCCCATTTTTTACGATATAGCTACAAAAACTATATTCATCATCTAAAAGTTTCTCATACTCTTTTTTAGTGTAAACTATAATGTCTACTGCTATATCTATATCCCATAAAGAACTATATCCCTTAATAGATCTTTTATATTTCTTTTTATCTGATCTATTAACTATAATCAATAAATCTAGATCGCTATCTTCATTAGGTTCACCCCAGGCATAAGAACCAAATAAATATATCATTTCAGTCTCTGGTTGATATGTTTTGGCCAATCTTTTAACCACTTTGTCTATCTCTTTTTGGGTAATCTTCTCTTCTTTTATTGCTTCCATACTGCTCACCCCTTTCTAGAGGCTTAACCACTATATTACATATTATATCATACTATATTTTATTTTAAACCTCAAAAAAACAAATATAAATAAATTACCAATTTGCAAATTAAAAAGAGTAACTATTAAGCTACTCTGTAAGATCACCTGATAACTATCTAAACCAACTATTAAATTAACTTACTAATGGATTCTAAATGTAATATTTATCAATCAATTCCCCTAGGGATAAAGGTTCCCACACCTTGTTTACTTATTGACTATCCAAATAGATAGCTTTCGAAGAATTTGATATTACTATTTATTATGGATTATATCAACTAGAAGTATACGATTAATATTTCAAAAAAAAGAAAACACCCTCTCAGGTGCTTACTTGATCATTTCAATAATTTCATATGATAAATTTTATTTATAATCAGATATTTAGCTTAGATTATTACATAGATTTAATCATTACCCTTTTACCTGAAAAAGCTATCCCTATCTCTAAAACATTGTTAATTCCTTTCCTTATAAGGTCTTGTCTATACCGCCTATCTTCAATCTGCTCTAAAGCATCTTCAACAGCTTCCTCTAAATCCTCATTTCTATGTTTATTTACTTTCTTAAACTCTATTACTACCTCTAATTTATTAGTATCTTTAGGAATAATCATTACATCATAACGACCATAGCCACTTTCACGGTTTGAATTTACTTCATAATCATCACGTAAATTTAGTAATAAACCTAGTACAAAAGCATGATATACCTTCTCAGGACATCTAAAATTACAATCCCACGAAGAGTCTTCGCTTTTTAAGACTCGGAGGAGGGTATCTCCTCCAACATCAAAATGAGGTTCCCCCATTAGATTAGACACATAGTTTAGACATTTTTCTCTCGTTTTCGTACTCTTCTGGACTTTTATAATCTAAGGTTGAATGTAAGCGATTTCTATTATAGAAAATCTCAATATATTTAAATATATCCTGTTTCGCCTGACTTCTAGTTTGGTATTTATTATGATAAACTAGTTCTGTCTTTAGTGTACCAAAAAAGCTTTCTGCTACTGCATTATCCCAACAATTACCTTTACGACTCATTGATGATTTGAACTTGTTCTGCCAAAGTAATTTTTGAAAAGCATGACTTGCATACTGGCTACCCTGATCTGAATGTACTATAAGACCTTTCTCAGGGTTACGCCTTTTTATGGCCATATTAAGAGCATATATGACTAAATTCTTAGTCATTCTCTTTTGCATTGACCAGCCAACTATTTTACGAGAATAAAGGTCTATCATGACTGCTAAATACAACCAACCTTCTTTGGTTGATATATATGTAATGTCTGAAACCCAGACTTTATTTTTTTCAGTTACATCAAACTTACGCTCTAAAAGGTTTTCTTTAATTGGCAAATTATGATTAGAATCAGTAGTAACTCTGAATTTTCGCTTCTGTATTGCTTTTAATCCCAGTACTCTCATTAATCGTTCTATTCGCTTTTTATTGCACTTGAATCCTTCTTTCTTGAGTTGTTTATAAATACGTGGACTACCATAGCTTCCTCTACTTTCGGAGTATATTTGAGCTATTCTTAATTTTAATTTATAGTTTTCTTGTTTTCTTTTACTTGGTTTACGATTTAACCAACTGTAATATCCAGATCGGGAGACACCTAGTACCTGACACATTCTCGTTATAGGAAATTCATTGCGGTGCTCCCGAATGAAACCATATTTCATCTTGGTTTCTTTGGGAATATGCCTACTGCTTTTTTTAATATATCACGTTCTTGTTTAGCAATACGCAGTTCCTCTTTTAATTGTTTAATTTCTTCCTGTTCAGGTGAAAGTTTTTGCTTACCTTGACCGGGAAAAGCTTGATCCTTGTTATCTCTATACTCTTTACGCCATCTAATTAAGTTATGGTAGCTAAGCCCTAAATCTTCAGCAATTTCTTTGCAGGTTTTTTCTGAATTGAAACTTAATTCAACAGTTTCACGCTTAAATTGTTCACTATAAGTTCTTCTGTCATCGTCCATTTGAAATCCCCCTTGAAGTAATTATATTATATATCTTAACTTACTGTCTAGCAAACAGGGGGAAGTTCAGTTGATATTCACCTGCTATAGCCCTTTTTATTCTCTCTAAAGCTAGATTCCAATCTTTAGATTTTGAGCCTTTAAAGTCAATCTTAATAACAGGATGATTACCCATCTTTTTTAAGTAATTATTATTTAATTTCTCTATCTTTAATCCTTTAAACAAATTAGAATTATTCTGTCTTTTTTCAAAAAAGTAATGTAACATTGAAATATTAAGGCTCTTACCAAATCTTCTAGGACGAGGTAATAAAATTACTTTTGCATCTTCATCAATTACTTCTTTAATAAGAAGGCTTTTATCTACATAATAGTAATTATCTTCTCTGGTCTCCTTAAAGTCATTAATACCTATCGGTAATTTTTTCTTCATATCCCACCCTCCAACTATACCTATTTCATTATAAGTAAAAATTCTAATGATCTATCCCATAAGAACCAAAAAGATAAACAGCTATTATGTCCTCTTCTTAAACTAAAATCATCTATTGTCTCCTTTATTTAATATAACTTACAAATTTCCTTGATAAATAGTCTATAATCAATCAAATTATTTTGTAAAATACTATAAATTTCTGTCTCGTCAACTTTGCTATACATATGAACTACTCGATTCCTAAATTTAGTCATTACAATATATTTCTCCTTACTTTCATCAGAAATCATTCCATTTTGAGCAAGAATTCTAAATCCATCTGCACTTGTTTCAGGCTTTGCTAACCTTTCATTAGCAATAATTTTATTAGCTATATCAATCATTATCTCAACTGACGTCTGTAATAAATGTTTAGTTGCTTCTATATTTCTAAAATCCTTTAAAAACTCATCCTTAGATATCTCTTTTAAAGTCTTAAGTTTATCTAAATTATCTTCTAACAGCTTAATCTTATCAATTATCCTATCAGTCACTTAGATATTCCTCCTTTAAGGCTCTTTTATACTCATCATAGTATTTATTCAATCTAATTCGCTCATCGTAATAATAAGTCAATACATATTGAATAAAATCACTTACCTTGTCTTTATTCCTTTCATAGATTAGATCTCCTGTTCTAATTATCTCATGCTGCAGATGGATTGGAACTTTATTTAAGTTAACTAAATCTATATCTTCTACTTTCAGTATTAAAGAGATCTGAGCCATTATCTCCATCTCTCTCATTAAATTAATCTCTTTATCCTTTTTAAATAAAATTGCAAAATCTATATCGCTCAACTCCGTCTGACGATCTGTTCCATAAGAACCAAAAAGATAGACAGCTATTATATCCTCTTCTTCTTTGAAGTAACCTTTTAAATGCTCTAATTTTTCTTCAATCTCAATCACCTAAATCACCTCTTATCTTTATGATACCATAATTTGATAACCTTTAAAATAAAAACCTATTAACCCTTCCTCAATCTCTCATCTGGATCATCAAATTCTACTTGCGCCGAATCAAAATCCTCTGGATTATACTTCTTTCCTACCCAATCTAAGATAGCTTCATACTCCTTATCTTCAGGATCCTTCAATATCTCCAGCAACCTATAATATCCACCAACTCCACCACAATCTTCTGGAGGACAAGCCCTCTCCCCAGCTAAACAAAATGGATATTCTTGATCCCTTTCAGCAGGAGCAATCTCTTCTAATTCTAATTCATGCCCCCAGTAATCTCCAAAATCATAAATATAAGTTGCACTATTATTCTCATTATTAAAATAATCCTCTATTCTTTCTTCCCAACTTACCTTTAAATTATCAGCAAATTCTAGATTAGGAAAACCTATCTCTATTTCTTCCCCTGTTACTGGCTCAGCTATTCTAAATTCATGCAAATGATAATCCAACCAGCCCATAGCATCTTGAATTGCTACATGCAAGTCCCAAAAGGTATAATTTTCTGGCACCTCAATTCGTCTCCAGATCAGTGATTCAATCCCCTTTAAGCTTAGCTTAAAACGATAGATATTCTCTTGTCGGCGTTGGCCCATTCTTTCTCGAAAGGTCTTTTGGAGGCTTTCACTAGGAAAGGTATCTTCTAAAGTTAAAATTGGAGTATCATTGTTGGCTTTATTGAGCCTAATTAAATTCATTCGTTCTGTAGGCAAAAAATCATCAATCCTAAATTCTGTATCCCGCTTCATATTATTTAGTGTTGATATTACACTCCGATTATAGGTCTTAGTATATTTAACTTCTCCTGCTTTAGCAAAATATTCTGTTATATACTCTTTATTTATTCTATCAGCCTTAAAATTTTTCTTAATCGCAGCTCGACATAAAGCGGTAAAATTTTCAAAGTCTTTCTTCTTTAACCCATACAAAAAGATAGAATACCTTGTAGCTACATTCATTAACATAATGCACTTCCTCCTATTAATTCTAAATAAGTGAGCATGCCAATTATAAAAATCATCTCTATCTTCTTCTGCTACTACTTCAATAGGAAAATTTATCTCATCTCTTAGCTTCTTAGTACAATTAAAAATTAACATTAATGATCTCTCCTTAATAGAAAATTTAAAATCTAAATTCTTTTTATTACTATTATATCTCATTTGAAGAAGTATTAAAAATATAGTTTTTGCTTCAAAAATGACTTAGCCGGACTAACACATAGTGTTAGTATAAAAGTATGGACACATTTAGTTAAACAATGTAAAATTAGAGAAAGGATGTGTCCAGAATGGGATCTACAGCTAATATATATACTTATATAAGGAGAATCCATGGATGTTGAAGCTTATGAAAAAAGGATAGACGACTTAGATCCCATAAATCAAGAAATTGTGCAGGAACTGATAAAAGAGGATAAGGAACATTTAAGAAAATTTGAGGCTAGGGTCGATGAAGAAAGAAGAGAAAATTAAAGGTTCTTCCTCGATTTTTGTGAAAAATAAATTAGCTGACATACCTAATATCAACCTATATGAAAATTATGGATAATAATTAATAATAAAACATTGATTGTTTTCCTAGTAAAACCTGATAAATGTCTTATAGACTATAGTTATCTATAATTGATAATAATGTGAATTTAAAAATTAGGCTTATCCTACTTAATTATTAGCTTAAAATTCAAAATAATTCAGGAGCATTTGAATTCTGCTAGAACTCGTAGGTTAAAATTTTCCTGATTACGATAATTATATCCTCTACGTTTAATATTTTTGATTTTATGATTATTACCTTCAACTAGCCCATTAGAAATAGGATAATCATAATAATTCAAAATATATGGTAGCCAATTATCAATAGTTCCACAGAAAGAATTTAATTCTGGGATATCATATTGTGCTACTAAATCTTTAAAATAGTCAATAAAACTAAGGGCATATTCTTTTGTTTTAATCTCAAAAAATTTTCTGAACTCTTCTTTTAAATAATGTAGTTTAGCTAATTGAGGATACTTATCACAGGCTAATACTAAGTTTGATATTTGTTTTTCTGTGAGATCTTCTATATTTTTAAGAAGTGCCCAACGTATTTTAAAGACTTCATCCTTTTTGCCATATTTTCTAATGCGATAAAGTTAGAAAGAGTAAAGAGAAGAAGTTGAAGTAAATATATTTACTTCAACTTCTTTTGAATATGAAAAGAGGTCTGCTGATAATTATATATTTTGTTAATATCCACTGTTCAAATAATTAATTTAATTTTACAGCAGTTCCATAAGCTAAAATCTCTGCAGCTCCTTGCATAACCTGAGAAGTAGAAAAACGAACATTAACAACCGCATCCGCTCCCAACCTTTCAGCTTCTTTAATCATCCTGCCAATAGCTTCTTCTCTAGCTTCAGAAATCATTTCAGTATACCCTTTGACTTCTCCACCAATCAAATTCTTTAATGAAGCTCCAATATCATTTCCAATATGTTTAGCTTTAATAGTATTTCCTTTTACTAAACCTAAAATTTGCTTAATTTTTTCACCTGCAATTTCTTCTGTATTTGTAACTAACATAATAATCCTCCCAATAACCTTTTGTTTATAGTATATTCTACTTCACTACAAACAAGCTAGTTATTTTAACTTTCTTAGAGTCCTTCTCTTCTACTACTTCAATTTTTTAATAGTACTGAATTTAAAACCTTTAATTCTGTTCTACAAACTGAATCCTAAGCCCATCGGGTTTTACGTGCAAAATCTATAACCTATTACAATTTTTAAAAGAGCTCCCCCTTATTATTTTCTATTGACCCCCTCACTATTTAATAAAACATTAGGAAATAGATCACTAGCTAAACCAATTAATAAATATTTTAAAAAGATCATTGAGGTAGTTCCAAACTCTTTCCACGGGCCAACATCTGCAACAATATTTAAAGCAGCCAACTCCCAAGGTTAGTACAAAGTTGGCCCGAAATAAAAAAGCCAGATCTGTTTAAGATCTAACTGGGCGTTTGGGTTGGCCCGGCATATCAAAATATTTATCATTCCTCAATTTCTCTATTACCATAGGTTTCTAATTCAAGTATTCTTTCAAAATCTTCCCCGATAGTCTCTTGCTTAATCAAACCTACATTCTTAGCATAATAATGATAAGTCTCATTATTATCTTCCTCATTAAGAGAAGTAACCCTTACTTGAATTACATCATAAAATGTTCCAGCGGGAACTGTTATAATTTCATCAGTAGCAACAATTTCTCGTTGTTGATCATTTGTTTCCCAAGTAGCTCCTTCTTCAAGTGGTTGTTGTAAGATTAATTCTTGAACCTCAGGCTCTTCCTCTAATTCTTCAATTAAATTATCTTCTTCATAGAACTCAGCTTCTTCAATTATTTTTCCTATTTGCTCTTCTTGAACTGTATAAACCAAAACTATATTTGTACCAGTACCTTTATCTAAGATTTGAACATAAGGCTCTTCAGTGAACATAATTTCTCGTTCTAAAGAAGGATGAATTGGCCCCTCACCACTAAAATCATAGATCATTCCTTCTTGCATAGGTAAATAAGCTTTTAAATTAACCTCTTCTACTTCTTCCTGCTCTTCTTGCTCCCCTTGCTGAGGAGGAGATTCTTGTTCTCCTTCACCAGGAGCACATCCACCTATTATTAATGCTATTGTCAAAACGATTAATAGTAAGATTAATATTTTTTTATTAATTTTCCTTCCCTCCTAAGAAAATTTATAGCAACACATACATTATTTTATCACATTACAAAAAAATAATTTACTAAAAGATAAATTAAATCATTAATAATAAGGTTAATTTCTGCTTAAGTTGGTATATCAAGAATCAATTAACTTTTCATAAAAAATCCCCCTAGTATTGATACTAGGGGGTAATTAAAATTAGGAGGTCAATAATCTCAATAATCTATTAATTATAATCAGTTGTAACCCATCTTGTTTTACTATCTTCATCTAAAGGAATTATAATAGTAGTTCCCTCCGCTAATTTTTCATTAGCATCTTCTAAATAATTTGCCTCAAGAATAGAGCGATTTGTTATACTATTTTCATAAGAAAGATCAAAGATATACTCTCCACCCTCTGCAACTTCATAGATCTGATGCTCAGCAAAGAAAGCTGGATTAACAGGCATCAAAATCTTTTGAACTGCAATTACCTCTTCATCTTCCTCTAATTGATTAATCCTTCTTAAGATATCTTCTGCAATCTCGAATTTTTCTGCAATCTCTGTTAAAGTTTCATTTTGAGTAACTTGATAATAATTATCAAGTTTTTGATTCATTCTTCTTAAATAAGCAAACTTATTTGAATTATCCAAAAGAATAACTAATTCAATTCCTTCTTCAATTCCTTCAGAATCAGAAATATCATTTGTATCTAAAATCTCAGAAACGCTTACCCCAAATGTATTTGCAATATCATTGATCTCTTCATCTTCCTGTACTGTATAAACAAAATATTGAGGAGCAATCTCTGTTGATTCATCTTCTTGCTCTTCACTAGGAAGAATTAATTTCTGACAAACATATAAATCATAAGAACTTTCAATCTCATTCAACTCAATTAATTCTTCTACAGTTACATCATATTGTTGAGCAATACTCCATAAGCTTTCCCCTGTTATGATAGTATGATAAATATAACTACCACTACTATCCCCATAATTGAAATCAATAGTAACTACTAATCTTTGTCCTATATAGATATTAGTAGGACTAGAGATATCATTTTGATCAATTATGATCTCAACAGGTAGATCTACCTTTTCAGAAATTTCATATAACGTATCTCCATTTTGAACAGTATAGACATCTTGAGCTTCTGCTTGGACTACTGGTACAGTGATCATTGCAGCCAATAAAGTAATAAATAGAAATTTTTTCACTATAATTTCTCCTTTCTTTTTTCACTGGTCATTATGCTAACATAAGTTATAATTTAGAGCAATGGTAAAGTTAGTGTCCAATATTTAAAAAATCCATAAAATCAATGATAATGGTAAATCAATTAAAAATTATTATCTATAAATTTCATCTATAAATATAGCTTCCTTCTGATAAAATAAACAATAAGTATTAAAAATTTTTTCTATTGAAAGGAGAAAACATGAAATCAAATTACTTTATAGGAATAACTTTATTATTAGTAGTTCTTCTTTTTGGCTTTACTTTGAAACAGTTAGGGGTTATAACAATTCCTAATAACAATGTAGAAGATAAGAGTGATATTACAGAAAATCAAAGTAGCTCAGAGAAAGGATTAGATGAGGAATTAGATGATTTACAAGAGATAATGGAGAGACAAGCAGAAAAATATCCAGATACTTTCTTTCTTAATAAACCAACAGAGGAGAAAGTAATTGCCCTTACCTTTGATGATGGCCCAGAACATATAAATACACCGGAACTTTTAGACCTCTTTAGAGAAGAAGATATTAAAGCTACCTTCTTTCTTTTAGGGGACAATGTAAAACAATTCCCTGAAATTGCACAGCGCATGGTAGAAGAAGGACACCAAGTTGCTAATCACTCTTGGGATCATGATAATTTTAAAGAATTAAGCAATGAAGATGTATTACATGAGCAAATAATACCAACATCAGAAGTGATTGAGAAAGTTACAGGGGTTTACCCTACAATCATTAGACCACCATTTGGTGCTATGAATGATGAAACTATCGAATTCTTAGGATATCAAGGTTGGAAGATAGTTAACTGGTCAGTTGATAGTTTTGACTGGCATTATGCTGAAGATACCCATGAAGAAATCATAGGACAAGTAGAAAGACATTACCACCCAGGAGGAATTATACTACTGCATAATGGTGTTATGCATAAACAAACTGTTGAAGCATTGCCTGGAATAATCGAATTATTACGAAAAGAAGGATATAAATTTAAGACTATTGATGAATTACTCTTTTAAATTTAATTCTCAAAAAACTATTATTGGAGGAAATTATTATGCTCCTACATTATAATACACCACTTTACAAGAAATCTAAATAAAAAATGCGACCAATCTCCTTTTTTGATATAATATCTTCGACCAAGAAGAATCAAGAAAGGAGAATCAGTCGCATGAATATTATATCAAATAATCAAAATAGTATCTACTCTATAATCAAAAAATTTGCTAATTATTATCGTGATCTTTTCACAAAGAAGACTTTTAAAATGTTCTTTTGGGTTATAATTTCCATTATAAGCTTTGATAAAATTCATTCTCTCAGATTCATCTGGAATAATTTTATCTCTAAGCATATGAATAGTAGCCTAAATTCCTTATACTACTTCTTTTCATATAGCAAATGGAGCTTAGAGAAGATGATGAAAAGAACAGTAAGTTTACTTTTAGATATTATCCCAGAAGAACTAAAAGATAAAAAAGTACTTCTAATTATTGATGACACTCTTCAAGAGAAATTTGGTAATAAATTCGCTGGTCATAATAGCTTTTTTGATCATGTTAGGCGTAATAATAGCAATTACTTGAAAGGTAATACTTTCGTTTGTTTAGCTATATCTATACCTGTTTCTCAATCGGAGAATGGTATTGAATATAA
This sequence comes from Natroniella acetigena, assembly GCF_023227745.1. Classification (GTDB taxonomy): domain Bacteria; phylum Bacillota; class Halanaerobiia; order Halobacteroidales; family Halobacteroidaceae; genus Natroniella; species Natroniella acetigena. The sequence continues at coordinate 13,749 of NZ_JALKBX010000005.1, read as the reverse complement.
AACAATCCCAATTGGATTTAGATTATATAAAAAGATAAAAGTAAACTGACTATTGCTCAAGAGCTAATAGATAGCGTTATAGAATTATTGAGTGATAAAGATATTACTTTTCTCTGTGATGCATGGTATACAAAAGGTGATACAATTGATTGTGTTAAAGAAGATGATAATTTAGAACTTATTAGTGCTGTTCGTTGTGATACCTCTATTTATGAACTGCCTCCCCCCCCAAATGGAAAAAAAGGAAGAGCTCCTATTTATGGTGATAAATTAAGCATTGAAGATCTAGATTATAAAAAAGTGGGTGATTACTATCAAACTACCAAATTAGTTAGAACCAAATTATTCAGGGAAAAGACTGTAGAAATTATGGTTACTGTTAATGATGTTGATGAATTTAAAAATCCTAGAATGTTCATTAATACTAATCCTGATGAATGCAAGTTAGAAGAGTTCTCAAAGCCAAAAAGAAAGACTAACAAAAAAGATAATAATTTTACTATTGGTTCTTTTAGTGATTATGAAATAAGCTGGAGTATAGAAGTTATCTTTTATGAATTAAAAACATTTTGGTCTTTTGGTAATTATATGGTTCGTACAAAGCAAGGTATAGAAACCTATATTAATCTTTTGGGATTAGTCTATACTTTTGTAAAGATTCTTCCCTTTTGGGTAGAAGAATTTAATGAATTAAATTCTTTAAGTCCTCAAGAAATAAAATCCCAGTTAGCCCCTTTTTATCTATTCTGTAAAGCAAAATTCAAGTTTTTAATTCCTACTTTCTTAGCTATATCCATTACTTCAATCACATTTTGAAACTCCACCTCTTGATCGGCAAAGATAGCAAGGCTATTTTGTGGGGTATCCCTCAATTCATCCTCTAATAGATAACCTAACTCTTCTAATTGGACATTTCTCTCCCCTAGATATACTCTTCCATCCTTGGTAATTGCAACATTTATCTTCGTTTCTTGAGTGCTTTCAACAACTTCAGTATCCGGCAGTTGAATCTCTGACTTTACCTCCTCTAAGTTCAATGTAGAAGCTACTATAAAAAAGATTAAGAGCAAAAATACAACATCTATCATTGGAGCTAAGTCAAGATCAAAATCAGGCTTATTAATCTCATACCCCATCATTAATCCCTACTTCTTTGATATAATTGACCAACTCGGTCTGCCTCTTTTGTGAGTTTCTAACTATACGTTCTAGTTTGCTAATAAAATATTGATAAGCCCCGAGTGCTGGAATAGAGATTACTAATCCTGTAGCAGTAGTCAGTAAGGCTTCCGAAATACCACCTGCTAACTGCTGAGGTTCTCCACTCATAGCTAAAACATTTGAAAAGTTCTTATCATTCCTGTGACAGTCCCTAATAGACCTAAGGAAGGGCTGACCTTGCCAATAAAATTCAATAAACCTAAGTATTTTTCTAATTTGGGAAATTCACTCAGTTCAATCTCTTCCATCTGTTTTTCAATCTCTTCAACCTCTTTATCTAAGTTAAAGATACCTTTTTTTAAAATCTTAGCAATTGGCCCTTCAATCTCTTCACAAAGCTTAATTGCTTCCTCAGCCTCTCCTGCTTTTATTTGCGCTTTAATCTCAGCCATTACCTCATCATTAATCTCCTTAGGAGTTCTAGAAAAGTGATATAACCTTTCAATAATAATTGTTAAAGCAATTATCGAACAGATTAATAAAGGATAGATGACCATTCCGCCACTCTCTAATAGATAATTCATAATACCACCTCTTTACCTTCTTAATTCAAATTTTACTGGTACTAATATCCAAGATTCAACTACTTCATCATCTTTCTTCGTTGGATTAAACCTCCACTGTTGAACACTCTCCTTTGCTGCTAGATCCAAGCGTTCATATCCAGAAGATCTCTTAATTTCAACTTCTTTAACTGACCCTTGCGAATTGATTAAAACCTTTAAAACCACTTTTCCTTCAATACCCCTTCGCCTCATTGCTTGCGGATAATCCGGTTCTCTATAATCTGCTATAGAAGGAGGTAGAATACCTGAACTAGGATTTCCCTGGGTTAAATCCACTCTAGAGTCAGCAGGGCTTTCTTTATCTCCTTTTACTTCCTTAATTAAGTCATCTTCATCATCCATTTTAAACCCATCATTCTCTATCTCTGGCTCCTCTTCAATCTCCTCATCCACTTCTTCTTTATCTTCAAATTCCTTTTTTTCTTCTTCTAGTTCCTCCTGCTCTGTCTCTTCCTCTTCAGCCTCTATTACTTCCTTTTTTGGTTCCTCTTTTTTAGTTTCTGGCTCAGTTTCTACTTCTTCTTGTTCAACTTCCTCCTCGACTTCTTTCTCTTCTTCTGCTTCTATTTCTTCATCCTCAATCTCTTCTTCAAACTCTGCTTCCTCTTCTACTTCTTCTGCAGCTTTTTCTTCAGTCTCTGCTTCTTTTTCTTCTATATCTTCTTCCTCAACCTCTACCTCTTCTTGCTTGTCGGGCTCTTCTGTCACTTCTTCCTCAGTCTCTACTTCTTCTTGTTCTGGCTCCTCTTCTTCACTTTCTTTATTCTGGTCTTGTTCTTCCGTTTCCTCCTTATCCGTTACTTCTTCTTCAGTTTCAATTGGAGAAGATGGAGGCCCTTCAGCTTGAGCAGCCATCTGAAACCTCAACTGTTGTACTAAGTCAGAATCAGCTTGCCCTACATCATCTCCTAACACATGATCAGACAATAAACTGAAAGCTAATAGATGAACTGCAACTGCTAAGATAAAAGCCACCCGCAAGGGAGTGATTAATCTATTAAGCTTTTTCTTTAACTTCATCATTACCATCCTCCATCTTCGTTATTACTTTAGGTTAAAATTTCTTGCTTAAGTTTAACATGTAGTTACGTTCTGGCATCGGATAGCCATCTCTAACTTCATACTCTTTATCAAAGAGATTATTAACTTCCAATGCTACTTCTGTATCTCTGGGAAGTTCATGAGCTACTCTTAAGTCGGTTACAAAGTAACTATTTGTTTCTGTATAATCCAAATCATACTCCTCATGCTTTTCATGCTCTTTTTCTGTTTTACTATCAAAAAATCTTCCAGTTATATTTACATTAAAATCTTTTTTATTATAATTAAGTCCTAAATTAACTATATGACTCTGTTCAAGCTCTTCAGTATCCATTTCTACATATCCAAATACATCTTCAACATATATATCTTCATCCTCGCTTTCTACAAATTCTTCATAATAAGTATAATTAAAATCAACAGACAAACTATCACTTAGATGCCTATTTAAAATTAATTCTCCACCTGTAATCTTAGCAGAATCAAGATTATCTGGTGCCCAATCAAGAAAAGGATCAGCATTTTCATGATCAATTGGCTCCCATTTAATCATATCATCCACATCTCTTCTGAATAAACCAAATTCACCCCTTGTATTCTCACCTAAATACCTAATCCCTGTCTCATAGGCTTTACTTGTCTCTGGCTCTAACTCTGGATTAGCAGTAAGATCATTGACTGTTGGAGCCTGATAAGCTCTTCCCGCTGACGTATATAAATTTAAATGATCATTCAAATTATAGACACTTCCTATTCGAGGACTAAACTCACTCCCATATTCTTCATGTTCATCATAGCGACTACCAATTGTTAATTTAAGAGAACCACTCACCTGCCAATCATTTTGAGCAAATAAAGCATAATTCAATGCACTTTCTTTTCCTATTTCTTTCCTTTCTAAATCAACCGTCAATATCTCCATATCACTATCAATTTCATATTGCCTAATCTCTAAACCATAAGTTAAGGTATGGTCATCGAAGCGTCTGACCTGATCGAAGTCTAAACCAATTCTATTTATTTCATGAGTATTACTTCTTTCATCTTCTTCCAAGTCATTTGGATCTGCCGAAAAAAATGGATCTCCTTCTTTAATCTTTTCACCTTCAGAATAATAATAAACTTCCTCTTCTTCATCATAATAATACTTAGTTCCCCAATCATCATCAGGATCAGTATAATACCCATCATCATAGTAATCCGTCTGGCTATCGTTATAATAAACCACTGCATTACTAGTTACACCATCTTTTTCCCGATTCCACTGTAGATTAACATTTTTATCTTCATCATCATTTCTTGCATTATAATCTGGCCAATAAACAGATCCAGGAGCTCCTTTCTCTGAATTATTATATTGCAGTGATAGAGCCAGATCAGAGTAATCACTTAGTCGATAATCAAATTTTGTAAAGACTATTTGCTGTTCTAAATCACTATTCTGCTCCCGATGACCATCTGACTCTTTCCAGGTTGCATTTACATTATAACCCAAGTCACCTGTACTTCCCCTATGGCTTAAATTATAATTCTTAGTCCCAAAAGAACCAAAAACAGTATTCAAGCTAGTTTCAGGTTCAATAGTTCCACTTTTAGTAGTAATACTGACCACACCAGCTGCTGCATCTGCCCCATAGATAGCAGAAGCTGGCCCACGCAATACTTCAATACTCTCAATCTGTCCTATCGACAATTGTCCTAAATCAATACCTCCACTCTGTGGATCATTCATTCGCTGGCCATCAATTAACACTAAAACATCATCAGCAGAGGAACCACGAATATTAATTTCTTTCATTCCTGCCGAGCCACCATAATCTGTAATATTAACTCCCCCTACATCCCTCAACACATCAGCCACATTCTGAGCATTACTCTGTTCAATATCCTCTTCAGTAATTACATCCACACTGACTGGCGTTTCAGACAACAACTCCGGATGTCTAGAAGCAATAACCACAAACTCATCCAAGGTAAACCCTTCAAAACTTATTTCCTCCTCAACTTCTTCAGCTAATGCAACTGGTACTATCAATAAACTTAACATCAAAACCATAAATAAAATCAATCCACTCTTCTTCATTTTCTAATTTCCCCTTTCTTTATAGTATTATTTTAAAATATATTAAAAAATCCTCAATCTTCATAATAAAGATTGAGGATGATTAGGCATTATACTAATCACCTACTCCCCTTTACCATCGAAGATCAGTAGGTTAAATAATTAGGTAGGTCTCCTGACTTCTGGCTGTAAGGACTTTACCTTCCCTGGAGGCTAGTAACTAGTAATTAGTGATTAGTGATTAGTTACCAATTACCAATCACTAGCTACTAGTTACCAGTTGCTCCAAGTGGTCTTATTAAGTCCTTTTAACAGTCAATAATTAATAATTTTTGATTTTACCTTTGAACTTCAACTATTCACTATTCATTATTAACTATTAACTGCTTTTTTTCTACCAGTTACAGTGGCGGGTCCGTTCAGGATTCTCACCTGATTCCCTATTCTCCTTTAGCCGTAACTAAAGGCACCTAATTATTTACTATTCAATTTTAATACTTCTTACTTAAAATATTCACCACAAACCTAATTTCCCCTGCCCCAAAATAAATAAATTTCATTTTTTTCTATAAATTTCTTAATATCTTACATCTTAATCTTCTGATTTAACATCTCTAGTACTTCATACTTTTCCTTAACCACCAATGGATCTTCATCCAATAACTTTCTAAATAAACTACTACCCTTCCCAGCAGTATAATCTTTATCCTCTATCCCAACTTGATCAATTATAATTACCTCTTTACCTTCCTTGATGGCCCACAATGCAGCTTCCAAATTCAATAAATTCCCCGGGCCAAAAGGAATATCAGCTAAAACTACAGTATCTACCCCTTTAATCTTAGCCAAATTAGCTTGATGCTGTTCTTTACTGATTGACCTAAAAGGAGCTTCACTGATTATTTCAACTCCATATGATTTGGCAACTTCCCAATCAGAATCCTGTTTATTGACTACCCCACAACTAACCTGATAACCCATCTCAACTAAATTCTCCATCAACTTCCGACCACTTCCACCACCACAGATCAGATGCACTTTGTGGTCTAATTGTTGATTGGGTAAATAGCAATTATCAACTAAGGTTACATAGGGGCGATTGCTAGGATAATTTCTCCTAATAATCACCTTCGAGCCATAAACCTCTTCTATATTTTCGGCAGTAATAATCTCCTCTGGAGTTCCAAAGCCATAAATTTGACCTTGATTAAGCAGTAGTAACTTATCACAATACTGACTAGCAAGGTTTAGATCATGGATTACAATCAAGATGGTTAACTCCTGCTCCCGATTGAGTTTCCTTAATAACTCCATCATCTCTAATTGGTAATTAATATCAAGATTAGAGGTAGGCTCATCTAATAATAGGACTTCCGGCTGTTGGGCCAACGCCCTAGCCAAAATTACCCTCTGCCTCTCCCCTCCACTTAATTGATTAATCCTTCTATCAGCAAATTGAGTAGTATTGGTCAGCTCCATCGCTTCTCTAACAATCTGATAATCTTGACTGCTCTCACCTTTGAATCTAGAAAGATAAGGGGCTCTCCCCATCAATACTATCTCTTCAACTGTAAAATCAAAGTTTATCGTCGTATTTTGCGGAACTACAGCCAACCTCTTAGCCATCTCTTTTTTAGCCAACTTTTGCAGATCAAGCTCGTCTAAATAGACCTTTCCCTGATCCGGCTTAAGAATAGAGTTTATATTCTTAAGCAAGGTTGACTTTCCAGAACCATTAGGGCCAATCAAAGCTATAAACTCCCCTTGCTCAATTGCAAAACTGACTCCCTTTAAAATCTTAGTCAACTCATTATATTTATAACTTAACTTATCAACCTTAAGCTTAACAGCCATTATCAACCATCTCCTAAAACCCTGTTCTTTTCTTCTTATGTAATAGATAAATAAAGAAAGGTGCTCCAAATAAAGAAGTTATAATTCCTACTGGAATCTCAGTAGGAGCAATCAAGGTTCTTGCTAATAGATCGGTCAGGATCAAAAAGGCTGCTCCAACTAAAGCTGAACTTGGAATTAAAATTCTATGATCTGGGCCAACCACTAACCGCACAATATGAGGAATAATCAACCCAACAAACCCAATCACTCCACTTCCTGCTACTGCAGCTCCTGCTAATAAAGCACCAGCTAACAAAAGCACCTTCTTTATTTTTTCAACTTCAATCCCTAAGCTTTGTGCCGATTCCTCTCCTAATAACATAATATTCAAATCCTTAGCCAATAAATGAATTATAACATAGCCAATTAAAATATAAATCCAGATCATCCCTACTCGTTGCCAACTACTGTCAGCTAAACTTCCCATCGTCCAAAATATAATTCGTTGAATACTATCATCATTAAAGACCATTAATAAAGAAACAACAGCCGATAGAAATGAACCAACAGCAATCCCAGCTAATAATAATGTAGCCACAGCCACCTTCCGACCACTCTTTGCTAAATTATAAACTATAAAAGTAGTCCCCAAAGCACCTATAAAGGCAAGTAAAGGAATTGTATTAAATCTTAAAATATTGACATCCAGATTAAAGACCATTCCTAAGGCAGCTCCTAAAGAAGCCCCAGACGAAATTCCAATAATATAAGGATCGGCCATTGGATTTTTTAATAATGCCTGAAAAGCAGTACCAGAAGTTGCCAGCGCCACTCCTACCAAACCTGCCAATAATACTCTAGGCAATCTAAGCTGAAAGACAATCATTTGATTGATTTCATTATCCTCTAACTCAATCAACTCACTTAACACAGGAATCTCATTAATTAGTATCTTACTTACTTCTGAAAATGAAATTTCAGTTGCACCCAAACTAACCCCTAAAATTGCTACTACAGTCAAACAGATAACTAATCCCATAATTATCCCATACCACTTTAGCTTTTTATCTATCATCACACACCTCTTCCATACAGCCTCTTCCTTTAATTAAATAATTCTGGATGAATTACTTCAGCTAGCTCCTCTAAGGCAAGTATCAACTTTGGCCCGGCACGATTCAACAAATCAGCATCTAAAGGATAGACCCTTCCTTCTTTAATAGCCTTAATAGATTGAAATTTCTCCCTAGCTTGAACTGATTCTTTACTAGCTTCACTTTCATGAGAAACCAAATAGATATCAGGATTCTGTGCTAATAAAACCTCAAAGTTATACTGTGGCCACTTCCCTTGAGTATCATGAGCTATATTGACCCCACCAGCTAAATGAATCAAATCATCAATAAAGGTACCTGCACTTGCCGTATATAAGGGCTCCTTCCAGACCTCATAAAACACCTTTGGTCTTTCATCATCTGCCATATTCTTCTCAACAATCTCTCTTACTTCAGTAATTTTATCATTCATCTCAGCTATTAGACTGACTGCTTCCTCCTGTTGACCTATTAACTCTCCTACTGAGCTAATCGTCTCGATAACTCCATCGACACTCTCCGGTGCTAATGCCACTACATTAATTTCTAGTTGCTCCAATCTTTGAATCGTCTCCTTAGGAGTAAGTTCGGAAGCCAATACTAAATCAGGCTGTAAACCAATTATCCTCTCCATACTTGGTTCTGTGATTGTACCTATGTTAGTTATCTCTTGGGCAGCTTTAGGATAATCACCATACTCTGTAACCCCTACTAGCTTCTCTTCTCCTCCTAAGGCAAATACTATCTCAGTATGGCTAGGAGCTAATGAGATAATCCTAGCTGGCTCCTCTTCAACTACAACCTCTTTTCCTAAATCATCAATGATATTTACAGGGTAGTTTCTTGCCACAACTATATTTCCCCCAACAAAATAAGATGTTATTAAAACAAATAAAAATGTTAATACTATTAATCTTCTTATGTTTTTCATTACCCCATCCCCCCTTAATAACTTAAAGCTCTCAGCTAAATTAAAGCCTGCCATTACAATACTTCGCAGACAACTAAATTTCTCTGCCCCCCGTCTTAGTGTACAATTTACAATTTACAATGTACAATTGACAATTAGAATTCAAATTCACACAATCAAAACACTAAAACCCTCAATATCTGTAAAACATCCTGAGACTAGATGTTCACTCTTCCAATATTTCCTTTTAGCTGAGAGTACTCCTTTTCACTCTCTTAATTTAAAACTCCTCAACCTTCGTAACAAAGATTGAGGATAATCAGCCGTTATACTAATTACCTACTTCTTCTTGCCAGCGAAGATCTGTAGGCTCAATGATTAGGCAGGTCTCCTGACTTCCAGCTATAAGAACTTTACCTTCCCTGGAGGCTAGTAATTAATAATTTGTGATTAGTAATTAGTTACCAATTACCAATCACTAGCTACTAGTTACCAATTAATCCAAGTGGTACTAAAGTCCTTTTGCAATCAATAAGTAATAGTTTTGCTTTTGTGAACTTCAACTATTCATTATTCACTATTAATTGCTCTTCTGCTAGTCACAGTGGCGGGCCCGTTCAGGATTCTCACCTGATTCCCTATTCTCCTTTAGATATAACTAAAGACACCGAATCACAAGCATATTCGATTTTAAAAATCCTTAATTCTACATAAATTATTCAGCATAAATCAAATTTTCCCTGCTTAATTTTAATTTAATTTTCAAAAATACTTTAATTGACTAACCTTCTTTTGACCTTTTACTTTACTAACTTGATAATATATATATCCTTATATTCGGATATAATAAGATAAAAATAAAGGACAGAGTTAATATCCGAAATAACATCTGCTCTACTGTATTTCCAGCCTCATCAGGCTTGTCAGTACCCAAAAATTGACCTATTACCCCCCATACCTTGAGCAGGCATTCTAATTACTGAAGTAATTCTATTAGCTATTCCCCAAGCAGCAAGAGTATATGTACTAAAAGCAGTTACAATTGAAGTCATAACTGCTATTGCTAAAGACAAAGCTGACATCCCAATCGCAGCTGGAAAACCAACCTTAATTATTTGCTTAACCATCTCTTTATCAGGTTTAAGATAATCTAACTTGAGCTTAATCCCTTTCTTCCAGTAAAGAATAGATACATTCCTATAATTGCTTCGATAAAACGAGAAAATATCGTTGCTATAGCAGCACCCTTAATACCTAACTTCGGAAACAAAAACCAACCAAAAATTAAAAATATTAGTAGAAAAGATAAAGAAATTGCTGCTAAATACTCTGCTCCTAACCTTCCTACCCAAAAGGTGTCAGCTAAATTATACATCAAATGCATAGCATCACCGATTATGATTGGATAACTAAGAGCTAATAAAGTAATTAATATTTTTTATCAGTCAAATTTTCGCTACGATATTTATTTAACAAGGTATTACTAATCTTATATTGAAATTGATAATAAGTTGTATATGGCTCATCAGTAAGATAACTCAGTACATAAGTACATAATGTCCCAATTCAGCATTACCACCACCATTTTGTCGTAAGTCAATAATTAAATAATCCTGCTCATAGTTTTGCTCAAAAAAGTCATCTATAAAATCTCGATATTCATTTATATTAAAACCAAAAAATCTATTCAACTAAAGCAGAGGAACCTTATATCCATCTCCCTTTAAATAATTTTCACTATAGGGAATAAATTCACCCCAAAACTAATCTACTTAATTAACCTAATACCATTATACTAAGAATGGGCGTATAACTTGATTTATGCGACAGTGGTCTATCCTACATATAACACCTTATATATAATCTATAATTTTACTCATTACTTTTGCATAGCTATTGTTAATTCTAAGAAATTAACAAAAGAGCAATAGTTCCAGCTGCCAAAATACCCCACAGAGTGCGGTGTTGATCCCATATTCGCCTTCCGTTGTAAGACTCGAAAGGAAAAAAAGGAAGAAGCACCTCATATATCAGCAACGAATACGCCAGAAAGAATGAAATGCGAAATAGGTCACTTATCACTGCAGGTGCAATACTAGCAATTGCTAACGCTTTATAGACCAAAAGAAGCCAAGCAAGAATAAGCACCGAAAGTGCACCAAAAAACGATACAATTGCAAGCTGTGATAATTTTTTGCGATAGCTCCACCGAACCAGCTTAGGATAATATGACCCCGGAGACGGAAAAATTCCCCCAAATAAAATAGTAATAATTACTGAGAGCGTAAGTCCAGTTTCCCAGATTCTATACTGAAGTTCACACCCAAGCCGTTTCGCAACTAACTTCATTGCCAACGAACGTATTCCAAATACCAAGGCAACTGCAATCGGTAGCTGCCACATAAGTTCAGTTGATGCTCCGACACGAAAATGTTGAAGCATTAGAATAACTGACATAATCAACACATTAGCCCACCAAGCTAATACACCTCCACCTACAACCTGCCGAGTATCTTCTAAACTTACAGACTCTTTTGGACTCTGGGACATACCCCCAGATCTAGCCCAAAGAAAATGGCCAATATCTATTGTATGAAATGTTTTTGGCCCTATTTTTAGTAAACTAAGACCATATCGGCGTATCTGCTGCATAACACTAAGCGGCATAAAACCTTGATCAGCAAAACGATTACTCGAATCAGTATTATAACCCTCAACTGTTGTAAACATCTCGTCACAACCGAGTTCTTGTAATTTTCTAACCGAATGTTCAATTAATGCACTAGCTACGCCACGACCACGTGCTTTCTGCTCGGTAAATAGCCACTTTACGACACCACCAAGCCGATTTCTCTTGAAAGTAAAAGTTTCAAGCACAACAACTCCTATAATCTCTTCTGAAAGTTCATACACATAGGTATGTTCAGTCGTTTTAGCTAAGCTACCATGTAAAAAACCAAAAGAGCTTTTAGCAAGGCTTTTTATCTTAGCTTCTTCTTCCTCTCGCATTAGGCGAATTGCTTCTATCAGTATCATCTCCTCCTTTTTATTTAGGAAGCAATCTTTTAAACTTTAGTAATATTCATTGTCTGTTTTTTACCTGTTTACAAAACTTCTACTCCTTTAATTCATTTACTTCTTCCTTTAACTGCTCTATCCCTTTTTTGAGGGAATATACTTACAAGATAGCCGCTAAAGCAAAAACAAACGTCACAAGAGCTAAGAATCCTACAGATTCCATTTTTCAACTTTTCTATTTCCACATAAGATATTTTCCCCTCCAAAAATACCTCATTGCTGTAATATTATCCACAACCGTAATTTTTTTAAATTTGAAAACAACTAACACACTACTGTAAGGGATTGTAATAACTCTTCAAACTCTGCCATCTTTTTATCTTATCCAAACCCCCTCTTAGCTCTATAATTCTCAATTCTCTATTCTATCCTATATGTTCCTGTATTAGAATCCATAAAAATAGATAAGCGTGGTGGGAAAAATGTGAAGAATTATTAATATTAACCTAAAATAATGAAAATAATTAATCCTGAAATATCAACAGTTTTTGAAATTTTTCTTTTCATAATATTAATACCCCTATGTGTTAGGATAGTTGTCGTAAAGAGTAAAATCTGTGTATAACGCATTGTGCTAATAGAAACAAATTAACAAATAAGTTGAAATTTATCATAGATAAATCAAAGATACCTTCTGATTTAATCGTATGATTTTTTCTATAGCTTAGTTAGAATACTAGTTCTTTTATATGCCCAATATTTACAGTTTTACCCAAATGTTTATTGATAAAGTAACATAAATTATGGGCTAATAATTTAGTTTTAATTCTAGTTATTAATCCCCAAAATGATTTTGCATTTGCTTTTGATATGTTTAATTGTTCAGTAAGTTGCGAAAAGGAAGTTTCAATTCTTCTCCTTACTTTAGAAATTAAATTTCTAAATGATTTAGGGTATGGATCTTTACTATTACTACGTTTAAGAGGAAATAAATCGATATTCTTTTCCTGTTTTAAATCAGATTTTATGTCTTTATCGACATATCCTTTATCACCCAAAATTTTTATTGAATTATAGGGTGAAATTAAATCCCAAATAGCAGCTCTATCATCTATATTTGCTGGGGTTATAACAAAGTCAGTAATATAGCCATTAAGAGTAATAAGTGTATGTAATTTAAAACCAAAGTAAGTTTCTTTTTTAGAAGCACAATATCCATAATCAGCCCTATGAAAAACCTTATGAAAATGTGCTCTGCCAAAATTGCAGACAGGAATAGGCATACTGTCAATAATTCTATATTCATCTAAATGATAACCTAAGATTTTAAATAATTTCTCACGTATTTGTTCAATTACATCATGGAGATTTCTACGAGTTCTATTAAATCTTGTTCTGTGACAAATATCAGGAAATAAGTCTTTCAGGTTCTTTTTAACAAATTCTAGCCAAGATTTTTCTGAATTGATAGTTAATAATTCACCTACGATGCTAATAGTAATTATTTCACTATCAGTATTTATTGCTTTATCAACATTACGACGATTTTTAATATATGTTGGGGTTACTTCTTTGTAAGTATCATCAATTATCACAAAAGATACTGTAATAAGGTCTTTTAAATCTTCAATTTTTGTGGTAAAATAGTCTCTAGACTCCAGCATATGTTATTCCTCCTATCTTGGATTCTGGGTGTTTCCATAGATAGGGTAACATTTTTGCTGGAGTTTTTCTATATCTAATTTTAAAAATTAAGGTTCTTCCTCGATTTTTGTGAAAAATAAATTAGCTGACATACCTAATATCAACCTATATGAAAATTATGGATAATAATTAATAATAAAACATTGATTGTTTTCCTAGTGAAACTTGATAAATGTCTTATAGACTATAGTTATCTATAATTGATAATAATGTAAATTTAAAAATTAGGCTTATCCTACTTAATTATTAGCTTAAAATTCAAAATAATTCAGGAGCATTTGAATTCTGCTAGAACTC